>CAZKPR010000021.1:0-31786 GCA_964554685.1 uncultured Leptospirales bacterium | reverse complement strand
TCCAGTCCTGGACCTTGTCCCATTTTTTGAACCCGGTAACGTAATCCTCGGCGATCTTCGCCCAGAAGGCATCCGGATCGGCAAGCGACTCTTTCCACAGCTTCTCGTATTCATCGCGGCTCTTGATGTATGCCTTTTTCCTGAACGATTCAGGCACCGGATAGATCTCTTTAAGCGTGACTTCTGCCATGTACTACCTCCGCAAATTTTTATTATTTGTTATTGGTCTTCGCCGGTGTATCGATGAGTCCCTTAGTACCGTTACCGGGAATCACAATATTGTTTTCAGAATGAACCCGCCAGGACCTTCTGGCGCAGATAATCGGATACCATGCCGTCGTACCGCGAGGTGCTTTCAAGAGCCTTCACCGCGAGGCGAAGGTTTGTTTCCTGGGACACCGCGCCGCCCTGGTTCCGCATCTCCTCAAGCACCGCGGGGTAATCGTCGGTATCCACCACCACGGTGACGCTTTCAAAGTTCTTCGCGGCGGAGCGAATGAGGGCCGTGCCCCCTATATCGATGCCGCCCATCACGTTCATGAACGCGGCCTCTTCGTCGGCGTCGCCCCGGCGGAAGGGGGGGACGTTGACGATGATCATGTCAATTTTTTCAATATTGTACCGGTCCATCTCGTGGAGGTGCTCCTCGTTGGAGCGGTCCCCCAGGACCCCGCCATGAATCCTTGGATGGAGGGTCTTCACCCTTCCGTCCATCAGCTCCGGGTAACCGGTATAATCGGACACGTCCATCAGCTCGAGGCCGTTCTCCCTGAGCAGCCTGGCCGTGCCCCCCGTCGATATGAATTGCACGTCATACCGCGCCAATTCTGAGGCAAATTCAACGATTCCAGACTTGTCGGAAACGCTGATGAGCGCCTTGTTGATTTTGGCCATACGGGATTGATCGAACCATCAGGAATTAAAGACCCGCGTGTCTCCTACGCCTGGTTCGAGCAATAACCACATACCAGAGGGCGCCATAAAAAAACAAGTATTTTTTTGGATAAATTTTTTGAAATGGGCACTTATTCGCCCGAATTTTCCCCGGCTTTCCCGGCGGTGTCTCCGCGCCTGCGCGACGCGCGCAGGCGGTATACAAACGCAAGGGCGATGAGAAGGGCGATGATGATGCCCGCGGCGATATTGTACTGCCTGATGAGGCGGCCGGCATTCTCCCGCACGACTTCCCAGTTGTTACCCAGCATGAAGCCCGCGTGGATCCAGATCAGGTTCCAGACCGAGGCGCTCAGGGTCGCCAGGAAGAAAACCCACGCGAGGTTCAGCCGGGAAATGCCCGCGACGAGGGAGATCACGGAGCGTATCCCGGGCATGAAGCGGTTGGCGAGGACCACGAAGAGCCCGTACTTCGAGAACCACCGCTCGGCATCCATGATGCTTTTCGCAGAAAAGAAGGAGTAGTCCCTCTTGATGAAAAACTCGCGGTTGATCAACCGGCCGGCGAGGACAAGGACCATGAAACCGAGGACGCTCCCGATCGTCGTGGCGGCGTAGACCAGGAAATAGGAGAGCCTGCCGGTTCCCACGAGGAAAGCGCCGAAGGCGGTCACGGTGTCGCCCGGGACCGGCGGGAAGAGGTTTTCCACCATGGCGCTCAGGAAGAGAAATATATAAAGGAAGAGGTCGTTTTTTGGAAGAAGAAACTCGATGATGTCGTTGAGGAGCTGTTCCATGTCGGGCGATCGTTCCGTGGCGTCCCGGGAGGCAGGGCCGCCCCGGCGGATATCATCCGTGAGGAGGCCGCGCGTAATTGCAACAACAATTCGGCCGGCGCGGGGGGTCCCCGCGCCGGCCCGGTGGGTCAGAAGGAATAGCGGGTCTCCGAAACGATCATGTTGCGGGAGTCGCCCTGGCGGTTCGCGAAGACGAACCCGAGGGAGGTGCTCACGCCGTTGGCGAACTTGTACATGAAGTAGGGATAGACCACGTAGTTCCACTCCTGGAGCTTGGGATCCGTGTAAAGGGCGAAGCGGACCTGGAAGTCCAGGGTGTCGTTGGCCAGGAAGCTCCGCTGGATGTTGCTCGAAACCATCCAGCGGTAGGGATGACTCTGTCCGTAGCCCTCGAGGATCTTCTCGTTCGGAAGCTTGCCGGAATTAATCAGGAACAGGGTATCCGCGGGAGCAGCCGGGGCCGTGTAATTGAGCACCCACTGCTGACCGACGTAGAAGCCGAGGTATATCTTCCAGAAGATGTTGCTCGTTTCCGGTCCCGTGAGATAGGTGACCGTGGAGTTCTTGACCAGGTCGCTTTTCCCCCAGAAATCCCTGGTGATCTGCGCGTTCCCCGAGACCTTCCAGGAGAGTATCTCGCCGATCTGTATCCCCAGGTCCAGCGACGGCTGGTAGATCCGGTTGTAGTACATTTCCGTGAGGACAACCTGGGGGATGAAGACGTCTATCGGCAGAGGCGGTATGGTCTGGAATTGACCCAGCATCCGCACCCTGGTGTCGGGCATGTCGTCGAAGCCGTAGAGAAAGCCGAGGCCATAGCGGAACTGGGTGCCGATTGAGCCGGAGAGACGCGCCGCGTACTCGCCGTTCCGCACCTCGAAGCCGCGCCGCTTGATGGAGGTGACGCCCCTTTTGTAGAGGGAGTCCAGGGGAAGCTTCGCGGGCTGGGCTATCGGTATCCAGATGAGCTGGAGCTGCTGCTTGGCGAAGTGGAAGCTCAGGTTCGCCGCCGTCACGCCGATGCGGGAGTACTCGAAGTAATTGCTCATGGTGGTGTAATCCCAGGGGATCACGATGTCCGAGGGCGCCTCGATCCCTTCTATCTCGCCCCAGGAAATGATCTGCTGGCCCACCCTGAAGGTGACGTGCTTCCCGTAAAGGTCTATGTAGGTTTCCCGCACGTTGATCGTGGGATATTTATAGATCTCCCCACGGTCGAAGTCGGCCTTGCTCATGAAGTAGGTGTACTGCATGAAGGCGTTCGGGTAGTAGAATTTCGGGAAGTTGGTCTTTTCCCCCGCGGCGTTGTACTCGATCTGCACCGCGGAGAAGAAGTGGGCGACGTCCGAGGCGTTGGCCTCGAGCTCGAGCTGAAGCGTGGCCCCGATCCGGGGAAACTCGTAGCGGGCGTCAAGCCAGGGGTTTCCGCTGATGCCCATGTTGTTCCGTGAGACGACCAGGTTCGCCTGGGCGTAGCCGTGGAGCGCGAAGGTGACGTCCTTTTCCGCCGCGGTGGCGGCCGCCGTGTCCGCGGGCTTGTCGGCGAGATCGTCAAGCTGGGCGCGGGCCGTCGTCGCGGCGATAAGGGCCATTATTGTGATGACCGCGATTCGTATCGATTTCATGCAATCCTCCAAAATATTGTTATGTTTCCCAGCGGGGCCGTCCCGGAAGCCACCGGGGCTTCCGGGCGCCGCGGCGGGCATCACCACCATTTCCGGGTCAGGTACTGGATGGTGAAGATGTCGGTGCGGAGATTCGACGCCGCCTCGAACTTGGGATCGAGGAAATGGAGTTCCGAGCGCGATCCCGTTTTCACGTTCTTCAGCTCGAGGCCGGTCTCGTAGTAGACCTTCTCGCCCTTGACGTTGTTCGCCGTGGTGAAGGAGAGGAGCCGCATCACCTTCCACTTGGTCATGTTCTCGTCATAATACTCGAGCATCAGGGTAAGACGCGTCTTTTTCTCCATGAAGGTTATTTTCTTTCCGTAGCCCAGCTCGCGTTTCAGGCTTTCGCTGGCGGGCAGGGCCTCGACGGCGTAGCAGTCAAATTCCTTTCCCTTGAAGGTGACCTTGCGGTCGCCGATGAAGCGGTACTTCCACTCGAGAAAGTCCGGCTTGCCCATGTCGCCGTTGGTGAAATCGCTGCCGAAGAAGGAGAGCTTCTTGTCCGCGCCGGTCACCTTCTTTGCCTTCCGGATTCCCTTCAGGTAGAGATACTTTTCATCCGGCCTGTTCTTGTAGTTGTAGGCCATGTAGGAATTTCCCATGTCGTCCGGGGGCGCCATGAAGTAGGTAATGTATTTTTCAACCTGGTTCGGCGTTCCCATGTTCTCGGTGTAGGCGCCCATGATCAGCTTCTTGGTGAACCTGAGCTGGCCGCTGGCGCTGTAAATCCTGAGCTCAGCCGTGTTTTTCACCCGTTCGAAGACGGGACGGTCGTCATTTTGCTTCATGAGCCGCGTGCCGACCTCCTCAGGCGACTCTGCAAGGCCGATCGAGGAAAAAGCGGCGATGAGAAGAAATAGTAGTGTTGGTTTGAACGCGTTCATCGTGTCCTCCGTAATTATGGTGCTGCCGTGCGCAATTGATCTATCGTCCGCCGGCGGTGTCCACCGACCCCGCGGGCATGGCGCTCTCCATGATCCATCGTGCATTCCCCCGCGTCAGCGCGGTATCCCCGCTTCGAGGATTACCATCACGCCGGGAGAGTGCGGTGTCGCTTATGAAGTGAAATCCCCGCGCGGGGAAAGGACGGTCATCGGGCGCAATCCTCCTTCTGTATCTTTTTCTTTATCTATGTTTAATCACCGGGGTCACGCTAGTATGGCGGATTTAAAAAATCAATACTAATTTTTAAAAACCCTTGCCCGGGAAAGGGGAAGGGCATGCCGGTCCAGGGAAGGTGCGGGGCACCCGCGGTAACGGAGTGCCGGCGGCCATCCGGGAAATTGTTAAAATCCAATATCCAATAAATTATCATTGCTTTTTTTCCTCATGTTTTTAGGGTTGCTGAAAATTGTTCCCCGGGTGTGCCCGGCCGGGCGGTCCCGCCGCAGTTTTTGACGTTCTTTATACATCACGCACCTCACTTCCCGGACCACGGCGGGGCTTTCCCCGCGGGGCGGGGCCTCCAAGCATGACAGTACCCCCCCGGCGGTTGATTTACGGAAGCTGCGGTGCCACACAGACACAGGAGACGAGCATGAACATTGACAGCAGCGTCCTGAGCGCGGAGAACCTTAAAAAGATCGAGTACCTGGGAAACACCCACGCTGAACGCATCATCGAGGAGTACGTCAATCTCTGCAAACCGGAGCGGGTTACCGTCATCACCGACGATCCGAAGGATATCGCCTATATCCGCGCCCGGGCCGTTGAGCTCGGCGAGGAGCGGCTCCTCGCCATGGAGGGCCACACCATACACTTCGACGGCATCCAGGACCAGGGCCGCGACAAGAAGAACACCTGCATCCTGGTGACGCCGGACGTGAAACTATCGAGCATCATCGACGTGAAGGACCGCGAGGAGGGCCTCAAGGAGATAACCGGGATCATGGACGGCATCATGAAGGGGAAGGAGTGCTTTGTCCGCTTCTTCTGCCTGGGGCCCCTGGACAGCCGTTTTTCCATCGCCGCGCTCCAGATCACCGACTCGGCCTACGTGGCCCACAGCGAGGACCTGCTCTACCGCACCGGCTACGAGCAGTTCAAAAAGCTCAACGGCTCCGACGACTTCTTCTACCTGGTCCACTCCGCCGGTAAACTCGACGAACGGGGAAACACCAGGAACGTCCAGGACCGGCGCATTTACATCGACCTGAAGGGCCGCCGCGTCCTTACCGTGAACAACCAGTACGCGGGCAACAGCGTGGGCCTGAAGAAGCTCTCTCTCCGGCTCGCCATCCACAAGGCGAACCAGGAGGACTGGCTCACGGAGCACATGTTCATCATGGGCGTGCGGCCCGAGGGAAAGGGCCGCGTCACCTACTTCACCGGGGCCTTCCCGAGCGCCTGCGGCAAGACCTCAACGGCCATGGTGCCGGGCCAGCTCATCGTGGGCGACGACATCGCCTACATCCGCAAGGGGGCGGACGGCAGGGCCTACACCGTCAACATCGAGCAGGGGATCTTCGGCATCATCGAGGACGTCAACGAGGTGGACGACCCGGTGATCTACGAGGCCCTCACGACGCCGCGGGAGCTGATCTTCTCGAACGTCCTGGTCAATAAGGGCGTGCCCTATTGGCTCGGCATGGGGCGTCCCCTCCCCGATGAGGGGGAGAACTTCTCCGGCCAGTGGAGGAAGGGGAAGAAGGACGCGAAGGGGAACGAGATACTGGCGGCGCACAAGAACGCCCGCTACACCATCCGGCTGAGCGAGCTCGAGAACGTGGACCCGATGCTCGATGACCCCGAGGGGGTCCCCATCAGCGCCGTCATCTACGGGGGCAGGGATTCCGACACCTCCGTGCCGGTCTACCAGAGCTTCGACTGGGACCATGGCGTGTTCATCGGCGCCTCCCTTGAGTCGGAGACCACGGCCGCGACCCTGGGCGCCGTGGGGGTGCGGGAGCTTTCCCCCATGGCAAACCTGGACTTCCTGGTGGTTCCCCTGGGCCTTTATCTCAGGAACCACCTCCGCTTCGGCGCGGACCTGGACCGGAAGCCCCTGGTGTTCGCCACGAACTACTTCCTCAAGGTGGACGGGAAGTTCCTGAACGAGAAGGTCGACAAAAAGGTATGGCTTCTCTGGATGGAGGGCCGTGTCCACGGGGAGTACGAGGCGGTGGAAACCCCCATCGGCTTCATTCCGCGCTACGACGACATCCGGGACCTCTTCAAAACCGTCTTCAACCGGGAATTCACCCGGGCCGATTACGACACCCAGTTCGCCATCCGCGTCGACCGATTTCTGGAGAAGCTCGACCGCGTTGAAAAGGCGTACCGCGCCGAGGACGATATACCGGAGGAGTTCTACTCCTCCCTGGAGATGTTGCGGGGGCGCCTCACGTCGGCCCGTGAACGCCACGGCGCGGATGTCATACCGCCCGCCGCGATGGAATAGGGGCGGCAGAAATTTCAGCACGGGAAATTTTTGTTGTTGCTTTTTTTTGCCGGGAGGGGCCCTTTCCCGTTATGTCGCCTCTGGACCGCGGGGCCCCGGCCCGTTACAGGGCGGCAACCTGTTTTTTTATTGAAATTTCCATGGATTGTTGTATATTGTTTTGAATCGACCGGGAGCGGGAACACCGCACCCGGATTCGTTGGAGTGAACGAGGATAGAAACATGAAGAGGGAGCGTTGACCATGCGCTGCCGGCGTTTCTTCCCGGTCCCGGCGGCCTCATGAAAGAGGACCCTGAGGATCGGGATTGCGTACAGGCGGGGGGATCCCCCCCGCGGGAGCGGGCCCTTTCGGGAGAAACGGACCCCGCGTTTTTTTTTCCCTTAACACGCCTTCGCCGGGGCAACCGGCGATTTACCTCCACGCGCGGCAACACGCCGCCCCCGTTACCAGCACTGAAACCATCCGCACACCGGGCCCGTGGACGGTCCGATGCGTCGGCATATGGCACCATGAATGATTAAATCGGGAGGAACACCGAAACGATGAAAGATTCAATGAACGGGTCAATGTCGGTAAAGCAGAAGAACGGAACCGCCAGGAAATCCTACGGCCCCGTGTCGAACCTGGAGGAATACGTCAACCCGGACTGGTGGAGCAGGATATTCAATTCCGTCTATCTCAAGACCGACGCCGACGTGGTGGAGGACCAGGAGATGACCAGGAGGGAGGTGGCGCAATTCACGGAGATTCTCTCCCTCGCCCCCGATGACCGCATCCTGGACCTTTCCTGCGGCCAGGGGAGGCATTCCCTCGAGCTTGCCCGGAGGGGCTTCAGGAACGTCGAGGGACTCGACCGCTCCCGGTACCTGATCCAGCGCGCCAAGGGGCGCGCAAAAAAGGAATGTCTGAGCGTTAAATTCCGCGAGGGAGAGGCCAGGATGCTTCCCTACCGTCCGGATACCTTTGACGTGATACTGATCCTGGGGAACAGCTTCGGCTACTTCGAGACCGTGAACGACGACCTCCGCGTGCTCCGCGAGGTGTTCAGGGTCCTCAAGCCCCGGGGACGGCTCCTCGTGGACGTGGCGGACGGCGACTTCCTCCGGAGGAATTACCAGCCCAGGTCGTGGGAATGGATCGACAGGAACCATTTCGTGTGCCGGGAGCGCTCCATATCCGTTGACAAGCAGAGACTGATCTCGCGCGAGGTGGTGACCCACGTGAGCAAGGGGGTAATAGCCGACCAGTTCTACGCCGAGAGGCTCTACAACGGCGAGAGCATGCAGGAGCTCATGAACGCGGCGGGCTTCAGCGACATCGGATTCCACGGCGGCATGGAAACGGATTCACTCAGGAACCAGGACCTCGGGATGATGGAGAAGCGGATCATCATGAGCGCCACGGTGAAGAAGAGCTGGACACCGGCGCGCCACCGGAAGACCGACATCAGGAACGTGGCGGTGTTACTCGGAGATCCGTCCAAGAACGATACCCTCAAGCCCTCCCTGGTATTCGACGACGACGACTTCTACACCATCGACCAGTTGAAGGACGCCCTGAAAGACCTGGGGGGCTACAATTTCACTTATATCAACAATCATGATTCCCTCATTAACGACCTGCTGCGCGTCAAAAAAAACACCGACTTCGTTTTCAATCTCTGCGACGAGGGATTCTGCAACGACGCGCGCAAGGAGCTTCACGTGCCCTCCCTTCTCGAAATACTGGGCATCGACTATACCGGATCGGGCCCCCAGTGCCTCGCCTTCTGCTACGACAAGTCCCTGGTGCGCGGGATCGCCAAGGAGATGGGGATACCGGTCGCCAGCGGGATCTTCATCAAGCCCGAGGACAACGCCTTCGACCTGCCCTTCGGGTTCCCCGTGATAGTGAAGCCGAACATGGGTGATTCGAGCTTCGGCATCAACCAGCGGAGCGTGGCGACCACGATTGACGAGCTCGTGAGCGCCATCTCCGAGATACGGGACAAGCTCGGGTATGACAAGCCGGTACTGGTGGAGGAATTCCTGTGCGGCAAGGATATCAGCGTGGGGATCATCGGCAACCTTCCGGAGTCGTACCGGGTCCTTCCTGTGATCGAGGAGGACTACTCCATGCTGCCGCCGGAGCTCCCGAGGATCTGCGGCTACGAGGCGAAGTGGCTCCCCGATTCCCCCTACTGGAAGGTG
The DNA here is from genome assembly GCA_964554685.1 of uncultured Leptospirales bacterium. Lineage (GTDB taxonomy): Bacteria > Spirochaetota > UBA4802 > UBA4802 > UBA5550 > RBG-16-49-21. Next base: position 22,837 of record CAZKPR010000021.1, on the reverse strand, counting down.
CGGTCGATTCCCGCAGATATTTCGGAGGACACCAGGAAGTTCGTGGTGGAGTGCTGCCTGAAGCTTTTCGAGCGCCTGGAATGCCGCGACTACTGCCGCTTCGACTGGAGGCTCGACGCGGAGGGGACGCCGAAGATACTCGAGGTGAACCCCAATCCGGGATGGTGCTGGGACGGCCACATGGCGAAGATGGCACGCATCATCGACATCTCCTATACGGGCATGCTGGGCGAGATCCTGCGCGCCGCGGAACGGCGCATCGGCCTGAGGGAACTCAAGGGAGTCGGCGTAGCCGGTGAGTGCTGACCGGGACCGGCGCGTCCTTCGAAGCCCGGATCTTCGGATCATATTCGGCGTCACCCTCGTCTCCGTTATAGGGGTGACGTCGATCGCCCCCGCGCTTCCCCTGATCGCGCGGGACCTTGCGCTCACCGAGGAGAAGGTCGTGATGCTCATCACGGTCTTTACCCTTCCGGGCATCGTCCTTTCGCCCCTCATGGGAATGCTGGCCGACCGGTTCGGCAGGAAGAGGGTCATCGTGCCCTCACTCCTCCTCTTCGGGATCGCGGGAACGGCATGCGCCTTCACGGATGATTACACCGTCCTTCTCCTCCTCAGGTTCGCCAACGGCGTGGGCGCGGCGTCCCTGGGGGGCCTGAATCAGACCGTGATCGGCGACATGTTCGAGGGAAATGCCCGCACGGCGGCCCTGGGCTACAACTCGTCGGTTCTCGGGGTGGGGACGATGACCTATCCCGCCATCGGCGGAGCGCTGGCGCTCCTGGGATGGCGCTATCCCTTCCTGATTTCCTCCCTGGCCCTGCCGGTCGCCCTGGCGGTCATGGTGGGGCTAAGAAACCCTGAACCCGCGGCGCCGCCTCCCATGCGGTCGTACCTCTTCACATCCATGCGTTCCATCACGCGCGGCGGGGTCCTGACCTCCTACTGGGCGACATTTGCCTTCTTCACGGTGATGTACGGCGCCTTCCTCTCCTACATGCCCTTCCTGATGCACGAGCGTTTCGGCGCCGCGCCGTTGGTCATCGGCCTCATGATGGCCGCCGCGTCCCTGACGACGATTGCCGGGGCATTCAACCTGGGGAGGATCACGCGGCGCTTCGGGTCGAGAAGGGTCATCATCGCCGCCATCCTCATGTACGCCGTATCGTGCTTTGCCATTTTTCTCGCCGACCGCATGCTCCTGATGGTCCCGCCGGTTCTCCTCTACGGCTTCGCCGGCGGGATCGCCATTCCGAGCATACAGAACAGGCTCACGGGCGGTTCCGACATGGAACAGCGCGGCATGTTCATGTCGATGAATTCCATGGTGCTGCGCCTGGGGCAGACCGCGGGTCCCTTCCTTGCCGGCATTGCCTATGCGCAGTGGGGGATGGGGGGGGTCTGGAACTCCGCCACCCTCTTTTCCCTGGCCTCCTTTGTCCTCCTGGCGTTCCTTCTGGAAGACTGAAATGTCAGTTTTGTTGCTTGACAGGGAAGGTGCGGCAATCCATCCTATCTCCGTATCGCAACCATCAGAATTCCATGCCGGGCGCCCGAGCCGTCGTCAACGCCGACGCAATCCAGGAGGACCATGACGCATCCGGGCCGGGGAGCCTTTGCCGGTTCTTGCCCGAGGAGTGTACGCGCCGGAACCCGCGCGATGAGAGGGAGGCCGTTGAATGAAAATTGACAAGATCATGCCCGCGCTGTTGACGCTTTGCGGCATTGCCGCCATTGCGCTTTCCTGCGCCACGGGAGGCGAACCGCGCCACCGCTATTCCGAGTACAGCCCCACGATATCGGCCGACGGGCGGACCATGATATTCCAGGCGGACATCGAAAAGGCGAAGAGCTATCGGATCTACGCCAAGCAGAAGGTCTTCGACCAGTGGAGCAAGCCCGTGTCCCTCGACCGGATCAATTCAAGCTTCAACGACGGGGGCTGCTTCATCACCTACGACCAGAACTACCTGATATTCACATCGGACAGGAAGGGAGGCCTCGGGAACGCCGACCTCTGGATAGCGCAGCGCACGGGGGACCAGTGGAATGAGCCGGTCAACCTGGGGGCGCCGGTGAACTCGCCGGGGTACGAGGGATTCGGCTCCCTCTCTCCCGACGGGAACACCCTTTATTTTACGAAGGAATGCGACGGGAAAAGCGCCTGCAGGGAAAAGCTGGGCATCTTCTTTTCCGAGAAGGTCGACGGGGCATGGTCCGAGCCGAAAAAACTGCCGGCCCCCATCAACACCAGCTACTGCGAGTTCGGGCCGGTGATCCTGGCCGACAACCTTTCCCTGGTGTTCAGTTCCACCAGGCCGGGGGGGTACGGCGGGTATGATCTCTACAAGATCGAGCGCACCGAGCAGGGGGGCTGGGGCGCCCCGGTGAACCTGGGAAGCTTCATCAACACCCCCGGGGAGGACAGCCTCATCGCAATCCCGGCCTCGGGGGATATCATGTACTACGCCCGGGCCATGGACGCGAAGGAAGAGAAGGGCCCCGAGGGGATGCGAAGGATCGTTTCGGTGCCGATCCCCGAAAAGCTCAGGCATACCAGCGTCGTCGTCGTCCGCGGCGTGGTGCGCGACCGCCGCAACACGAAAAAGACGCTCCACGCCGAGCTCACCATCACGGACGTCAACAGGGACGACCGGCCCATCACCATCAAGAGCAACAAGGAAGACGGGGCGTATATCGTCATCCTGAACAAGGGGAAGGTATGCGACTTTTCGGTGAAATGCCCCGGTTATCTCTTCCACTCGAAGAAAATCGACCTGATGGGACTTGACCGCTACAAGGAGATCAACGAGGACATACTCCTGGAGCCGATCATGGTGGGGGCCGGCATCGTGCTGAAGAACATGTTCTTCAAGTTCAGGAGCGCCGATCTCATGGCGGAGTCAAAGTACGAGCTGAACCGCATCATTGCCCTGATGAGGGAAAACCCCTCCATGAAGGTCGAGATCAGCGGGCACACCGATAACATCGGATCCGACAGGGCGAACCAGGCCCTCTCCATGCGCCGGGCCCAGTCCGTGGTCGGCTACCTGGTGAAGCACGGCATCGATCGGAACCGCCTCGTGGCGAAGGGTTACGGCAAGACGCGGCCCATCGCGACGAACAAGCGCGAGGAGGGAAGGGCGGAAAACCGCCGCGTGGAGATCACGGTGCTCGCGATATGACCGGCGCCTTCAGGCGCCGAACATCTCCTTCAGGAAATCGCGCACCCGGCTGAAGACCTGTTCCGACTCCCGGCCCCTCAGGATGCCGTGACGGTTCGAGAATACCCGGAAGATCTGTTTCCTTTTCGTGCCGAGCCGCTCGTATATCTCGAGACCGCTCACGGGATTGACGACGGGGTCGTCGGATCCCTGGATCACCAGGACGGGGTCCGTGATCCCTTCGAGTGAGCCCTCCACCTCCTTCATCAGCTTCCCGAGCTCGTTCACGCCGGACACGGGATTGCGGAAATAGTTGATGTGACGGTTCTCCGGCTCGTTGGTGACGTATTCCATCCTGCCGCGGCTTACGCGGAGCTTGCCGAGAAACTTGTTCCAGAGCACCACCGCCGATGAGAGGCGCGAGGAGATGTTCTGGAGCCTGAGGGGGGCGTTGATGGAGATGACGCACCTGAATCGCCCCGGCTTGTTCGCCGCCTGGAGCAGGGCGATCCCCGCCCCGGTGGAAAAGCCCGCGACGGCGAAGGCAGGGACGCTGTTCTTCATTATGATGTAGGCGCGGCTCACGGAATCGTACCATTTCTTCCATTTTTTCGTTGCCAGGTCTTCCGGCGCCGTTCCGTGTCCCCGGAGCCGCGCGCCGTAGACCACGTATCCCTTCCCGTGGAGGTATTCCGCCAGGGGGCGGATCTCCTCGGGTGCCGCCATGTAGCCGTGGACCAGGATCACGCCGCGGCGGCCGAAAAAGCGGGGGAGCAGGAAGGGCCGGCCGATCTCCGGCGGCTTCGATTCGCCCTCGATATAGTGCTTCCGGTAATCGTTTTCGAATAGCTGGTTGTCCAGCCTGATGAAATGCTTCCGTATGCGTCTCCTTATGAAAAACGGGGGCCTCCGCATGATGCGGTCGATCTCCCGGGTGAACCGTTCCAGGGGCTCGATCTCGTTCTTTAACACTTCAACGATATTGTCCTGGCGCACGGAATGGAAGTCGTAGAGACGGGTGAAGCGGCGCGCGTTTTTTGTAATGACGCCGTCCCGGAGCGTGATGAGACCGTCCGAGGTCGCCGTTTCGATGAAATCCTGGTACTTGTCATGGTAATCGTCCGTCAGGAGATAGAATTGCTTCCGCTCCAGGGAGGTGTGGTAATTCCTGATCCCCGTGGTAAGGAGCCTGTTCACGGCGAGGAACGCGCGGTTCTTGAAGTCGTTTTCGTCTATCCGGTTCTTCCGGTAGCGGCTCAGGATGTAGGAGAAGATGTGGTCGTGGTTGATCGTGGTCATGCCGTAGATGCCCGCCATGTAGTCCTGCATCAACCCCACGGTGAGCTTTTTCAGGAAGCGGAGATCGCGAAGCTCGACGGGATCCATGTAGAGCGCGTCATCGTCGAGTACGCGGCGGAATTCCTTCCGCGAGGAGAGGTAGCGGCCGGCGGGCAACGGCGGGCCGAAGTTGATGTCGATGTCCACTCCCCCGGTGACCATGGTGCCCTCCACCTCGAGTTCCTCCCTGAAGCGGTCCGAGAGCTCCCCGGCGAGGCGCTCCGCGAGCTTCTGTATCGCGTTGTCCCGGGCCCTGATAGGAAAATAGGTGATGTTCACCGGCACGATGTAGGTTTCGCGGGAAAGGATCTGGTCGAGGTCGGATTCGCTGAAGCCGTAATGCGCCGCGTACGCCCTGACCCTGGTCATGTCCCCCTTTTCCCTGAAGCGCCGGATTTTCTCCCGCGTGAGTTGGGAGATGAGGGCAAGCCTCGCGGCCCCGGTGTGCGGGGGACGGCGGATACCCGTGTTGTAGACCATGAATTTTCCCTTCTCGACGATCTTCTTGTCCTTGATCATCTGGCCCTCGGGGAAGATGATCACCGGGTGCCGGTCCGTCAGAAGGGAGCCGACCAGTATGGCGTCGCGATTCGGGTCTGTCGTGGATACCGCCCCCACCCTCTCCATGAACTCCCCCATCCTGCCGGTGAAGAAATCCTTGAAGGCCAGGGAGATCGGGTATTTGCCGATGCTTTTCCTTATGATGTAGGGCATCAGGAAGGTCTCCATGCGGGTGAAGTGGTTCACCACGTAGAGCACCGGGTGATGCGGCACGTTCTCCCTGCCGTGGATGCGGATGTCCGTTCCCGACGCCTTGAAAATGGTGTCCATGGTTATCTCGAGGGTTTTCAAGAGCGTGTTGGAGATGGGCATGGTCGTTCTCCCTTCATGATGTCCGGCGCCGCCCCGCGCCCCGAAGGCGCGACGGGGTCAGTAACGCTTCCCGCGGTAATCTTTCAGGATGCCGGCGTGATCAAAGGCGAGGGGCCCGGGGAGGTCGTCGAGGCGGAACACACCGGCCTCGAGTGCGTCGTCGGCTCCGGCCGGGACGCCCCGGGCCCTCGCGATGAAGACCGTTGAGATGGTGTGTCCCCGGGGGTCCCTCGAGGGGTCGGAGTACGTGTGAAACTGCCTCACGAGATCGACGTCGAGGGACGTCTCCTCCCGCGCCTCGCGCACCGCCGCGTCCTCGAGGCTTTCCCCGTAATCGACGAAGCCGCCCGGGAGGGCCCACCCGTGGGGGGGGTTCTTCCGCCTTATCAGCACGACGCCCGGCCCGCCGGCGCCCTCTTCAATTTCGATGATGATGTCGACCGTGGGAACCGGATTCCTGTAGCCCTCAGCCATTGCCCTGGCCTCCCCTTGCCTTGCACGCGGGTATGATGATCGTCGAAGGGGCAATGCATTTCAAGTAAAATTTATCCGCCAGGGGAAGGGCGCATCTACAGGAGGGTGATTGCCGGGCCGCGTGCCGACCCCGGGTAAAGTAATGGACAGAAGAAGGGTCGGTGATATCATTGATTTCACCGGCCGCCGCCATGAATGGCCGGGTCGCCCCGTCCTGGCGTCATTTCCGGCACGGGGGAGAGACAGCCACCGGGGAGCGGCCATGGGAAAGACACCCGCGGAAATCCTGGAATCGACATCCACCATCGATGAATTCCGGGACGCCGTTGCCGCCACGGGAGGGGATTTCCCCTTTGCGGCCGACGACATGGAGCGCCTGGGGGAGGTGTATTTCATCCGCTACCCCGACTCCTCGGTGGAGCGGAACATGGACAACATCCGCTTCGGTTACCGCATGGTGAGGATCTGCATCATGGAGAAGATCCTGGATGGCCTCGATGGCGGGGCACGTGGACCCTACCGTGAAATGCTCGGCGACGTGGCGCGGATGGAGGGGCTCCTCGAGGGGCTCTGTCGCAGCCACGGGTCCGAAAGGGTCGGGCGCGATATCGGGATGATCTCCCGAAACCTCGATGGCGTTAAAGAGACCATCGATTCCCTCCCGAGGGGCATGATCAAAGAGCGCTTCGTGGGGGGGATATCCAGCTTCTACAATAACCTCTATCTCGTGAAACAGCTCCTGGCGAAGCAGCACCCCGGAGAGGATAAGCCGCGGTAGCGGGGAATTATCGTCCGGCCAGGAAACGGTCGATCCCTTCCGCCGCCTTCCTTCCGTCGTGGATGGCGTGTACCACCAGGGAGGCCCCCCTCGATGAGTCCCCCGCGGCAAACACGCCCTCGACGCTCGTCATCCGGTTTTCGTCGATGGCGATATTGCCCCGCGCGTCGAGGGCCACGCCGAGTTCCTTCACCAGGCCCGATTGGACCGGGTGGAGAAACCCCATGGCGATGAGGACGAGCCCGGCATCCAGTTCGAAGCCCGATCCGGGGATATCCGTCATGACGGGGGCGCCCTTTTCGTCGATGCCCCACTCCACTTTCGCGGCGGCGATCTTCCGCACCCTTCCGTCGTCGCCGAAGAAACGCCTCGTTGACACGTTCCACATCCGCTCGCATCCCTCCTCGTGGGAACTCGATGTTTTCATGAGCTTCGCCCAGAGAGGCCAGGGCTCCTTCTCGGAACGGTTCGAAGGGGGCTGCGGCATGAGCTCGAGCTGGGTGATGCTCCTGGCCCCCTGGCGGTTGGCGGTGCCCACGCAGTCGGCACCGGTGTCGCCGCCGCCGATGACGACGACATGGCGGTCATAGGCACGGATGAGTTCCCCCTCGGGGATGTCGTCCCCGGCGACCACGCGGTTTTGCTGTTCCAGGTATTCCATGGCGAAATGAATTCCCCCCAGTTCCCTGCCGGGGATGCTGAGGTCACGGGGCTCCCGCGCGCCGATGGCGACGCAGATCGCGTCGAACTCCTTCCTGAGGAGCGGGACCGGCAGATCGCGACCCGCGGTAACGCCGGTCCGTATGACGAGGCCTTCCTCGACGAGAATCGCGACCCTCCGGTCGATGATGGCCTTGTTCAGCTTGAAGTCGGGGATGCCGTACCTGAGATAGCCCCCCACGCGGTCATCAGCTTCGAAGAGGGTCACCGCGTGCCCCCCCTTGTTCAGGAGATCGGCGCAGGCCAGGCCCGCGGGGCCGCTGCCGATCACGGCGACCTTCTTCCCGCTCCGCGCATCCGGGGGTCTCGGCGTCACCAGGCCGAGGGAGAAGGCCTTCTCTATCACCGCGAGCTCGTTCTGCCTGATCGTGACGGGGTCGTCGTTGATCGAGAGGACGCAGGACGCCTCGCAGGGAGCGGGGCAGACCCTCCCGGTGAATTCAGGGAAATTGTTCGTTTCCTGGAGAATCCGGTGGGCCCCCTCCCAGTCGCCGCGGTAGAGCCGGTCCTGCCACTCCGGCATGACGTTCAGGACCGGGCATCCCCAGTGGCAGAAGGGAACGCCGCAGTCCATGCACCGGGAGGCCTGGAGGCGCCTCGCGTCATCCGGAAGAAGGCGCTCCACCTCGCCGTAATCGGCGACCCGCTCCTCCACGGGACGGTAGCCCGAATCCTGGCGCTTTACCTTCATGAAACCCTTCGGATCGCCCATCAATATGTCGCTCCGAGCTGTTCTTCTTCCCGTATCCTGGCGAGCTTTTCGTCGATCTTCGCGAGCTTCATCTCCTCCATGGCCCGGCGGTACTCGAAGGGAAGGACCTTGACGAACATCGGCAGGTAGTCGCGCCACCCGGCCAGGATATCCCGCGCGACGGCGCTGCCGGTGTAGCGGAGATGCTTCTCAAGATATTCGATGATGAATTCCTGGTCGTCGAATTCCCGCACCGGGGACAGGCCGACGATCCCCTTGTTGCAGAAGTACTCGAAGGTGCCGTCGCGGTCGAGGACGTAGGCGATGCCGCCGCTCATGCCCGCGGCGAAGTTGCGGCCCACCCTGCCGAGCACGATGATCCTTCCCCCGGTCATGTATTCCGCGCAGTGGTCGCCGGTGCCCTCGACCACGGCAAAGGCGCCGCTGTTGCGCACGCAGAAGCGCTCGCCGGCGATGCCGCGCACGAAGGCCTCGCCGGAGGTGGCGCCGTAGAGGACCGTGTTGCCGATGATGATATTGTCCTCCGCCGTGAAGGAGCTCCCCCCGGGGGGGAGCACGACGAGCCTTCCACCGGAGAGGCCCTTGCCGAAGTAGTCATTCGCGTCACCCTCGAGCCTGAAGGTGACGCCACGGGCGAGGAAGGCGCCGAAGCTCTGTCCCGCGCTGCCCCGGAACCGGCACTGGATGGTGTCGTCGGGGAGTCCCTCTTCTCCGAAGCGGGTCGATATCTCGTAGGAGAGCATGGCGCCCACGGCGCGGTCGGTGTTGTTGATCGGCATGTCGATCTGGACCGGCATCCTCCCGTAGGGGCTCAGGGAGGGGCTCGCCGCGCTGATGAGGCGCGTGTCGAGGACGTCGTCGATCTTGTGCACCTGGGTTTCCACGCAGTAGCGGGGGCGTTCACCCGCGCCTTCGGGGACGTGGAGCAGGGGGGCGGGGCGCACCGTGCGGGCCTTCCAGTGATCGACGGCCCGCACGCGCAGGAGTTCCCGCCTTCCGATCAGGTCGTTGAATTTCACGACGCCGAGGCTGGCCATGATCTCCCGCACCTCCCGGGCGAGGAAGGTGAAGTAGTTGACCAGGTGCTCTGATTTTCCGGTGAAGCGCTTCCGCAGCTCCGGGTCCTGGGTGGCGACGCCCACGGGACAGGTGTTCTGGTGGCACTTGCGCATCATGACGCATCCCAGGACAATGAGGACGGCGGTGCCGAAGCCGAATTCCTCCGCGCCGAGTATCGCGGCGGTGACGACGTCCCGCCCGGTCTTGAGCTGGCCGTCGGTCTGGAGGCGCACCCTGCCCCTGAGGCCGTTCATGAGAAGGGTCTCGTGGGTCTCGGCGAGGCCGATCTCCCAGGGGAGTCCCGCGTGGGCGATGGAGCTGACGGGGCTCGCCCCCGTGCCCCCCTCGAAGCCGCTGATCAGGATATTGTCGGCGTGTGCCTTGGCAACGCCGGCGGCGACGGTGCCCACACCGGATTCCGAAACCAGCTTGACGCTGATCCGCGCCTTCGGGTTGGCGTTTTTCAGGTCGAAGATGAGCTGGGCCAGGTCCTCGATGGAATAGATGTCATGGTGGGGGGGCGGCGATATCAGGGTGACCCCCGGTGTAGAATGGCGCGTCCGGGCGATGACCTGGTCCACCTTGTATCCCGGGAGCTGCCCTCCCTCGCCCGGCTTGGCGCCCTGGGCGATCTTGATCTGGAGCTCCTCGGCGTTGGCAAGGTAGTGGCTGGTGACGCCGAAGCGCCCCGAGGCCACCTGCTTGATGGCGCTCCGGGTCCAGGTCCCGTCGGGTCGCGGCGCGAAGCGCTCGGGGTCCTCTCCCCCCTCGCCGGAGTTGCTCCGTCCCTGGAGCTGGTTCATGGCCGCCGCGATGGTCTCGTGGGCCTCCCGGGAAATCGAACCGAAGGACATTGCACCCGTGGTGAGCCGGCGGAGGATCGCCTGCTCCGGCTCAACCTCCCCGAGGGAAACGGGCTCGCGCGCCGTGAAGTCGAAGAGCCCCCGGATAAAATGGGGCCTTCGCGTCAGGTCGTCGGCGGCCTTCGAGAACTCGCGGTAGCGGGCGTAGTCCCCGGAACGGCTGGCCCACTGGAGAAGGTAGATCGATTCCGGGTTCCAGGCGTGGCGCTCGCCCTCGCGGCGGTAGCTGTAGGCGCCGCGCGATTCGAGGAGGCCGGGCCGCGCGCCATAGGCGACGTCGTGCTGGAGGAGCACCTCGCGCTCGATTTCGTTGATCCCGATGCCACCGATCCTTGATTCCGTGCCGGAGAAGAATTCGTCGACGAGGTCGCTCCCCAGGCCGATCGCTTCGAATATCTGGGCCCCGCGGTAGCTCCGGAGCGTGGAGGTCCCCATCTTCGAAAGGACCTTTAAAAGACCCTTGTTGACCGCCTTGATGTAGCTGTTTTCCGCCTTCAGGTAGACCGTGTCGGCAATGATGCCGCGGCTCACCAGGGAGTGCACCGTGGCCAGGGCGCCGTAAGGGTTCACGGCCCCGGCCCCGTAGCCGAACAGAAGGGCGAAGTGCATCACCTCCCGGGCTTCCGCGGTTTCGATGATCAGGCCCACCAGGGTGCGTTTTTTCGTGCGTATGAGGTGGTGATGGAGACCCGCGCTGGCGAGCAGCGAGGGTATGGGGGCGTGTTCCCGGTCGGCGGACCGGTCAGAGAGGATAAGGTAGCGGACGCCCTCCTCGATCAGCTCATCGGCCTTGGCGAAGAGGGCGTCCATGGCCCTCCTGAGCCCCCCGGGGGATTCGCTCACAGGGAATACGATGGGGATGGTGGCGGAGCTGACCTCGGGGTCGGCGCTCGACCGGATTTTTTCCAGGTCGCGGTTGGTAAAGACCGGGTTCTTCAGCTTGATCATGCGGCAGTGTTCCGGAGTCTCATCGAGGAGGTTCTTCTGTGACCCGATATAGCTGGTGAGGGTCATGACGAGCTCCTCGCGAATGGGGTCGATGGCGGGGTTCGTCACCTGGGCGAAGCACTGCTTGAAGTAGTTGAAGAGCCGCTGGGGCCGCTCGGAAAAAACCGCAAGGGGGGTGTCGGTGCCCATGGAGCCCGTGGGCTCCTGGGAGCTTTCCGCCATGGGAAGAATAATGGTGTCAACGTCTTCCCGCGTGTAGCCGTGGAGAAGCTGGAGCTCGTGGAGGGAGCCCTCGTCAATGGCCATCGCGACCTCCCCGGGGGCCTCGAGGTCATCCAGGTCCCTGCGGTTCAGCTGGACCCAGAGACGGTAGGGCTTCCGGGAGTAGATGTCGCGCTTCACCTCCTCGTCGGGTATGATCCTGCCCCGTTCCATGTCCACGAAGAGAAGCTTCCCGGGCATGAGCCGGCCCTTGTAGTCGACCCTGTCGGCCGGAAAGGTCTGGACTCCCACCTCGGATCCCATGACGATGAGATCGTCCTTCGTGATGACGTAGCGCGAGGGGCGAAGGCCGTTCCGGTCCAGGGTCCCGCCGACGTAGCGCCCGTCGCAGAACACCATGGAGGCCGGGCCGTCCCAGGGCTCCATGAAGGTGGAGTGGTATTCGTAGAAGTATTTCAGTTCCTCGGGTATGGGGTTTTTCTCGTTCCACGACTCCGGTATCAGCATCATGAGGGCGTGGGGAAGGGAGCGTCCCGTGAAATAGAGCATCTCCAGGGCGTTGTCAAATGACGCGGAGTCGCTTTTCCCCGGTTCTATGACCGGTAGAATTTTCCGTATATCGCCGCCGAAATCAGGAGACGAGAACAGGGATTCCCGCGCCGACATCCAGAAGCGGTTTCCCTTGATGGTGTTTATCTCCCCGTTGTGCGCGAGGAGCCTGAAGGGCTGGGCCAGGTCCCACGAGGGAAAGGTGTTGGTACTGAAGCGCGAGTGTACAAGGGCCACGGCGCTGGCGGTGCGGGGGTCCTCCAGGTCGTGGAAATAACGCCGCACCTGGTTCGGCATGAGCATTCCCTTGTACACGATCGTCCTGGAGGAGAGAGAGGGAATGTAGAAGAGACCGCCGGCCGCCGCGGGCGCGGCCCTCATGCGCGCCTCGATGGATTTCCGGATACTATAGAGCTTTCTCTCGAGCACCGCCCGGTCCGCCGCTTCACCGGCAATGAAGACCTGGCGCATGACGGGCTCCGAGGATCGGGCTATCTCGCCGGGCACGCCTGTGTCAATGGGAACTTCGCGCCAGGCGAGAATCCGAAGTCCCTCCTCGGCGACCACGCGGCCGAGTTCCTCCATGCAGCGCCCCGCGGCGGTGTCGTCCCGGGGAAGAAAAACCAGGCCGGTTCCGTAGCGCCCCGCCTCGGGAAGGGAGGGAACCTCCTCCCGGTAGAGATCATGGGGGATCTGCATCAGTATCCCCGCCCCGTCGCCGGTCCGGTTGTCCGCGCTCTCCGCACCGCGGTGTTCCATGCGCTCCAGCACCTCGAGGCCGCGGAGGACGATGTCGCGCGACGGCGCGCCCTTGATCCGGGCGACGAAACCTATTCCGCAGGAGTCATGCTCGTACTCGGTGCGGTAAAGCCCCCTGGTGTCGGGATCCTGGGGATTCATCCTCTGGCGTCTCTCCTTCCCTCGATTGCCGCAATCGTCCTTTCAGGCATGTCGCGGGGCCTCACGTGATCCTTGGCGCGTCCCGCCGCAGCGGGCGGCGGCGAATCGTATCATACATATGATTCATGTCTGTCCATGCAATAATATATTTCAATATATATTTCGGGAATGTAAAATTAATCAAGCGGAGGTTTTTTCTGAATTGAGCGCCGTCACGGCATCTCGCAGAGAGAGATTCCCCCCGTGGGAACGTCGAATAGCATCATCTGGAGCTTCCCGTTCCCGTCGTACCGGTTGTTCCTCACGATCTTCGATTCGGCGATGCCCCCCGTCGCGATCAGGGGAACACCGGAGTGTTCCCTGGTGGAGTAGCCGTGTATATGGCCGAAGAAGGCCGCCCTGATCCAGTCGCGGTGCGCGTCGACCAGGGCGAGGAACCGGTCCGACGAGCGCGGCCAGAGGGAGTGGAAGGTCCACCCCTCCGCCTCGGGGGGGACATGGGAAAGGATCACGCTCCCCGGGCGGAGGTTTTCCTCGATGAACTCCGCTTCCTTCTTTAAAAACATCCTGTTCGAGGTGTTGGCCATGATGAAGCGCCACTCCCCGATGTCGACGACCTTGCGGGTGGCGCCGAAGTATTTCATGAAATTTTTTACCGGCCGGTCATGATCGCCCGGTACCGCGGCGAAGAACGCGGGGTAGGGGGCCATCATGCCGAGTATCGTCTCGTATTCCCCCGGGTGGCTGTTCAGCGACATGTCCCCCGCGGCCAGGAAGGCCCCCGGGCGATGGGTTTTCCAAACGTGGTCGAGGATCGGGGGAAAATTCTTTTCCCACCCGGCGCGGCATCCCGCGTCCGCGAGAATGGCGACCGTGGTGATGTCGTCGAGAACGGCGCTGCGATCTTTGATTATATCCATTCCTGCTCCTGGAGAATACTGGTCCGGAGCTGGTATTCTACACCAGGGACTTCGACGCGTCAACCGACAATTTTCATGGCCCCGGCGGCATGGAATCGAATTGGTAAACATTCGTCACCCCGGGCGGAGCGGCATTCTGAAATGTAACTCCCCCGTAACAAAGATGCTTGAAATTGTATTGAATTGTTCGTATCTATACTTCAGGTAGGAATAGCGGTGAATGCAACCGGCCCGTCAGGGGGGCGGAAGGCCCGGTACGGGGAGGCCGGCAGGGAGCGGCGAGGAGAAAAGTGAAGTCTCTTGAAAAGATCACCACGGGTTTGAAAAGCTTCGACGAGGTATGCGACGGGCTGCGCATGGGTGACAACGTCGTGTGGCAGGTCGACTCCCTCTATGATTACGAGCGCTTCGTCCTTCCCTTCGCCGCCGCTGCGATGAGCGAGAAAAGAAGGCTCGTCTACATACGGTTCGCGGGACATGATCCCATTCTTTCGCCGCACCAGTGCAGCGTGCAGTACGATCTTGATCCGGAGGAGGGATTCGAGAATTTTTCGTCGAAGCTCCACGGCATCATCACCGAGGAGGGGCGGGACGTATTCTACGTGTTCGACTGCCTCTCGGATCTCCAGCCTGCCTGGGCCACGGACATCATGGTGGGCAATTTCTTCAGCGTCACCTGCCCCTACCTGTACATACTCGATACCATCGCCTATTTCGCCCTGCTCCGGAACAGCCATTCCTTCAAGACCATCGCGCGGATACGGGACACGACCCAGCTTCTCATAGATGTCTACAACAGCGAGGAGAGCACCTACATCCATCCCCTGAAGGTGCTCGACCGCTATTCACCGACGATGTTTTTCCCCCATCTGAAGAAAGGGGAGACCTTCACGCCGGTCATCGACAGCGTCGAGGCGACCCAGCTGATACGCCACATCCAGAAGCGCGGGATGGAGAGCACCCTGCGGATACTCGACCACTGGGACCGCACCTTCCTGAAGGCCGAGGACATGGCGGTGGGCGGGGGATCCGGGGAGGAGCGGGCCGCAATGGTGAAACAGCTCTGCCGGATGATCATGGGGCGTGATGAAAAGATCCTGGCACTCGCGGAAACTTACATGGACCTGGAGGACTTTCTCGAGCTGAAGGACCACCTCATCGGGACCGGTTTCATCGGGGGCAAATCAACGGGGATGCTCCTGGCGCGCAAGATACTCTCGAAGAAAAACGGGGAGAAGTGGGATCGCATCCAGGAGGCCCACGATTCCTTCTACGTGGGATCCGACGTCTTTTACACCTACATCGTCCAGAACGGCTGGTGGGACCTCTTCATGGAGCATAAAACCGATGAGGGGTACTTCGACGCCGCCGTGAAGCTGCGGGAGCTGATCCCCGGCGGCAAGCTTCCCGACGAGATAAAGGAGAAATTCAGGCAGATAATCGAATACTTCGGCCAATCGTCGATCATCGTGCGGTCCAGCAGCCTCCTCGAGGACGCCTACGGCAACGCCTTCGCCGGGAAATACGAGAGCATTTTCCTGGTCAACCAGGGGACTCCGGAGGAGCGATTCAGCGCCTTCACGAAGGCGGTGAAGGCGATATTTTCCAGCGTCATGGGACCCGACGCGCTGGCCTACCGGGCCAGCATGGGCCTCAAGGAAATGGACGAGCAGATGGCCCTCCTGGTGATGCGCGTGTCGGGGTCCTATCACGGCGAATATTTTTATCCCGACATGGCCGGCGTGGGACTGTCGTACAACCAGTACGTGTGGAACGAATCGATGGACCCCGCGGCGGGGATGCTTCGCCACGTGGTGGGCCTCGGGACCAGGGCGGTGAACCGCGTCGAGGGAGACTACCCGAGGATCATCGCCCTGGACAATCCGCTGCTCAAGCCCTATGCCGGCATCCAGGACGCCCGCAGGTTTTCCCAGAGGCAGTTCGACGCACTGAACACGGCGCGCAACGAACAGGAAACGATCGGCGTGGCCGAGTATTTCAAGGGGAACCGCCGCGTCAACCTCTCCTTCATCGGGCAGCGCGACACGGAAACGGAGCAGATGATGCGCGAGCGCGGTGCGGGTGACGCGGAGTCGTGGCTTGTCGACTTCGACGAGTTTCTGCAGAAGACTTCCTTCGTGCGGGACATGAAAATGATGCTCGGGGTGCTCGAGGAGGTGTACCGGAATCCCGTGGATATCGAGTACACCCTCAATTTCACCGACGCGGGGGCCTACCGGATCAACCTTCTCCAGTGCCGCCCCCAGCAGGTAAAATGGTACAATGAACCCGTGGCGATCCCCCGGGACGTGCCCGTGGAGCGCGTGCTCTTCAGGTCCTCGGGCAACTTCGTGGGGGGGAATATTGTCCTCGACCTCAAGCGGATCATCTACGTGGATCCCGAGGGGTATGACGGGCTCCCGGTGTCGGACAAGCACGCCGTCGCAAGGCTCGTGGGGAGGGTCAACAGGACGATCGGCGACCGCGGCGATGACCCGGTCATGCTGATTGGTCCGGGGCGGTGGGGCACCACCACGCCGTCCCTCGGCGTGCCGGTCAATTATTCGGAGATACATCGCGTTTCCGTCATCGTCGAGATCGCACGAATGCGCGACGGCCTCGTACCGGAGATATCCTACGGGACCCATTTTTTCCAGGACCTCGTGGAAAGCGACACGGGTTACCTTGCCATTGAGCCGGACAGGGAGGGGGTCGTCTTCAACCCCGCCCTCCTTTCCGGGTTCCCCGACACCGCGCCGGAACTCATGCCCGAGGAGGGGCGCTTTCACGGTATCCTTCGCGTGTTCGACACGGCATCGGCACTGCGATTGATCGCAGACGTCTCCGGGCAGGAGCTTGTATGCTATATCCATGGCGAATAAGCCAATGTATGCGGAAAAACGGATCGCGAGCCCCCGGGGCGGCGATTTTGGCGATAAATCCTGATGAAGAGGTTTATAAGGGTTCCCGCTCATTCTGATACACTTAATTTTACATATTCGTAACAATTAACAGGGAATAGCACCCGCTATTTCTCATTGACACCTGCGCCGACGGAACCATAGTGTGTCCCGCGGGTTTTTTATTGCCCCGAAAGGCCCGGTTTCCCCTTGTATAAGGAAATACCGATGCCGACCAGAACGTCCGCCGCGCGCCATCGCGTATGCAACCATATCTCCGGCAGGCGTCCCTCCATGGGAGCGCTTTTCCCGCGAAGCGAACGGTTATCCCCCTGATTGCGCAATCATGGAGAGGGACGAAGGGGAAGGGACCGCAGAGAGGATCTCAATACCATCCATCAGGAGACAAGTATGTCCAGCATTATCAACGAAGTGATCGACAAGGTCAAGCGGCAGGACCCGGAGCAGAAGGAGTTCCACCAGGCCGTGGAAGAGGTGCTTTTCACCCTGGAACCCACGGTGAAAAAGCATCCCGAATTCGTCAAAGCCAATATCTACGAGCGGATCGTCGAGCCCGACAGGGTCATCATGTTCCGCGTGCCCTGGGTGGACGACAAGGGCGAGGTCCGGGTGAACAGGGGCTTCAGGGTGCAGTTCAACAACGCCATTGGCCCCTACAAGGGAGGCCTCCGCTTCCACCCCTCGGTGAACCTGGGGATCATCAAGTTCCTCGGCTTCGAGCAGATTTTCAAGAATTCCCTCACCACCCTCCCCATGGGGGGCGGCAAGGGGGGCTCGGATTTCGATCCGAAGGGGAAATCGGACATGGAGGTGATGCGCTTCACCCAGGCCTTCATGCGCGAGCTCTACCGCCACATCGGGCCCGACGTTGACGTCCCCGCCGGGGACATCGGCGTGGGGGGCCGGGAAATTGGCTTCATGTTCGGCTACTACAAGAAACTGGTGAACGAGCACACCGGCGTGCTGACGGGGAAGGGCCTTGAGTACGGCGGGAGCCTCATCCGCCCCGAGGCGACGGGATACGGCGCCGTCTATTTCGCGGCCGAGATGCTGGCCACCCAGGGAAAGGACCTGGCGGATACGACCTGCGTGGTGAGCGGATCGGGGAACGTGGCCCAGTACACCGTGGAGAAGGTCAATGCCCTGGGTGGGAAGGTGATCACCCTCTCGGATTCCGGCGGAACCATCGTCGACGAGAAGGGAATCGACGCCGAGAAACTCCAGTACGTGATGGACCTGAAGAACGTCAAGCGCGGAAGAATCAAGGAATACGCGGAAAAATACAAGGCCAAGTTCTTCGAGGGCCAGAGCTGCTGGGACGTCGTCAGGGACCAGAACCTGAAGGTCGACGCGGCTTTTCCCTCCGCAACGGAGAACGAGATCAACGCGAAAAACGCGGAGGCCCTGGTCAAGAACGGATGCATCTGCATCAGCGAGGGTGCCAACATGCCCTCGTCGCCCGAGGCGATAAAGATCTACCAGGAATATGGCGTGCTCTACGGCCCCGGCAAGGCGGCGAACGCCGGCGGGGTGGCCACCTCGGGCCTCGAGATGACGCAGAACAGCATGCGTCTCTCCTGGAGCCGTGAGGAAGTGGACGCCAAGCTCCAGAATATCATGAAGAACATCCATAAGGCCTGCCTGGGTGCCTCCGAGGCCTACGGGAAGAAGGGCGATTACGTCATGGGCGCGAACATTGCCGGCTTCGTGAAGGTCGCCAAGTCGATGCTCGCCGCCGGGGTGGTGTAGCGACGGGGGCGGGACCCCCTTCGATATGAAAAAGTGGTTTCAATGGAAGAAGGGATTGCGTATCATGCCGCTACGCGCGCCGGAGGCGCGCCTAGCGGCATACTATTTTAAGGACGAAACAACGTGGAAAAGCCAGGACACCGGGTACTCTCGAACGAAAGCGTATCGGCGAACGTGGGGAAGATGGTCGTTGAGGCCCCCTACATCGCGGCCCACCGGAAGGCGGGGCAGTTCATCATTCTCCGGATCAACGAGACGGGAGAGCGGATTCCCCTGACCATCGCGGCGGCCGATGCCGGGGCGGGGACCATCACCCTCTACTACCAGGTGGTGGGGAAGACGACCAGGCACCTCAAGGAGCTCGCGCCGGGGGACACGATAGAGGACATCGCGGGGCCCCTGGGGCACCCCACGGAGATAAGGAAGTACGGGACCGCCGTGTGCATTGGCGGCGGCATCGGCATCGCGCCGCTCTACCCCATCGCCACGGCGCTCGGCGAGGCGGGAAACCGCGTGATCAACATTATCGGCGCGCGCAACAGCGACCTCCTTATCATGGAGGAGGAGCTTTCCAGGGCGGGTGAAGAGATCGTCGTGTGCACCGACGACGGGAGCCGCGGGAGAAAGGCCTTCGTGACCGAGGCCCTGCAGGAAGTCCTTGATCGCGAACCGGTCAACATCGTGGTCGCCGTGGGACCGGTGCCGATGATGAAGGCCGTGAGCGAGATGACGAAGCCCCGGGGGATAAAGACCATGGTGAGCCTCAACTCGATCATGATCGACGGCACGGGAATGTGCGGCGGGTGCCGTGTTACCGTAGGCGGCGAGCGGCGCTTCACCTGCGTCGACGGCCCTGAATTCGACGGGCACCAGGTCGATTTTACCGAGCTCACCGAACGCCTCGGCACCTACCGTGACGCGGAAAAGGATTCGATGGAACGCTTCGAACACCAGTGCAGGCTGGGAGGGAGGTAGGAGATGGCCGAGAAGATCCCGCGGCAGAAGATGCCGGAGCAATCGCCCGAAACCAGGCGCAGAAATTTCAACGAGGTCCCCCTCGGCTTTCCCGTGGAGATTGCGATGCGCGAGGCCGCGCGCTGCATCCAGTGCAAGAAGCCGACCTGCGTGGAGGGCTGTCCCGTGAGGATCGACATACCCGGGTTCATCCGCGAGATCAGAGACGGCGAGTTCATGAAGGCCTTCGATGTGCTGAAGCGGACGAATTCCCTTCCCGCGGTGTGCGGCCGCGTCTGCCCCCAGGAGACACAGTGCGAGGAGCTGTGCATCCTCGCGAAGAAGGGCGATCCCGTTGCGATCGGGAGCCTGGAGCGGTTCGCCGCGGATTTCGAGCGTCTCAACGGCGGAAGCCCCGAGCCGGCATATGCCCCTTCCAACGGGAAGAAAGTCGCCATCATCGGCTCGGGCCCCGCGGGCCTCACGGCTGCCGGGGAGCTGAGTCGCCTGGGATACGACGTTACCATCTTCGAGGCGCTTCACAGCCCGGGGGGTGTCCTCGTCTACGGCATTCCCGAATTCCGCCTGCCAAAAGACATCGTGCATTATGAGATCAGCGCCCTGGAGAAGATGGGCGTGAAGATCGTGCTGAACCGAGTGATAGGAATGTCCGAGACCGTGGACAGCCTTCTCGACGAGGGCTACGAGGCGGTTTTCATCGGCTCCGGCGCGGGGCTGCCCCTGTTCCTGAACGTGCCGGGTGAGAACCTCCTGGGTGTCTACGCGGCGAACGAGTACCTCACCAGGGTCAACCTGATGAAGGCGTACCGGTTCCCGGAATACGATACGCCGGTGATCAGGGGGCGCCGGGTCGCCGTGTTCGGCGGGGGCAACGTGGCCATGGACTCGGCGCGCACGGCCATGCGGATCGGCGCCGAGGAGGTCCACGTGGTCTACCGGCGCTCGAAGGCAGAGATGCCGGCCCGCGGGGAGGAGGTGCACCACGCCGAGGAGGAGGGGATCATCTTTACACTCCTGACCAATCCCGTGCGGTTCCTCGGCGACGAGGGGGGGCACCTCACCGGGGTCGAGTGCCTCAGGATGGAGCTTGGCGAGCCGGACGATTCGGGACGGCGTCGCCCGGTCCCGGTGAAGGGATCGGAGTTCACCATCGATATTGATCTCGCCATCATCGCCATCGGGAACGCCCCCAACCCGATCGTGCAGAAGACCGCCTCGGGACTGGAGACAACGAAGTGGGGGACCATCGTCGCCGACGAGGAGACGATGAAGACCACCAAGAAGGGCGTGTTCGCCGGGGGTGACGTGGTATCGGGGGCGGCGACGGTGATCCTCGCCATGGGGGCGGGGAGGAAGGCCGCCCTGGCCATGCACGAGTATATCACCACCGGGACCTGGTAGGGGCCTTCCCTACCTGATCAGCTTCGTGTCGGAGGCGGTAAATTCCGAGACGATCTTCGTGTCCGGGAGGACGAGGGGCACGCTCAACCTGATATGCACGGTGCCGGATTCCACGACGGGTATAGCGTCCACCGAGGCGAACCTGAGCTCCATCCGGAAATCCTTGAGCGGAAAACCGAGCTTCGCCATGGTGCCCTCGACGAGGACCGTTTCCAGGGACTTCTTCGCGCAGTAGATGTTGCCCCTGAAGTGCAGGGGGGAGCTCGCCTTCGGCGTCACCTCGATGCGGTAGACCTTTTTCCCGTTTAATTTCAGGATCGCGGCAACGCGGAGGGTGTAGCGCTCGCGTCCCCTTCTATCGAATATTGGGTAGGCGGGCTTGCTCTTGTAGACCCGGAACGCCGAGGGCTTCATTTCCACGCCGTCCTTCACGTATTTCAGCACCTCGACCTCGGGATCCCGGTAAAAATAATCCTTCCGCTTCATCGTCACCTCGGAAACGCTTCGGAGCTTATCCGTTTTCGGGTCGAATTCGCGTATCGTCTCGAGGCGCGTTGATTCCGCGCCGGTGTAGGTATCGTATATGGCGACGCTTTTTTCGAAGATAAGGCCGAGGATCCGCTCCGATTCCTCCGGGGACACCGCCTCCTCTTTCGGATCGGGGAGGGCGGGGGAGGCCGAGAGCGCGGCGATGGCGATGATGAAAAGCAGCGTGATGCGTTTCATGGGGACCTCCGTTGCGGTGATAGACGGCCGCGCAAGCCTGCCATGGCCGCGCGTATTTGACAATCCCTATTGCGCCATGGCGTATAAAAATTTCGGCCTGAAGGGAGATGTACGAAGTGATAACCCAGAGGGTGTTGCCTACTTCCTCCTGAACTGGGAATCGGCGTATTCGGTCATTATTTGGAATAATGAGATTGACTATTGTTTTCGCCTTAAATAAACTGATATGTCAGTTTATTTAATACTGTCAAAAACCCATCCCGGGCATAATGTATGATTACATTGAAGGTAGAGCGGAATATGAGATCACCATGGCGAGAAATCACGCCTCTTAAAAACTATGAATTTGTACAACATGGTTTGAATTATTCAAACACAATTGATCTTACAACGCGATTCCCAGCATCGAAGTCGAACGAGTCGGTTCGGAGAAAACCGGTCTGAAAGCAAAATCACTGATTGACCTGTCGCAGCCCGGAATTCCGGTTGTGTACAGTTGTTGTTAAAGGAAGTTTTGTCTCGGCCATGCAACGCATTCTATGGGAGGAAGCATGCGTCATAAAAAGATGAAACAGCGATATCGGAGGTGCTCATATGTGACCGATATCGGCGGCATTATGAATTCACTCGCGGAACTTCGTGGCATAGGTCATCCGAAACAGCCTCCTTTCAATAAAGGAGTGAAGCCACCCGGGATCAATGAACAATGGTTTTCGGATACCATGACAGCCATATTCCGGAATCATCCGGATAACAGCATGGAGTATCCATTCGATGGTGAGAGGATATTCGATGAGCCACTCATCGGATTCGTTCCCGGCGATGATCCGATCTTTCTCGAGTTCAAGGAAATAATCGGGCCCCATCATTTCACTCCCTGTGAAATCATGGCATGGCAGGCAAAGAGAAATGGAGTCCCGGCTCCGGAACCCCATGATCTGTCGGTAGTTTCTTTTATCATGCCGCTCACGGAAGCGACGAAAAAGGAAAACCGGAGCATGCAGACCTGGCCTGCGGAGCGATGGGCCCAGACAAGGCTCAATGGCGAAACCTTCAGTCAGATCTTTGTGAGAGAGATCGTCGCTGACCTCATGGGAAAAGGAATACTCGCAATTGCACCTGATGCAACACCCATGTTCAATAAAAAGCGGTATCCAAAGGTAGGGTGGGCATCGCCGTGGTCTCACCGTCACATGGCCTACGCCGCGGGTCTCGGGACCTTCGGCGTGCATGACTTTCTGATCACTGAAAAAGGATGTGCCCACCGCGCCGGAAGCTTTGTGGTTAACCTGAAGCTGTCACGGAATAGGGAACGGTTGGAGGACATTCATGGGTTCTGTCTCCATTACCAGGGAAAAGGCTGCCTTGCCTGTGCGAAACGGTGCCCGGTTGATGCGATTTCCGGCATGCATGGCCACGACAAGGAAACGTGTTCACGCCATGTGGCGCAATCGCTGAAGCATTGCAATAATAATTACCATATCTTTATCTATGGATGCGGGTTGTGTTCAACAAAGGTGCCCTGCGAGTCGGGTATACCAAGGG
>CAZKPR010000020.1:0-32708 GCA_964554685.1 uncultured Leptospirales bacterium | reverse complement strand
CTCATCAAACCTGGACCGGCGGAGCTTCAAGAAGAACCGCGAAATAAACGCCATCGTCCTGGGAAAAGAATTCGGGAGAAAGATGGTAAGGGTGTTTAACAATGACGAAAAAAAAAGCAAGGAGCTGCTTCTCGATCATTGGGACAGGCGCTCGCCCCTCGATTTCATGCTGGAATGGCTGGCGTATCGCTTCCGGAATCTCCTCTAGCTGAAATTTATTTTCAAGGGTATCGGGGTTTTCCGGGATGCCCGCGTTATCACGGCGCGCCGCCGCGTAACGCCGTATGGACGCCACGGAGAAGGTCCTGCATGGAATAGGGTTTCTGCAGAAAGGGGTGGTTCTTTTCCGCGATCGTGTCGATCCGGGACCGCTCTCCCGTGTAGCCGCTGCTTAGCAGGACCTTCAGCCGCGGGTTCATCGACGTGAGTTCCTCCGCGAGCTGGATGCCATTCTTTCCGGGGAGCACGACGTCGGAGAAGAGGAGATCGATAGCGCCTCCCGTTTCCCTGAAGCGTTCTATCGCCTCTTCCGCCCCCCG
Organism: uncultured Leptospirales bacterium; assembly: GCA_964554685.1. GTDB lineage: Bacteria > Spirochaetota > UBA4802 > UBA4802 > UBA5550 > RBG-16-49-21. The sequence continues at coordinate 32,169 of CAZKPR010000020.1, read as the reverse complement.
GGCCTCGATGACCGTGTACCCTCTGTCGCGAAGTACCCTGGATGCGAAGGCGCGCACGTTGTCGTGGTCCTCGACGAGAAGGACCCGTTCCCCCCTGCCGGCGTGTTCATCCTCTGTTTTCGGGATTGGTTCGACGGTGGGATGTTCATTCGACGCGACGGGAAGAAAGACCTTGATCATGGTCCCCCTGCCGGGTTCGCTGGACACGTCTATCCATCCTCCATGCTGCCTGACGATGCCGTACACAACGGAGAGTCCGAGTCCCGTCCCCTGCTCGGGGGGCTTGGTGCTGAAAAACGGCTCGAACATCTGGTCCCTCGTGTCCTTCGCCATGCCCTTTCCGGTATCCTCGATCGAAATAAACGCGTAGCTCCCCGGGTGTGCCTCCGGCAGCCCGGGATTGGAGCCGTCGGCAATGTCGACGTTTCCCGTTTCTATGATGAGGGTGCCGGATGACGGCATGGCGTCGCAGGCGTTTATCACGAGGTTCAGCACCACCTGGTCGATCTGGGCCGGATCCGCGAAGATCGGCCTGGCGTCCCGGGCGAGACGCAGCAGGAGCTCTATGCTTTCCCCGGTAAAGCGCCGCAGCATTTTTTCCAGGTTCATGATCGAATCGTTCAGGTCGATCACCCTGGGCCTGAGCATCTGGTTTTTCCCGAAGGCCAGGAGCTGGCGGGTGATCCCGGCGGAGACGGTGCCCGCCTTGACGATCTCGTCGACGAGTCCTTTCCTGGGATCGTCCGGGTCCATCTCCGCCATGAGGACCTGGCCGAAGCCGAGGATGGCCGTGAGGATATTGTTGTAATCGTGGGCGATCCCCCCCGTGAGCCTTCCGAGAGACTCCATTCTCTGCGCCCGGGTCAGGCGCTCCTCGATCATTTTCATCTCCGTGATATCGCTCACGATGGTGGCGATATTGATCGGCTGGCCCTTCTCGTCGCGTATGAAAAATATGTTCTGAAGAGTGGCGATTTCTTCTCCCCTGTTGTTCAGGATCGGCAGTTCCCCCATCCACTGCCCCTCGCCGCGCACCCGGGGCATGATCTCGTTCCTGATCCGGGCGCGCGAATCCCTTGAATAGTAGTCGCGGGTGTTCTTCCCGATCACCTCCTGGAGGCTTCCGGACCCGATAGTGCGGAGAAGAGAGGGGTTGAGATAAATTAGGGTCCCGTCGATTCGGGAGATGCAGAACCCCTGGCCGGCCTCGTCGACGAACTTCTTGAAGATACCGAGGTCCTTGTGCGCATCGAGGAGCTCGCCGTAGGTGTGGCTGAGCTCCTCGTTCATGGATTCCATTTCCTCGTACATGGCCTCGAGCTCCTGGACCTTGGTGCCCAGGTTCTCGCCGAGGCTCTTGTTCGTTTCAAGCTCCTCGTTCAGTTTCCTGAACATGGCATCGGTGATGGAGGTGATGAGATACGAGAGGAGCGCGACCCCGACAATGGCGATGACGAGGTTCAGGGTGGCCCCGAAGAGATCCCTTGTGCTGGTCATCGGATAATGGCGGGGAATCATGAACGCACCCGCCGCGGCCAGGAGGACAAACACTCCCGCCATGGACACCAGGAGCCTTCGGCCTCCGAAGAGCGAGGCGAAGGCAAGGGCGATAAATATGAAAACGACGTTATTGTTCGAGCCGGTCAGGAGGATCGCGTCGAGCTTGATCACTATTCCCGCGACGATCCTGATCGTCATGCACAGGGCGACGACAACGACCGCGGGGGTATACCGGCCGCTCCAGAGAAGGAAGAGTGAGATCGCGAGACCGGCAATGGCGAGGGCGTTCGCGTAGTTGATCTCCGAGGGATGGGTCGAAACATCCGTGGCGACATTCACCATGAAGGGGATCACGAGGAGGGGGATGAAGAAGGCGGAAACAAGAAAAAGAATAAACGCCTTCTGCCTGGTTACATAGGATTCATTTGCATATTTGGAAAGGAATGTTGTTTTAATCCAGCGTATCATACGGCGCATTCGGTACCTGATAGTGGCCCACGGCCGTTAGAGGAAGGCGATGAATCCCGGCACGACGTTTCTCCTCAGGACGGCCGATGCTTTTTTCAACCCGATACCCCCGCGCCAACGTGATCATAGTATAGCACGGTACTATGGCCGACAACCACTTTTTTGTCGCCCGGATCCCCCGGGGACGGTATCGTCAAATAAAAAATATCTTGACGCAGCCCACCCGGCCCCGCCCCATATTCGTCAGTTGCCGCGGCGCGCCCCCGTATCCGGACGCTTTCGCGGTCGTGATCCCAGAATGCCGGAGCGACCCTGATGCTGAAAAACGCCAATTTCCTGCTGGAGATCGGGACCGAGGAAATACCCGCGGGCTACGTGCCCCCCGCCCTGGAGTCGATCCGGGACGCGTTTTCAGGGAGCCTTGCCGAGGCCAGGATCGATTACGGCGCCATCGAGGTCTACGCGACGCCGCGCCGCTTCAGCGTTCTTGTGTCGGGACTCGCGGAGTCCCAGCGGGAGGAGGAGGCCGAACTGAAAGGCCCATCGGTGAAGGCGGCCTACGGGCCCGACGGGGCCCCCACGAAGGCCCTGGAGGGATTCATGAGGGGGAACGGCCTCGGCCCCGGGGACCTCTTCACCAGGGAGTCGGACAAGGGAGGCTACGTCTTCGCCAGGAAGAAGCTCGCGGCGGAGAAGACAGAAGACCTCATCCCGGGGATTGTCAAAAAAATCGTCGACGCCGTTCCCTTCCCGAAGCGGATGCGCTGGAGTGACAAGAGCGTGACCTTCCCCAGGCCGATTCGCTACTTTCTCATACTCTTCAACGATCGCGTGGTACCCTTCCAGGTAGAAGGGATCGCGTCGTCGAACCTGACACGGGGACACTACATCCAGCACGACCGCATGGTCGAGGTGAAGAAAATCGCCGGGTACGGCGATCTCCTGAAAAAGCATGGCGTCATCCTCGACCAGGAGGAACGAAGGGAGATGATACGGGCGGGCCTCGCCGATGCGGCCAAGAAGGCCGGCGGGAATCTTCTTGAGGACGACGAGCTCCTGGATACCGTGACCTACCTGGTGGAGAATCCCGTGCCCTGCACCTGCCGCTTCGACCGGGAGTTCCTCTCTCTCCCTGACATCGTCCTGATCGCCGAGATGCGGGAGCACCAGAAATATTTTTCCGTGGTCGACGGCGAGGGCCGGCTCACCGACGCCTTCCTCGCCGTGTCGAACAATCCCGTGACCGACAACGTGCGCGCCGGGAACGAGCGCGTCATTTCGGCCCGGTTCAACGACGCCCGGTTCTTCTACGAGGAGGACCGGAAGGTCCCCCTGGGTGACCGCGTGGAGTCCCTGAAGACGGTCCTCTTCCACAAGGAGCTCGGCTCCATACACGACAAGGTGGCGAGGATGGCCGGGGTGGCCACGCGGATCTCACGGGCCCTGGGCCTCGGCGGCGGGGAGGAGAGCAAGATCGCCCGCGCCATTGACCTTTGCAAGACGGACCTGATGACCGCAGTGATCTTCGAGTTACCGTCCCTCCAGGGGAAAATCGGGAGGGTCTACGCCCTTGCCGAGGGGGAGGACCCCGATGTGGCCGACGCCATCGAGGACCACTACAAGCCGCGCTACAGCGGCGAGCCCCTTCCCACGGCGATGGTCTCCGTGGTGGTGTCCCTGGCCGAGAAGATCGACAACATCTTCGGGTCATTTTCCGTGGGCAACATTCCGAAGGGCTCGGCGGACCCCTACGCCCTCCGGCGCCAGGCGAACGCCATCGTCGATCTCCTTCTCTCCAACGGCATCAACCTCCCCCTGGAGTCCCTGCTCGAATCCGTGGCCGACGAATACAGGGACGGGAAGAACCTTGCGGGGAAGATACTGGAGTTCATCGCCGCCAGGGCGAAGACCATCTTCACCGAGAAGGGCCTGGCCCACGACGAGATCGACGCCTGCCTGGCCACCGGGGGGGGTGATTTCCTCGAGCTCTTCCGGAGGGCGGAGAGCCTGAACCGCTTCCGCCGCGACGAGAATTTCTCCCGGATGCTTCTCGGGTTCAAGCGGATGAACAACATCGTGTCGGCCTTCAGGAGGGAGCAGGGGAAGCGCGCCCTTTCCTTCGATCCCTCCCTCATCCGCCACGACGAGGAGCGGGCGCTCTTCAGCTTCTTCGATTCACGGTCCGGCGAGATCGCGCGCCTCATTTCCGGGAGCTCCTATATCGAGCTCTTCGGGCTCCTGATCGAGGCGAAGCCCGCCATCGACGACTTCTTCGACAAGGTCCTCGTCATGGACAAAGACGAGGCCCTGCGCGACAACCGCATCGCCCTCCTGGAGGGGATCCTCGGCCACTTCACGACCCTCCTCGATTTTTCGAGGATCGAGGACCGCTGAGGCGGTCGGTCCGGAACGGGTTCGGACGATGTTTGACCCCCGGGACGGGAAGGGCCTCAGGGCGCGCATCAGGGCCTTTCTCTATCTCTCGCTCTCCTTTATTATCTACCATCTTTCTTTCAAGAGAAAGTTCACGTCCATCGGCGGCGTCCCCGCGGTCTGGGGGATATGGAACGTCGTGGTCTACGGTCCCGGCATCAGCATCGGGAAAAACGTGGTCTTCGTGGCGGCCAGCGGCTACCGCACCAACCTCTCCTCCGTGATGATCGGTGATATCCGGGGCAGTATCACCATAGGCGACAACGTCCTGGTCATGAACGGGGTGCGCATCAGCTCCGCCGCCTCCATCACCATCGGCGACGGCTGCATGCTCGCCAACCACTGCTACCTCACCGACGCGGACTGGCACGATATCCATGACCGGACCAGCGCCCCCGGGAGGAGGGCGCCCATCGTCCTGGAGCGGGGGGCCTGGATCGGCGACTCCGCCATCGTGTGCAAGGGGGTGCGCGTGGGCGAGAATTCCATCGTGGGGGCCGGGGCCGTGGTGACGAAGGACGTGCCCCCCAACGTCGTGGTGGCGGGGAACCCGGCGAGGGTCGTGAAGAAGCTCGATCCGAAAAAGGTGGTGCTCCCGGGTGATCGCGAACAGGAAGCCGCGGCAACGCGGCCCGGGGGGCGGCGATGACCCCGCCGCGGCCCCTCCGCATCTGCCTCCTCTGCTACCGGGGGAACCCCTATTCCGGGGGGCAGGGAATATACTTAAAGTACGTCGCCGAGGAGATGGCGCGCCAGGGGCACGAGGTCCACGCCATCGCGGGCCCCCCCTATCCCGAGGCGATGAAGGGGGTCACCCTTCACCGGATCCACAACCGCCAGTATTTCGTGCGCAAGGGCCTCGATATCATCGACGCCGACGATCCCTTCGCCATACTCTCGCCCCTCAATTTCTACGAGTATCTCTCCAGTAGAACCGGGGCCTTTTCGGAGATCAGCGCCTTCGGGTACCGCGCCTTCAGGCTCCTCAGGGATCTTCAGGGTAGTCGCCCCTTCGACATCATCCACGACAACCAGTCCCTGGGGTACGGCCTCCTGATGATGAAGGCCTTCGGCGTCCCCGTGGTCGCCACGATCCACCACCCCCTCACGATCGATCTCGTCAACGTCCTGGAGCGCACTGTCAGGTTCAAAAACAAGCTGAAGACCGTGATGTTCTACCCCACCCTCATGCAGGCCTTCGTGGCGAAGCGCCTGGACCACGTCATTACTGTTTCCCGGGACTCGAAGAGGGCCATCGAGCGCGATTTCGGGGTCCCCGCCGCGCGCCAGACCGTGGTCTACAACGGCATCGATAGAAACGTGTTCAGGCCGGTCAAGGGGGTGAAGAAGAAGAGGGGAAACATCATTTTCGTGGGAAACATCGAGGACGGCAAGAAGGGCTTTGCCTACCTCCTCAAGGCGATGCCGATGATCGATCCCTCCGTGACCCTCACGGCCGTGGACGGCGGGGCGCCCCACCGGAAGGTGACGGACCGGCTGATGGAGCGCCTCGGTCTCGGGGGGAGGGTGGAGTTCACCGGCAAGACCTCCACGGAGGAGCTGGTGCGCCTTTACGGCCGGGCGGAGATCGCCGTGGTGCCCTCGGTCTACGAGGGCTTCGGCCTTCCCGCGGCCGAGGCCATGGCCTGCGGGGTTCCCGTGGTGTCGAGCGACGGCGGCGCCCTCCCCGAGGTGGTGGGCGAGGCGGGCATCGTGACGCCGGCGCGGGACGAGAAGGCGATCGCCTCGGCGGTGAACGGGCTCATCCGCGACCGGGAGAAGCTCCGTGAGCTATCCGGGACGGGGATCGCCAGGGTGAAGGAGGTTTTCACCTGGGAGAGGGCGGTGGAGGACATGGTCCGGGTCTACCGGGGACTTCTCTGAAAGGCGAGAATTTATCCGCTTTTTTCTCATGATCTTGACAAAACTCCCGAGGGTGTGCTATACAAGCTCACCGCCCGGAAGGAACGTTCCTTCGATACGGGGCGGGAGGCATTTCCATGACACGGTTTCTCCACGCAATGCTGCGGCGTTATGACGACGCGTCGTATGAGCTCAGGGGGCGGGTGAGGATCTACCTCTACTTCAGCCTCGGGATCATACCCATCCTGGTGATCTTCATAACCTTCATGAATATAATCGCGCCGCGGAGCCCCTTCCAGGCGCTGAACCTCGTGGTATTCGGCATCGTCTTTATGCTGGCCGGGGGCCTTTTCCTTGTTGCGCGGGGCTACTACAACATCGCCGTCACCATCTTTACCTTCGCGGTCATGGCGGGGCTCATTTTCAACGCCGTCGGAACCGAGCGGCACGGCAACGCCGAGCGATACGTGGCGAGCATCTTCTCGTTCATCATGCCGATCCTCTTCAGCACCCTCTTCTGCCGGCGCTGGGTCTACGTCGCCGTGTCGGTCATCGCCGAGGCGGCCCTCGTCTACTGCGTCGTCGCGTCGTCGATAATCGAACCGGGAGTCAAGGGCGTCATCATGGGATCGATGAGCCTCACCCTGGTGATATCATTTATCATCGGCCTGATCCTTAACCGCCTCCACGAGACGACCAGGCGCCTCAGGAGCGAGGAGACGGAGCGGGAGCGGATGCGCCAGAGCGCCATCAACGAGGGGCTCATGGTGTCCATGCGCGACGTCTCGGCGCGGCTCGACGATTCCTCACTGGAGCTCTCGCGCAACGCCGGGGACTTCGCCAGGAACATCCAGAACCAGGCGGCGGCCATCGAGGAGATCACCGCCACCATGGAAGAGATCTCGGCGGGGTCCGACCAGGTGAGCGCGAGCGCCCGCACCCAGTCCGAGGCGATGGCGCGCCTCCTAGAGCTCATGGACGGACTCTCGCGCGTAACCGGGGAGATGGAGGGCCGCATCGCCGCCGCGCTGAAGCGGACCGAGCAGATCGCCGCCACGGCCCGCGCCGGAGAGGCCCACATCATACGCATGGACGAGAGCATGTCCGCCGTGGGGGCCACGTCGAAGGAGATGTCGGGAATCCTCGGGATCATCAACGAGATATCGGACCGGATCAACCTCCTCTCCCTGAACGCCTCCATCGAGGCGGCGCGGGCCGGCGAGTACGGCCGGGGCTTCGCCGTCGTGGCCGACGAGATCGCCAAGCTCGCCGAGCAGACCTCGACGAGCGTGAAGGAGATCGACACGCTCATCCGCAAGAGCGACGAGGAGGTCCGCAAGGGAACTGCGGGGGTCCAGGACACCGTGTCGGTCATCCGTGAGATCCTGTCGGGCGTGGAGGAGAACAACCGCATGATCGAAGGGGTCAGCGCGGGCATGGGGAACTACATCGAGTCGAACAGGAGGGCCCACGAGGAGGTGCGCGGCGTACGGGCCAGGTCTGACGAGATTGACCACGCGACGGGGGACCAGAAGATCGCGGCCGAGGAGGTCGTGGGGACCATTACGAACATCAACCAGATGTCACAGGCGAACGCCTCGGCGGCGGAGGACATCACCGGGCATTCGAGGGCCATCGCCGATATGGCAAAGGACCTGAAGGAGAAGATCGCAACCTTCGAGAGCGACGCGGCCCTCGATGATGAGGAAGGTCCGGTCGCCGCGTCCTAGGGGCCGGGAGACCCGCCATGTTCAGGATCAGGGCGCTCCATTCCACGACGCTGCCGGGCCAGAGGGACCGTATCGACCAGGTCCAGAGATTGCTGAGGGAAAACTTTCCCGAGAACGCGTCGTACGCCGACAGGATACCGGAGATGCTCGACCGGCCCTTCTCCTTCGGCTATCGGTCCGTGGTCCTCACTGCGGAGACGACCCTGGGGCGCGTGAGCGGGTTCGTCCTGGTCATCCACTTCCCCTCGATCAATTTTTCCTTCATCGACTATATCGCCGTGAGCTCGCGGCACCACGGGAGCGGCATCGGGAGCGCCCTCTACGAGGCGGCGCGGGAGTACTGCAGCGGAACAGGCTCCCGGGGGATCTTCTTCGAGGTCGACCCGGACGACGCGCCCCCGGCGGGAAAGCCGGGCGCCATGGCGGCGATCCGGAAGCGGATGCGCTTCTACGAGCTCCTGGGGGTGCGCCCCGTCATCAACACCGTCTACGACGAGCCCGTGGGGCAGCCTCCGACGCGCGCCTACCTGATGTTCGACGGTCTCGACCGCACGGAGCGCCTGGCGAGGGACGACGCCAGGGAGGCGGTGCGCCGTATCATGACGGACCGCTACAGGATCACGGAACCGGGGTACGTGAATCGAGTGGTGGAGTCCTTCGTCGACGACCCGGTCCGCTTCAGGCCTTTCCGTTACGTGAAGCCGGAGGACCTTTACCCCGCGGTAACGCCGGGACTGCTCGAGAAGAAGTTCATTCTGGTGACGGGGGACAACCACGCGATACATCACGTACGGAGCAGGGGCTACGTCGAGCGCCCCGTGAGGATAGACGCCATCCGGGAGGTGATGGTGCATTCGGGCCTTTTCACGACCGTGCCCGTCCGACATTTCCCCGAGGAGGTCGTGACTGCGGTGCATGACCGGCATTTCGTGAGGTACCTGAAGACCGTGTGCATGAAGCTCTCCGGCGACCGCCCCGTCTATCCCGATACCTTCCCGATACGGCGCCCCGACAGGAGGCCGAAGGACCTTCCCGAGCAGGCGGGCTACTACTGCATAGACACGAGCACGCCCCTTGACCGGAACGCCTACCAGGCGGCCCGGGGGGCCGTCGACGTGGCCATGACCGCGGCGAATGAGCTCCTGGCCGGCGCCCGGGTCGCCTACGCCCTCACGCGGCCCCCGGGTCACCACGCCGAGCGCCGGGTCTACGGGGGTTACTGCTACTTCAACAACGCGGCAATCGCCGCGCATCACCTGAGCGGGTCGGGAAACGTGGCGGTCCTTGACCTTGACTTCCATCACGGCAACGGCACGCAGGACATCTTCTACCGGCGAAAAGACGTGCTCACGGTGTCGATCCACGGGCACCCCGACCAGTCCTATCCCTATTTCAGCGGTTTTGCCGACGAAACCGGAGAGGGCGAGGGCGCCGGTTTCAACCGCAATCTTCCCCTTCAGCCGGGGAGCGACGGCGAGGCGTATTTCGCCGCCTTCGAGCGCGCCCTCTCCATCGTGAAAAAATATTCACCGGCCTTCCTGGTGGTGTGCCTCGGCTTCGATATACTCCGGGGAGACCCAACGGGCACCTTCAGGGTGCGCGTTCCCCTTTACGAGGAGTTGGGGAGGGGGATCGCCGCCCTGGGAGTCCCCCTCCTCGTTGTCCAGGAGGGGGGATACAACCTGAGGAACCTGCGGCGGGGGGCCGCGGCGTTTTTTTCAGGGCTGTCGGCGGGCATGTCGGGGTCCTGAGAGCCGCCGGGGGCGCGGTCACGTGAGTGAAAACCGCTCCGTTCGTTCTTCAAGGGAATCGGGCAGTCCTTCCACGAAGGCGCGGATCTCATCGCGGACCCGGCGGTAGTGGGCCAGGGCCTCTTCCTCCGTGGCCGCGTCCTTCGCGAGCTCCGGGGGGTCCTCGAATCCGACATGAATCACTTTCGTCTTCCCGGGGAAGACCGGGCAGGTCTCCGCGGCGCCGCCGCAGAGGGTGACCACGTAATCAAATTCAATGCCGGTGAATTCGCTTACGTGGCGTGACCGCTGGCCCGAGATGTCGATCCCTATCTCCGCCATTGCCGCAACGGCCCGGGGGTCGATCCCCTTCGGCGCCGTGCCCGCGGAACGCGCCTCGACCGCGTCCCCGCGGAGCGCCCGGGCCAGTCCCTCGGCCATCTGGCTGCGGCAGGAATTGCCGGTGCAGAGAAAGAGTATTTTTAGTTTTGCTTTGGTCATCTCGTTTTATCCTTTAAAAAATCTTTTCCTGAAATAGAGCGCCACGTTCACCAGGCCGATGAGGACCGGCACCTCCACGAGCGGGCCCACCACCGTGGCGAAGGCGATGGGGGATGCGATGCCGAAGACGGCGATGGCCACGGCAATGGCGAGCTCGAAGTTGTTCCCCGCCCCGGTGAAGGCCAGGGTGGTGCTCTTCGCGTAATCGGCGCCGAGCCGTCGGGCCATGAAGAAGCTCGCCATGAACATGATCACGAAATAGCATGAAAGCGGTATGGCGATCCAGAAGACGTCCAGGGGGCGGTCAATGATCTGTCTGCCCTGGGTGCTGAACATAACCACGATGGTGAAGAGAAGGGCCGCCAGGGTGATCGGGGATATCTTCGGAACAAACACGGTGTCGTACCATTCATCTCCCTTTATCGGGAGGAGTATCACCCGGCTCAGTATCCCCGCGGCGAAGGGTATCCCGAGATAGATCATGACGCTCACGAAGATGTCGAAGATCGTGACGTCGACAGCCGTCCCCTCGAGGCCGAAAAAGCCGGGAAGCACGGTGACGAAGAACCAGGCGTAGACGCTGAAGGTCAGGATCTGGAACACGCTGTTCAGTGCCACGAGGCCCGCCCCGTACTCGCCGCTGCCCCCGGCGAGCTGGTTCCATACCAGGACCATGGCGATGCAGCGGGCGATGCCCACGAGGATGAGGCCCGTCATGAAATAGCCCCACCGGGGGTCGGGCCCGAAGAGGGCCGGGGCGGCGAAGCCGAAGAAGAAGATCGAAAGAAGGAACATCAGCACGGGGCCGACGATCCAGTTCTGCAGCAGGGAAAGGCCGAGAATTTTACCATCGGCAAAGACCTTCGGCATCAGCTCGTACTTGACCTTCGCAAGGGGAGGGTACATCATCAGGATGAGTCCCGCGGCGATGAGAAGGTTGGTGTGCTCCCCCACGGTGAGGGCACGGTTGAAGGCCTCGACGGGCCCGGGTAAGAGGAACCCCAGGCTGATCCCCAGGGCCATGGCGGCGAAGATCCAAACCGTGAGATAGCGGTCGAGAAAGGAAAGTTTTGTAGCGATGTGTTCCGTCATGTTCAATGCCCCTTACCAGAGTTGTATGTTGAAGATAAAGGTGAGCGTGAAGTAGATCCCGATGATGATGAAGAGCGCCCCCGTCAACCGGCGTGCCCAGAGCTCGAAGCGGGTCACGGCGTTGAAGGCCCTCGATAGATGCCCGGCGCCGAAGGCAAGGATGAGCCCGAAGGCCAGGACCGGGAGGGCCGTGCCCGCCCCGTAGAGGACGGGAAGAAGCAGGGGAGAACGGTGCTCGACCGCAAGGGGGATGAGGCTCCCGAAAAAGAGGGCCGCCGATACCGGGCAGAAGGCGAGGGCGAAGAGCACGCCGATCAACAGCGAGCCCGCCATCAGGTTCCGCTCGGCGATGTGTTTAAGGCGTTCCTGGTCGGTCCCCGACCCGAAGGGGAGGGGAATCAGCTCGAGGAGGAACATCCCGGCGACGATGAGGACCGGCCCCAGGGCCCGGTTCATGTGGCGCTGGAGGAAATCCGCCACCGCCGGAATGGCGAGGATGCTCGACACCACCAGGGCCGCCACGGCAGCGTAGGCGAGGGATCGGCCGAGGAGGTAAAGCCCCCCGGCCCGCATGACCCGCCCCGCGCCGCCGGCGTTCCTGCCGATGAAGGAGACCGCGGCGATATTCGTCGCCAGGGGGCAGGGGCTGATGGAGGTAAGCACCCCGAACCAGATGGCGGCAATGATTCCCGTCACGATGCCGCCATCATCTCCCATGGCGGAATCCCTCGACCTCGGCGCGGATATAGTTCGTGAACCCGGACTCGTCGCGGAGGAGCTCCCATATCCTTGCCAGGTTCTTCCACCGGACCCGCTTCCCGCCGTCCACGTTCTCGACGACCACCGATTTGGTGAAGAGCTTGAAGTCGTCGATGAAATGACGATTCTCCGGAAGGTCGATATTGACCGGTCTCCAGGCCACGCTGCCCTCGGCGATCTCCCGCGAAAATCCCTCACGTATCGCCCGGGCCGTCAGATCCTCGATCTTCTGGCATGAATAGCAGCGATAAGCCGTGTGGAAATAGTAGACCACGGTTTTCATGCCGGTCTTCTTCGATTCATCCATGGGCCGCTTTTCTTCAGCCGCGGCGGTTTCGGCGGCGCGCCTGTCTCCGCCGACAATGAGATACGCCGTGCTGGCTGCCACGAGGATGGCAAGCGCAGCGGCGATGATCGTTTTAGGTTTCATGGTGACCTCAAAAAAATAGTATTTGTTTCGGGGCGTACTATGAGCAGCACCCGTTGCCCGATAGCGATGGTGCGACTCCGGGTGAGGCCGTGGTGACCCGCTCCTTTACAAGCATGGCGATCCGCCCCACACTTTCTTCGGTGACGGGGGATTCCCCTTTCGCATAACCCAGGTCCCCGAGCATCACCGCGACGGGGGTTACACCTATCCGTTCGAGTGTCTTCCTCGCGCAGGCGAGGGGGCAGCCGTCCACGGCGATGTTTGCGTCCGCACCCTTCGCTGAGAGTACGAATCCCGAGATATCGGCCCCCACGCCGGCCAGGCAGGTCTTCGTCGCGAAGCCTTCTTTCCAGAGCTTCCGTACCGCCCTGTCCGCCAGCTCTCCGACATCGGATGCGCCTGAGCAGGTGTAGAGAAGCCTGGTTCCAGTTGCGCAGCAGTTATTGGCCATGATCGTTCTCTCCGCTTATTTTAATGAGATGATTTTTTTCATGTCCTCCAGGGACGGCACCTTCCCCGCCACCTTCACCTCGCCGTCCACCACGAGGGCCGGCGTGATCATGACCCCGTAGTTCATGATGTCGTTGATGTCCTTGACCTTGACGATGTCGGCCTCGATGCCCAGTTCCGACGCCGCCTGCCTGGCGAGCTCTTCCAGCCTGGCGCACTTGGCGCATCCGCTTCCGAGTATTTCAAGTTTCATGACGGTACCTCCATTTAAAATAACGCGCCGAAGATCATCCCCGACAGGGTGGACATGACCACCACGAGGAGACAGTAGACGGCGGTCTTTTTCGTTCCGATGTAGCTTCGGATCACGAGCATGTTGGGAAGCGAGAGCGCGGGCCCCGCGAGGAGGAGGGCCAGGGCCGGGCCCTTGCCCATCCCGCTCCCGATGAGGCCCTGCACGATGGGGACCTCCGTGAGGGTGGCGAAGTACATGAAGGCCCCCACGATTGAGGCGAAGAAGTTGGCGCCCAGGGAGTTGCCCCCCACGAGGCCGGCCACCCATTCGTTCGGGATGAGCCCCTCGTTCCCGGGCCGGCCGAGGAATATGCCCGCCAGGAGCACACCGACAAGGAGGAGGGGAAGGATTTGCTTGGCGAAGTCCCATGACGCGGCGAACCAGCCGCCGGTCTCCCCCCTGTCGGTGCTGGTGATGACCGAAAGACCGATGGCCCCCGATGCGAATGAAAGGACCGGGTGCCCGGGGAGCGCGATGGCCAGGGCGACGGGGGCGATGGCGGCCAGGAGCACCTTCCACCACGCGAGGTCGAACCAGAGAATAAGGATGGCGGCGAAGGCGGCCCCGAAGGCGCCGGTGAGGTACCACTTGTAGTGATACATATAATACCAGAAACCCTCGTTCTCCAGGGGTTTGCCCCAGTTGGCGAAGACCAGGATGGCGATCATCGAGGCGAAGTAGAGCACGTCCTTCCAGAGGGGCCGTTTCGTTTCCGCCTCGGGCATCTGCATGGCGGCATTCACTTTTTCAAGTTCTTCCTTCCGGTAGATGAAGTGCATGATCCCGCCGATGACCACGCTGAAGAGCACCGCGCCGACGGCGCGGGCGATGCCGATCTCCACGCCCAGGACGCGCGCCGTGAGGATGATGGCAAGGACGTTGATCGCCGGCCCTGAATAGAGAAAGGCGATCGCCGGACCGAGGCCCGCGCCCATCCGGTATATCCCGGAAAAGAGCGGCAGCACCGTGCAGGAGCACACGGCCAGGATCGATCCGGACACGGAGCCGACGCCGTAGGCCAGGATCTTGTTGGCCGCCGGGCCCAGGTATTTCATCACCGAGGCCTGGCTCACGAACACGCCGATGGCCCCGGCGATGAAAAAGGCCGGGATCAGGCAGAGGACCACGTGCTCGCGCGCGTACCACTTCACGAGTTCGAAGGCTTCGATCACCGCGTTGTCGAAGCGGGGCGTGCCCACGGGAAGGTAGAAGCAGACGAAGAATATGCCGACAATCCAGAGCAGCGGTTTCCATTCGGTTTTCCAGATCATATGGTTCAACCCCTTGCGTTAATCACGTTTCGTTCCCCCGTCACGGGGGTGAATTCAGTTGCCTTTCGCGCCGATGCCGCAGCACCGCGCGATATCCATCTGCTTCTCCGCGCTGGTCCTGAGCACGGTCTCGACGCATCCGATGAAGTCGAGGATGCATGGACAGCAGAGGGAATAGTAGATGCTGGTGCCACGCTTTTCGTCGTACACCAGCCCGGCGTTCTTCAGCACCGCCAGGTGCTTCGATACTGTGGAGACGTCGGAGCCGATCATCCCGGTCAGGTCGTTGACGCACCGCTCGCCCCGGTGCAGCTCCTCTATAATGAAGAGCCTGGCGGGGTGCCCTATGGCCTTGATGATGTTCGCCCGCGCCTCGTACTGGGGGGGGAGTTGCTTCTTCATTGCGTGCCTCCTTTCAGCAGCACCCGGCGTCGCCGCCGCAGCCGCACGACTCGTTGCCCGTGATCATGCCGTTGATGAGTGCCGCGGCGCATCCCACGCCGGCGGTCACCGCGATGGCGCCGAAGTCGCAGTTCAGGGAGCAGGCGCCGCATTCCATGCAGAGGTCGCGGTCACGGATCGACGCCTTCCCGCCACTCATCTCGAAGACGCCATGGGGGCAGACCTCGACGCAGCGGCCGCACCCGGTGCACCGCGCCTCGTCGTAAGATAGGGTTGCGACGTTTTTCAGGTATTTCACAGGAGCCCCCACGTTTTGATTTTATAGAGCGCCAGGAGCAACAGCGCGGCGCACGCACCGATGATATATATCGGGAGGAATAGTTTCAGTTCCCTTTTCACGCCCGAGGGACCAGTGAAGGTTGAGGCTCCGGTGAACTGAAGCGCCAGGTATGATGACAGCAGAGGGAAGGCGATGAGCGCCGCGCTCCCGTAGAGGAGCGATCCACCGCCGAGAGGGGAGGCCAGGGCGAGGGGCGCCACCGTCGCGGCCCCGGCGAGCCATCCCTTCAGGGCGAATGATCGGGCCGGGATGACGGGGAGGAGGGCAGGAGTGGCGATGGCGCCGGTCGCGATTGCCGTGAACAGAAATAGAAGGTAGGCGCGGCCCTCGTTCCACGCGGCCGCGAACAGTATTCCCTGAGGCTGGAGGCCGAAGAATGCGAGGATCGCCAGGGAGGTGATGACGCCGTACTTCACCGACTGTCGGAGCTCCATGGGCGTGAGTACCAGGCGGTCGGTGAGGCCGAACCGCACCCGGCGCATCGCGGGATCTGCGCGATAACCGTTGTCCACGTAGGAGATGATGTCCCCGGCGTCAACCGGGCCGAAATATACCGTGAATCCGGTCGCGCGCTTCACCTCTGACGCCCTGACGCCGGGGGCGCCGAGCTGGGGGACGATTATTCGCCGGTGGGAGACCCGCTCCGCGAGCCGGCCATCTCTGACGCGGCGCACCAGTTCCGCCGTGCCGAAGGTCCCCTTGCCCGCGGCGCACCATACGTTTATCCCCTTCGTGTCGAGGACGAGGATCCATGCGCTGATCGAGCCGAGGGCGCGCCGGAGCATGTCGAAGCTCAGCTTGTAGTTCGCCGAAACGAACACATCCGTCGTGCTGTCAGGATCGCCGAGGGCATAGAGTCCGGGAGGGACATCATACTTCATCCGGAAGGAACCGATACGGGCGCGGATGCGTCCCCACCGGTCAGCGGCGGTCCACTCATGTGTGACCCTGCGGACACTATCCCTTCCGGGAACGGCAATCACGGGCCCGTGGCCCGGAGCGAGAAGGGCGCGCGCCGCCTCGTGGAGGACCCCGGGGTCAGGTGAGGCGAGGCGGCCGGTGGCCGGCGCTAACGGTTTACCGGTGCTGGATGGTGCCAGGGCCGGCCCCTGATCGGGCGAGTTCTGTTTCATCAGCCTGTCCATTCTTGAATATTTGGTCATTTAGCAAAATAGCAAATAGCAGTCAAGGTTTTTTTTCTCGCAACAATTGACCCGGGTCAATGAAACAGGGTAAAACATTCAGTAGATTGAAACAGGCAACAATCACTTGATTTTTAAGCGCCCGCGGACAATACTGCTCGTTTCAACCATGGGATCACGCTGGGGCAGGCAACGCAATCATTAGGGATATAATCGAGAGAATGGAGGTAGATTATGGCAATCACGATCAAAAACAACATCACCTGGTAGGGAAAAACAGACTGGGAACTCCGGAAGTTCCATGGAGACGAGAACTCTACGCACCGGGGAACGACCTATAACTCCTACCTCGTGAGGGAGGAGAAAACGGCCCTCATTGACACGGTCTGGGCCCCCTACGCGGAGGAATACGTGGCGGCCCTGGAGAAGGAGATCGACCTGAAAAAGATTGACTTCATCATCGCGAATCACGGGGAGATCGACCACAGCGGGGCCCTTCCCCTTCTCCTCGAGAAGATCCCGGACACCCCGGTCTACTGCACGGCAAACGGGGTGAAATCACTGAAGGGGCAGTACCACCGGGACTGGAATTTCACAACCGTGAAGACCGGCGACCGTCTGAGCCTCGGCAAGAAGGAACTCGTCTTCGTCGAAGCGCCGATGCTTCACTGGCCCGACAGCATGATGTGCTACCTGACGGGGGACGCCGTGCTTTTCAGCAACGACGCCTTCGGCCAGCACTACGCCTCGAGCGGCCTCTTCAACGATACGGCGGACCCGCACGAACTCCACGAGGAGTGCCTGAAGTACTACGCCAATATCCTGGCCCCCTTCAGCCCCCTGGTGACGAAGAAGATCAAGGAGTTCCTCGCCCTGGAGCTTCCCCTGGAGATGATCTGCACGAGCCACGGCGTCATCTGGCGGGTGGACCCCGCCCAGATCGTGAAGAAGTACCTGGAGTGGGCCGACGAGTACCGGGAGCACCAGGTCACCCTCGTCTATGACACGATGTGGCAGGGCACCCGCCTTATGGCCGAGGCGATCGCCGCGGGGATACGGGAGAAGGACCCGACGCTTAACGTGAAGCTCTACAACGCCGCCATCACGGACAAGAACGACATCGTCACCGAGGTCTTCAAGTCGAAGGCGATCGGGGTCGGCTCACCCACCATCAACCAGGGCATCCTGAGTTCCATCGCCGCGTTCCTCGAGGAGGTGCGGGGGCTCAAGCTGAAGAACAAGAAGGCCTTCGCCTTCGGCTGCTACGGCTGGAGCGGCGAGTCGACGCGAATCCTTGCGGAGGGGCTGAAGCAGGGGGGGTTCGAGATCATCGGCGACGGGCTGCGGGCCCTCTGGAAGCCCGACGGGGACGCGGTGAAGGCCTGTTTGGAGTACGGGAGGACGATCGGCGCCTCGATCTGACGGGAAGCCGCGGGCGGGGTTGAACGCGGGGTCAGGTGACCCCGCGTTCATTATCTCCGCATCCTTCGCAGGAACAGGAGATCGATCCGCGCCGAGACTTTTCCAGGGCCTCGCGTCCTTCGCGGATAGCGAACCATGCGATCCCGAGGGCTCCGGCGATGTCGATGTAGCTGATCCTGAACAGCTCGTAGAGCCCGCTCGAAGCGAGGAGTATGAACGAGAGGTAGAAGCAGGTCTTCGTGCAGCGCGCGTCCGCGATTATCGGGGCGGAGTCGAGCCGTTTTCCCACCTTCATCTTTCCGGCGTACAGCGCCCACATGGTGGCGATCGATATCAATGAAATAACGACGCCCGGAAGCGTGGTATCGGGCTCGATGCGGTATAGCGCGCTCAGGATCGACCCCGCGACCAGCCCCGCCGTGAGGATGAAGAAGCCCGCGGCGGTGATTCGCAGGGCATGGCGCTCGAAGCGGTCGCGCTCGCTCACGGGATTGCGCCGCATCCTCCACGCCATGTGGCCCACTCCCACGCCGGAGATCACCTCCACGAAGCTGTCAACGCCAAATCCGAAAAGCGCCAGGGTATCGTCGTTGAAGCCGAAAAATGTCGACACCGCACCCTCGGCGATGTTGTAGAGGATGGTGAAGACGCTCAGGATGAATGCGGCGCGCAGCAGACGGTCTGTAGCAACGGGTGTGAGTGTCGTGTTCATCAATACCTCCAGTTCGCATCCTGTCCGCTTTATCGCGTGTGATCGATGACGATCTTGATCCCTATCGCGACGAGCATGATGCCCCCGAAGGCGCCGGCACGCTTCCCGAGGAGCGGCCCCGCCTTCGTGCCTATGGCCACGCCGAGAATCGAGAAGAGGGCGCAGACCACCCCGATGATCACGCTGGGGAGAAGGATCGGCCGGCCAAGGACGCCGAGTGAGATTCCCACGGCAAGGGCGTCGATGCTGGTTGCCACGGCGAGGACCAGGAGCGACCAGCCACGTGTGGGGTCCGCGCCGGGACCGCAGGCGGGATCATCCGACGAGAGCGCGTCACGCATCATCTTTATCCCGATGAAAACCAGGAGCGCGAAGGCGACCCAGTGGTCATAGGCCCCGATATGGCCTTCGAGCAGGGAGCCGCCGGAATAGCCGATAACGGGCATCATGAACTGGAAGAGACCGAAGTGGAAGGCGAGGCGAAAATAGTGCCGCGGCCCAGGCCTGGGAATCGTAATGCCGCAGGAAATCGACACGGAAAAGGCGTCCATGGCCAGGGCGATGGCAACGACGATGATCGACAGGATATCCATCTGCTTCCAAGGGGGTCGCGGTAATTCCGCGTTTTGTATAGAACGTTCATATGTGGCCCCGTCGTGTCAATATAATTACATGATCCCGTCGCCCGGCCATGCCTGCCGCGCGATCCCGCGTGCCCGGGCCGGGCAAAATATTTGCCGCGCCCCTAAAATAAGTATTGATTTTTAGAATTTCCTTCCCCAAGGTGCCTTCCAGTGATTAAACATATATATATACAGAGACAGAGACAGGAGGAATGCCGGATATGATGAATGCCCTCGCGACGTCTGCTGTCTTTCCCATGGCGTATATCTGAACGCGCATGCCCGTTTCGCGCAATCCGGTGCACACACCGGTTTGACGGGCATATGACATTTTTTGAAGAAAGGACATCGCAATGAAGTGGTTGGTTCGTTTATCCATCAACAGGCCCCGGACGGTCATCGCCTGCATCGTCGTCATCACCGTTTTTTTCGGCATCATGCTGGCAACGCGGTTCTCGATCAATGTCGACCCGATGAAGAGCTTTTCCCGCAAGATGGACGTCATCAAGTACTACCACCTGACGCTGAAAAAGTTCTCCATGAAGGACATGATCCTTATCGGCGTCGAGAACGACAAAAAGGGAATATTCAATGTCGAGACGCTCCGCTACCTCGAGGATGTGACCAGGCGGTTCCAGGAACTGACCGTCAGCAAGACCTATAACAAGATCATCACCGGCAAAAAGGAAACCGTCGAGGTGCCGTCACAGATCGCCCCGGGGCAGATCATGAGCGTCATCAACGCCGATGACGTCATGGTGGACAGGGTGAACAACACCATCGTCGTGGGCAACCTGACCAGCAAGGCCCGGAAAAAGGCGGGTCTCCTGGATCCGGATCCCGAGAAGATGAAGAAGCTTCCAGGGAATGACGCCGACCTTGAGAAGATGATTCCCTATCTGCAGAAGGAGCTGATGGGAAACGATCTCCTCAAGGGGACCCTCTTCTCCGCCGACGGTACCTCCTGCACGGTAATGGTACCCGTCGAGAAGCGCCTCGACAACAAGCTCGAGATCATCCGCAGGGAAATGCCCATGATGGTGAACGCCGACGCCCTGCGCGACCGCTTCAGCGGAAGGGACTACTATTTCAGGGGAAACATTTACGGCAAGACCGTTGACGGGACCACCGTCGACGACGCGTACATCGAGAAGCTGGTGTCCGGGAACAAAAAAAGGATACGGGGCTTTTTCCTAGACACCCTCTCCCCGATATGCCGGCACTACGGGGATTTTCACGCCGATCTCAGGAAGAGCGAGGTCAACGGGGCGTATCTCGAGCGGGTCTTCATGATGATCGAGAAAGACGAGATCTACGAGCGCTCCGACGTGGATCTTACCTACCAGGACCTCATTGACGACATCTACGCCTTCGTGATCGGTCACATGGACCGCTTCAGCAGGAACAACCTTGAATCCAAGCTCTACAACGTGGCCAACATTTACGACGTGGGGTACCTCTACAAGCTCTTCATCGACATCTCGGAGAAGAACAAACCCCCGGACCTGACCATCTACATCGCCGGGAGGCCCATCGCCGAGGCCCTCCTCGAGGAGTTCGTGGTCAACGACATGTCGATCTTCATGACCATCACCACCCTTGTGATACTCCTGATACTGTTCCTCAGCATACGGACCACCACGGGGATGTTCCTTCCCCTCGCGACGGTGATCATCAGCATCACCTGTCTCATGGGGGGCATGCTGATGGCGGGAATCGAGTTTTCCTCCGGCACCATCGCCATGCCGAGCATCCTCATCGCCGTGGGCAGTTCCTACGTTATCCACTACCTGATACGCTACTACGAAAAGGCCGCGGCGGCGGGGGGCAAGACCGTCAAGGAGGCCCTCCTCGAGACCACGGACAGCATCGACGTGGCGATCAACCTCTCGGCGGTCACCACGATAACCGCCTTCCTCTCGGTCATCACCATCGACGTTATCGACATCCAGAGGCTCGGCCTCCTGGTCTCCCTGGGCATCGTGATCAACCTGATCCTCACCTACACCTTCATCCCGGCGGTGCTTTCGCTCCTTCCCATGCCCGAGGGGATCAAGGAGACGAAGCTGGAACGGATGATGATGAAGGTGCTGGTGAAGGGAGGGGAGAACACCGCGCGCCACTCCCGCGCGGTCTTTTTCGGCGCCCTGGCCGTCGCGGGGGTATTCTTCGTGGGGCTCTTTTTCCTGAAAACCGAGAGCAGCATCACCTTCATGTTCCTCGAGAGCAACCCGATTCTCAAGGCGGACCGGTTCATCAACCGGGAGCTCACCGGCACGGGGCAGATGTGCATCGTCTTCAAGATGAGGGACGAGGTCGATCTCTCGAGCCCCCAGGCCAGGGGGGACCTTGCGCGGAGGATCGACTCCTTCACGTCGGCGTACCGCCGGTACCAGAAGACCAATCCCGTTATCTCTGGAGCGCCCACCGTCGATACCTTCATCATCGAGGACCTGGAGAAAATGAAGAACGACGTCGCGGCCAACCGCGAGGCGATCCGGGAGCGGGTCGGCGTCTTCACCGACATCATGAACGAGTATTACGAGTACCGGGAAAGCGGGAAAAACAAGGCCGCGGCCGAGGCCGGCGGGGATGCGATGGATGACCTGAGCGCCATGGCGGATGATTACGAGAAGGTGAGCGGTATCGGCGCGGCGGTTACGCCGCAGGAGGCGGGCATCAATCGCATCGTCGAGAGGATCACCACCATCACCACGGAGCGCGAGAAAGAGCAGGCAGCGGGCTTCATCAGGGCGATCCGTGATGGGAAACGAACCCCGGCGGGGAAGGAGTTCCAGGGAGCATTCTATTATCTCTCTGACTTTTTCCACACGGACATCACCCAGCCCGTGACGCTGCGGAAGCTCGAGCTGCTCGGCAGGAAGCTGAAGGAGCTGAAGGAGCCCAGGGCGGTCATCGGCGACGTCGAGATCGCCCCCGTGGGCAACATCATGAGCATCACCGATACCCTGAAGCTGATCTACCGGGTTTTCTACCATGACGACAACCCCGAGTTCCACAAGATTCCTGACGTCTCCGCCGACGGGATCCAGGACAGGTCCCTCACGGACCGGAGCATCATCGGCGTGTGCCTGAGCCAGTTCCAGGCCTCCCGGGAGGACGTGTTCAGGTACCTGGTGGCGGACGACTACAAGCTGATGCAGTACGTGGTCTTCATGAGGAGCGACAAGGCCGACTTCCTGCGTGAATTCGAGCGGCAGTTTTACCGCATGGCCCGGGAGATATTTCCGAAGAACGATCCCTACGTGGAACGCATCGTGATCTCGGGTCTCCCGGCGATCAACCTGCGCATGAACGAATCCATCCTGGTCAACCAGATCCAGTCGGTGATACTGACCGTCTTCGTGGTGTTCCTCGCCTGCGTGTTCATCTTCCGCTCGATCATCGGGGGGATCTTCGCCGCCGTGCCGATATCATTCACGGTCATCATCACCCTGGGGGTCATGGGGTTCCTGGGATTCCCCATCAACTACAGCACGCTGATCAACGCCTCCCTGGCCATCGGGGCGGGAATCGACTACTGCATCCATTTCATGGAGCGCTTCAAGTACGAGCATATCACCAAGGGGTGCGACTTCGAGGAGGCATACCGGAACACCCTCCAGACGACGGGTCTCGCCATCGTCATTTCAACCGTCACCGTGGGTCTCGGCTTCGCTGTTCTCTGCTTCTCCAGCTTGAAGATCATAGGGTTTTCGGGTATCCTGGTCACCCTTTCCATGGTCATGGCGGGGACCATGGCCCTGACGGTACTCCCCGCGATGATCAACTGGCTGAAGCCGGAATTCCTGAATAAGATGCAGCCCTTCGCACTGGAGGAGCGCGTCAGGGAGATCGTCGAGACGGTGTGGGAGTCCCTGCGGGGACGGTTTGACAGAGAAAAAAATTGAACGGAGACTCATTCCCTGTTTAGAAACAACTCCTCCCCCCCGAGGGGGGGAGGAGTTGGGGCGCGGTTCAGGCACAAGCACAAACAGGGTGTTCGGCTGATCCACGCTTCGCCTCCGCGTCTCATTGCCCTGCCGACCTTCCGCTCTATTCACCGCTTCACGCCGATAATTGAAAAATCCTTGAAACCGGTGTTGTATTTCCGTATACTGTTGGTACGGTACATCTGCGTCGCACCACCGTTCCCTTCGCGGCGATCAGGGGAGTGAGGTAGTTACAAATGGCCGGAATCCGGAAAAAATCCCGCCCGAACCCTTCCTCGGGAACACGCCAGGGGCGGAGGGAGACGCATCGCGGCCCGGCGGCGGACAATAAGCGGGGCTCACCCGCCCGGGGTGATCCCTCCCGTCGGTCCGCGTCACCCGCGCCCGTATCCGAACGCACCCCCGCCGCACCGGGCCTCACGAAGTACCCGAAGATGACCAGAAAGGAACTCATTGAAGAGATACAGCTGCTCCGCGAACGGATACGGTGCGCCGCGGACCCGGCCCGGGATGACGGCGAGGCAGGGGGAAAGGGGGGGCGTGGCGGTGACCAGGGTGATGAATATGAAGAGAAGTACCGCTGCCTGGTAGACCGGTCCATCCAGGGCGTGAGCATTGTACGCGGATTTCCGCCCCGTGTCGTCTTTGTAAACATGGCCCTGGCGAAGATGCTCGGCTACGGCGTCGATGAGCTGTGCGCCACCACGCCCGAGGTCCTCCGCGGCCTGGTCCATCCCGAAGACCGGGAGATGTTCTTCCGGCGCTACCGCGACGGGCTCGAGGGGAAGCCGGTCCCCTCGCGCTATGAATTCCGCGCAATCAGGAAGGACGGCTCTGTGGGCCGGTTCGAGATCTTCGCCACGAGGATGGAAATCGGCGGCGAGACGATGATCCAGGCCAGCTTTATCGACATCACCGAGCGCACGCGGGCCGAGGAGCAGCTCGCCCAGAGCGAGGAGAAATACCGCGCCATCATCGACAACATGGAGGAGGGATACTACGAGGTCGACCTCGCGGGTAACATCGCCCTCTTCAACCGCTCCTTCGTGACCATCCTCGGCTACGGGCCCGAGGAACTGATCGGCATGAACAACCGGAACTTCATGGACGGGGAGAACGCGCGGGAGGTGTTCCGGGTGTTCAACAGGGTGTTCCGGACGGGTGAATCGGTGCAGGCCTTCGACTGGGAGATCATCCGGAAGAACGGCGGAAAACGGATCGTCGAGGCGTCGGTATCGCTGATACGCGACGCGTCCGGTACGCCGACGGGATTTCGCGGAATCGTCAGGGACGTGACGGAGGAGAAGACGATGGCGCGCCTCCTCGCCGAGAGCGAGCGCCGCTACCACACCGTGTACGAGGTCGCCCCCCTTGCCTTCGTCCTCTGGGACGGGAGCCGCCGCGTCACGGGATGGAATCGGCGCGCCGAGGAGATGTTCGGGTGGTCCCGCGACGAGGTGAAGGGCAGGGATTTCCTGGATTTCCTGGTGCCTGATTCGGACCGGCCCGGCGTCGGGAAAGCCGTGGAGCGGATGGTGGCCGGAGCCCTGCCGAGCCGGGGCATTAACCGCAACCTGACCAGGCGCGGGGAGATCATCACCTGCGAGTGGAGCAACACGGTGTTCCGCGGCAGCGAGGGGAGGGTGGAGGAGATACTCTCCCTTGCCCTTGACATCACCGAGCGCAGGAGGCTCGAGGGGGAGCTTTTCCAGTCACGCAAGATGGAATCGATCGGCAGGCTCGCCGGCGGCGTTGCCCACGACCTCAACAACATGCTGACACCGATCATCGGCTACGCCGACATGCTGCTCCTTGACGCGCCCATGGATGAGGCCCATCTCGACGGTCTCATACAGATCAAGGAGGCGGCGGAGCGCGCCAGGGACATCACGCGCCAGCTCCTGGCCTTCAGCCGGAAGCAGGTGTTCGTGATGAAGACCGTGGACCTCGGAAGGGCGGTCACGGGCTTCAGGAAGATACTCAGGAGAACCATACGCGAGGACATCGAGATCGTCATGCGGGTCCCCGCGGAAGTCTGCGCCATACGGACCGATCCCGCCCAGATAGAGCAGATCCTCATCAACCTCGCGGTGAACGCCCAGGAGGCGATGCCGGAGGGAGGCGTGCTCACCGTCGAGATCTCCCGCGCGACGATTGACGGCGAATTCGCGAAGCGCCATCCCGAGGCCTCGGCGGGCGACCACGCCCTGCTCTCGATCGCGGATACCGGCTGCGGCATGGACGGGGAAACGCTGGAACACGTGTTCGAGCCCTTCTTCACCACGAGGGAGGCGGGGACTGGACTCGGCCTGGCCACGGTGTACGGAATAGTGAGGCAGCATAACGGCTTCATATGGGCGAGCAGCGTTCCGGGCCGGGGATCAACCTTCCGCGTCTATCTTCCCCTGACGGACGGGGAGCCGGCGAGGGCGGATTCGAAGGTTCCGCGCAGCGCGGACGTCCGCGCCGGGGAGACCATACTGGTGGTGGAGGACGAGGAGGCCGTGCGCGACCTGGCGGCGAAAATTCTCACGCGCCTGGGTTACCGTACCCTCATGGCCCGGGACGGGAAGGAGGCACTGGAGATAATCAGGCGCTTCACCGGCGATATTCACTGTATCCTCACCGACGTGATCATGCCGAAGATCGACGGGGGACGGCTCTATCGCGAGGTTTCCGCCATGAGGGACGATATCAAGGTGGTGTTCATGTCGGGTTACACGCACGAGGTTATCGCCCGGAGGGGTATAATGGAGGAGGGCGTCCACTTCATCCAGAAGCCCTTCACCTTCCAGACCCTCGCGGACACGATACGCGAGGTCCTGGATTCCTGATCACTCCCCCGTGAACACCGGCTCCCGTTTCTGGGAAAAGGCGATGAATCCCTCCCGCGCGTCCGCCGAGGAGGCGATCTTCGACGACCATTCACGGTCGACTCGCAGGCCTTCCTCGATCCCCATTTCTATTCCCGCCGTCATGCCGCGGAGCACCGCAGTCACCGACAGGGGGGGGCGCTTCGCCAGGGCGGAGGCGAATTCCATGACGCGGTCCATGAATTCACCGGCGGGAAACACCCGGTCGACGAGGCCCGCGTCGAGGGCCTCGGGCGCCGCGAGTCTCCTGCTGAAGAGGATCAGGTCGAGGGCCCTCGGCTTTCCGAGAAGACGCGCCATGCGCTGGATGCCTCCCCATCCCGGCGTGATGCCCAGGTTCAGCTCCGGGCAGCCGATCTTCGCTCCCGGGGAGTCGCTCATGAGGCGGAAATGGCACGCCAGGGCGAGTTCACAGCCGCCGCCCAGGCAGTAGCCGTTGATCCCCGCGATGACCGGCTTGGGATAGCGGTCGATGCGGTTGAAGAGCTCGATGGCGTCGGGCCCGTTGTGGAGATTGCCCACGTCCGACACGTCCATGCCGGCGGAGAATCCCTTCTCGCCGGCCCCGGTAATGAGAACGACACGGGTGCCGCGGTCCGTTTCAATTTCGGTAAACGCCCGGTCAAGTTCCTCCCTCATGGCGAGATTGATCGAATTTGCCGGTGGTCGGTTCAGGGTGATCCTGGTGACGAATTCCCTTGTGTCAAGGGCGATGGCGGTGTAGCTCATGGAAGGCCTCCCTGTCGCGATGATGGATGCGCGATGCGGCCCCCGGGATACGATTCCCGCAAGAAAGGCGTGTGACGGGGCCATTCACGTGATAGGGAGGATTCCCGCCAAAATCAAGGAAAAAAGGAGCCGGCCCCGCACATTAATTTCTTGTCATAAGTGATGGAATGGTGATTAGTGAGATGCAGATGCAGGCACGAGGCGCGCCGCTACATGGCGGCGCATGGGATCGCGATGCGAAGAAAAGAGACCGGAAAGGGCGCCGAGGCCCCGGCGAAAGGAGGATCGTCCCGAGGGGCGGTCCGGAAAAAGGGCAGGGGTACGCCCGTCCCCGGGCCCGGTTTGAAAAAACTTTCCTCACCGGGACTTTTCCAGTCGATGTTTTCCATGAATCCCGCCGCGAGCGCCGTCACCACCCTCGACGAGGGAATCGTGGTCAGCGTCAACAGGGCACTCCTTGATCTTACCGGTTACCGTGAACGCGAGATTATCGGCAGAATGACCGGCGAGCTCAACATCTGGGCGGATCCGGCGCAGCGGGATGAGATGATACGCCAGGTCAGGGAACGGGGTTCAATCGGCAATTTCGAGACGAGATTGCGGCGCAAGTCCGGGGAGATACGTGACTGCCTTTTTTCAGGGAACATCATGACCGTTGACGGCGCGCCATGCCTTCTCTCCATGGTTATCGACATTACCGACCGGAAGCGGGGCGAAGATGATATCCGGAGGAGCAGGGAGGAATACCGCGAATCGGTGCATAAAAGCCCCGTGGGAATATTCAAATACTCCTATCCCGGCGGGCTCACCTTCGTCAATGCCGCCATGGCGGAAATATTCGGATACGATTCCCCTGAAGAGATGCTCGAGAAGGCGACCGACGTCGAGCGCCACATCTACTACGACCCCGCCGAGGGGATGTCGACATTTAGCATCCTGAAAAATTACGGGGGGTTCCGGAACATGGAGTACCGGTGCCGGAAGCGCGACGGGTCCCCATTCTGGGTCATGGCGAGCTGCCGCGCCATGGTTGACTCATCAGGGAGGATCAGCGTCGTGGACGGCTTCTTTTCCGACATCACCAAGAGAAAGGAGGCCGAGGAGGCCCTGGCGCGGGAGCTCGAGATAAACCGCGCCCTGGGGATCGTGTACCGGAAAATAATGGGCGCGTCGCTTTCGATGGAGGAGCTGTGCGACGTCATCCGGTCCGCTGCCGCCGGGCTTACGGAAAGCCCCTTCGTCCTGGTCTCGGTGGTGCATGCATCGGGGGGGGAGGCGGCGGGCATCGACGGGACGGGGGCGTCCGGGGCACTGGATGCGTTCCGGGACATCCTCGCGGGAGACGGCGGGAGCGTGCGTGACAGCGTTGTGGATAATGACACCCGCAATTCGGCACTTCCCGCCCCGGCGGGGATGGTCATGCGACGATACCTGGCCGTCCCGGCCATGATGCGCGGGGAGCTCCTCGGTTGTATCGCCGCGGCGAACGCGGTACGCGACTACTCTGTTTCGGACATCGAGTCGATGAAACGCCTCGGTGACGTTTTTGCCATCGCGATCAACAGGATCCGGAACGAAGAGCAGATCGAATTATCGATGAGGGAGAAAAACCTTCTTTTGAAAGAGATACACCACCGGGTCAAGAACAACATGCAGATCATTTCAAGTCTCCTGGGGCTCCAGGCGGGCCACGTGAAGGACGAAGGGGACGCTGATCTCTTCAAGGTGAGCCAGAACCGCGTGCGCTCCATGGCCCTGGTGCATGAAAAGCTCTACCGGTCCGAGTCCCTGGCGGACCTCGATTTCAGGGACTACCTCGCCGATCTCGTGCGCGAGCTTTCGGATTCCTTCTTCTCCGAGGGAAGGATTGATATCCGCGTGAACGCCGAGAGCATTTTCGTGAGCATCGACAACGCCATACCCTGCTCACTCGTCATCTACGAACTGGTTTCGAACGCGCTCAAACACGCCTTCCCGGGCGGGCGTGACGGGAGCGTCGATATCGAGTTCTCCCGGCGCGATGATGAGTACCTGCTCCGCGTGCGCGATAACGGCGAGGGGCTGCCCCGGGGAATGAATTTTCGGGACACCCATACCCTGGGGCTCCAGCTCGTCAACGCCCTGGTGCAGCAGCTTCGCGGATCCATCCGCCTGGAGGAGGGCGCGGGCACCTCCTACGTCATTTCCTTCCGGGGGCAGGAATGAGCCGCGGGAGAATACTCATCGTGGAGGACGAGGTGGTCATCGCCCTCGGTCTCGGCAGGAGCCTCGAGCGGCTCGGCTACGAGGTGGCCGACACGGTTTCCACCGGGGAAGACGCCGTGGCGAAAGCCTTCGATCTCGCCCCGGACCTTGTTCTCATGGACATCGTCCTCGCGGGACCCATGGACGGTGTCGCCGCGGCGAGGCGGATACGGGAGGAGTCCGATGTCCCCGTCATCTACCTGAGCGCCAACGCGGACGCCGCCACGGTGGAGCGGGCCCGGGACACCATGCCCTACGGCTATCTCAACAAGCCGATCAACGAGCGCGACCTCATGACCGGCATCGACGCCGCCCTGCAGCAGCACGGCATGGACCGCCTCCTCAGGGAGAGCGAGGAGAAGTACCGGGGCCTCGTCGAGAGCCTGACCGACATGGTCATCGCGACCGATGAAAACGGAACCGTGACCTACGTGAGCCCCCAGGTGAAGGACATGACGGGCTACGAGGTGCACGAGGTCGAGGGAAGGAGTTTTAACGAATTCACCCACCCCGAGGACAGGCAACTGCTGGCGGAAATGTTCGCCGCCGGAATAACGGGAACGGCACAGAGCCGGGAATATCGCGTCCTTTCCAAAGAGGGCGAGACGATCTGGGTCCGGACCTCGGGACGTCCCGTGTTCACCCGGGGCCGTTTCACCGGTGTCAGCGGCGTGGTGGCCGACATCACGGAGCGGAAACGGACCGAGCGTGCCCTCGCCGAGAGCGAGGAAAAGTACCGGCATTTCATGGAGAACATGTCGGACAGTCTCTGGGTTCTCGACCTGAAGACCATGAAGTTCATTTACAACAGCCCCCAGAGCGTGTACATACTCGGATACACCCCGGAGGAATCGAAGGCGCTCTCCCCGGAGGACGTGGTCACGCCTGATTCCCTTGGCGTCGTGGCGCGGGCCCTGGCCGAGGAGCTCGAGCGGGACGGACTTCCGGGGGTTGATCCGGACAGGACCAGGATGATGGAGATCGAGCAGATCCACAGGGACGGATCGATAGTCTGGTGCGAGATGACGATGCGTTTTCTGCGCGACGAATCGGGGAAACCGGACCGTATCCTCGGCGTGTCGCGGGATATCACCGACCGGAGAAGGGCGGAGCGGGCCCTGGCGGAGAGCGAGGAGAAGTTCCGCCTCCTCGTGGAGCACTCCCCCTTCCCGATCGCCCTTCTGGACAACGCCACGGGGCGCATCACCTATTCGAACAGGACCATGCGCGATGTCCTGGCCTACACGATCGAGGAGGTGCCGACCCTGGACGAATGGTGGAAGGCCGCCTTTCCCGATCCCGCGTACCGGGAAAGGAACAGGCTGGCCTGGGAACAGGCCCTCGGCGACATCGCCCGCACAGGTGCCGTGAAGGAGCCCATGGATTCCGACGTGCGGTGCGGTGACGGGTCCGTCAGGCGGATCGAGTTCAGGTTCATGCCGCTGGGGGACGCGACCGCCGTGATCATGAATGACGTAACGGGGAAAAACAAACCCGGAAAAAAATAATATCGGCGGGAACGCCACCGCGGATATCCGCGTGCCGCCGGAGAGTATCGGGAAGATGGGATCAATGCCGTCTGCATCGAGACCCGCCTCACCAACAACTTCCCCCAGGGGGTGCGTGACATGGAAGATAATGGCCTGAAGGTCCTCGTCGTGGACGACGAGGAGATGATCGTCAGGCTCCTGGGCAGGTTTCTCGAGGACGGAGGGTTCGAGGTGCGGACCGCCGCCACGGGAGAGGCGGCCCTGGGGGTCCTCGGCGAGGAGCGGATCGATGCCGCGATCGTTGACGTGAGGCTGCCCGACATGTCCGGGGACGAGGTGGCGATCAAGGGGAGCCGGCTCCAGCCCCGCACGCGGTTCTTCATCCACACCGGTTCGATCGATTACGCTCTTCCTCCCGATCTTGTCGCCGCGGGGATGGACGATTCGTGCGTTATCCACAAGCCCGTGACGGACCTGGCCGAACTGCGCCGCCTCATCGAGGAGAAGGTCAAGGGATAACGGTGCGGGATACGCGCCCGCCCTCAGGGAAGGATCATCGCGTAGTTGAGGTTCCGTCCCGCGTCACCCCCGCGATAGCTGTAGAATTCGTCATGACCCAGTAGGGTGCAGAGGCCCGCATTGAAAATATTCCCCGGCGCCGTTCCCTCGCGGACCATTGATTCGGATGCGCTTTTCCAGAGGTCGAGAAGTATCAGCCCGTCACGCTCCCTCGTGAATCCCGGGAAACAGTCCGCCACGTCCCTCCCCACGGTGTATGATTCGGGCCCGATGGAGGGGAGAATATAGGCGCGGATCTCTTCACGCCGCGCCCCGCGGCGCTTCATCTCCCGGATAAGCTTTCCCGCGATGCCGAGACGGGCGCCGCGCCACCCGGAGTGGACGGCCCCCAGTATCCGGCGGGACGGGTCCCAGGCGAAGACGGGGACGCAGTCCGCAGACCGTATGACCAGGCAGACCCCGGGGATGTCCGTGATGAGCCCGTCGGCGTCTCCCGCCATGCCGTTTACCCCGGCGGGGGCCCCGTCAACCTGGACGATATCGTCGCCGTGCACCTGGTTGAGGGAATGGACCTGTGCGGGGTCGGCGCCGGAGGAACGGGCCAGGAGGTCCCTTTCCCGGGAGCGGATTGCCGCATCCGGAAGGCCGTAGTCCGTGCGGTTTGCCAATTTCCCTATCACGCCGAGTCGCAGCCCCTCCGGGGGGGGATGCGGGCGGTAGACGTCGTCGGTGTCCTTTTGAAGAAAGGTCATGCCCGCGCCCTGCCGGCACCGCTTTCAGAGGGAGATGTCATGGCGTTTCCTCCCGGAGAAGGATGATATTTTTGTATACCCTGCGGCGGCGGCGGCCTCCAGGGCGAGGGGGAGCATGTATCCGACCTGGTCCGGGGTGTGGGCGTCGGAGGAGATCGTTGCAGGGACGTTGGCGTCGAAGAGGATCCTGAGGATCTCCGCCGAGGGGTAGATCTCCCCAACGGGGTGACGCAGTCCTCCGGTGTTGATCTCCACGGCAACGCCTCCCGCGGCCATGACCCGGGCTATTCTTTCGACGGCGGGTAGAAAATCCCTCCGCGGCCTGTGGCCGAATTTTTTCACGATGTCGAAATGTCCCACGATATCGAAGAACCCCGATGAGACCATGGACTCGATGATCGTGTAATAGGCGGTATAGATGTCGTCGATGTCGCGTTCCCCGAAGC
>CAZKPR010000019.1:30510-32928 GCA_964554685.1 uncultured Leptospirales bacterium | reverse complement strand
CGCGTCGCCATGGTACTCCCAGGCGCCACCCGGGTAGACCTGGTTGTGCCGCGCGAAGAGCTTCCCGACGGTGTAGAGCAGGCCGTGGACCTGGTCCTCCGTGAGGGGCTGGGCCAGGACCGCGTTCAGTATGTTCACCAGGTTCGGCGTGATGTCCCGGGAACCGCCCATGAGGCTCGCCATGAATTCGTACCCCTCGTTGAAGTCGCTCCAGTCGTCCCCTGCGCGGTAGGGGCCTTCACTTCCCAGCAGATCTTCCACGTAGATGTCCTCGTCGCGGGTCACCACCGGGTCGGACTGGGAATCCCGCGCAAAGATCCAGGCGGGATGGCTCAGCCAGGTGTAGCCGTTGTTTATGGTCCTGCTCTTGTCGATCCGCATGGAGGTCATCACCTGCTCCAGGCCCCGGGAGATCTCCTCCCGCTCGGAGGCGTAGGTATCGCTCCCGATTTTCTGCAGAAGGGAGAGGAGGCGCGTCACCATGGTGCCGGAGCTGCCGAAGAGCTTGGGCAGGAGACCGTCGTTGGTGTTGCTCTGGATGCCCGAGAGCACGTTCAGGGCCGTGCGGAGCTCGTCCCTGGGCCGGTAATCCATGGATCCGTTCTTGACGCTGGGCATGAAGTAGGAGAAGTTGCCGGGTGTCTCGTACTCGATGCGGGGCACCCATCCCCAGCCGTTGGTGCTGAAGTAGCGGTACATGGGCCGGGCCAGGGGTATCATGAGGCCCTCCAGCAGGTCCATGAGGGGGTACTTGTGATTGCCCGCGTAGTTGTAGTCGTAGCCGCTCCCCGCCTCTTCGTACTTCGTGCCGTCGCGCAACGTCCCCGCCAGGGCCACGAAAATGGGAAGCATCTTGTTGCGGTTCGCGTAGGCTGCTCCGGAGGCGTCAAAATCAGAGGGGATGAGATCCTCCTGGTCCACGAAGCCGAGGCGCACCACGGGGGCGATGTTCTTGCCCACCGCCTCGGGGAGCACATACCCATCACCGAGAACTTCATTATACGTCCCGTCTCCCTCAAACAATAAATCCGGCGTTAACGTTATCAGGGTTATCCACACGACCACCCAGATGCGTGATTCAGCTTCTTTCGCAAATACTACAATTCGTCCGTCACCGGGAAGAAGGGAATCGCCATAGTCCGGATTGTTGCGGTGCCCGGCCGGGTTGGTGCCCACCCCCTCGCTCCCTTTCTTCACCCAGTAGCCGTTGTGGTTTCCCTTGCGCGCGTTGGCCAGGCCCATGACGCCGTTCGCCTCGATGACGATAAACGCGGCGGAATCAATGGCACCGCACCCGGCAATTCCCGGGTATTGCAGCCACATGGGGATGTTGAACATGAACTTCTTCTCCAGCATGAGCCACTGGTAGTTGCGGTACATGGCCTCCTCATGGGTGGCGCACTCCCGGCTTGTATTGCCCAGGATCGTTTCGTCCGCGTCGACCACCACGTCACTGTTGGTCCACTCCTGGACCCGCTCGTAGATCTGGAAGTAGGAGGCATTGTGGTTCCCGTTGGTGAGCTTGAACTTGTTGGCTCCCGTGGTGGACTCGGCGTACGCGGAACCTGAGGGCTGCATGGGGGGAACGCAGAAGTCGCCCTCGTCGCCCCGCTCCACCATGTAGTAGTCGGACTTTAAAACATCGCGGTAGCGGTTGGCCCGCTGTTTCGGCGTGCAGGAATCGCCCGGGTCCGCAACGTCGTCGCCCACGCCCGTGGTGGCCGACGAGGGATAGTAGTATTCCCAGGGGTCGGAGCCCTTGTACACGTAGGCGTAGACCTCGCCGTTCGGCTTGTAGTAGACCTCCACGCTCTGCGT
This sequence comes from uncultured Leptospirales bacterium, assembly GCA_964554685.1. GTDB lineage: Bacteria > Spirochaetota > UBA4802 > UBA4802 > UBA5550 > RBG-16-49-21. The sequence goes on along the minus strand of CAZKPR010000019.1, from coordinate 31,110 downwards.
GCCGTGTACCGGCATGTCGAAGCTGGTGGTCGAGGAGCCGGAGGTGGCGTAATAGGGCCCCTGGCCGTCCCAGCAGGCCCGGGCGATCCAGCTGAAGAGGAAGGCGCCGGTGTTCAGCGTGCCCGTGCCGTCCTCCACCTTTGGCCAGTAGGTCTTGTAATTCTCGCCGCTCGTGGTGTCCGCGTATCCCGTGGCCACCGTCTGCCCCCCGTTGGGTATGCCCGCGTCCCCCGCGGCCGCCGAAGGGAGAAGCAGCATGGTGGGGAAGTCGTAGCCCAGGTAGAAGCGGTAGTTTGACTTGTCGTCACTCCAGTTGAAGGAACCGGCGCGGCGCCAGATATGGTCACCCTGGCCGCCCCGGTCGTCCAGGGCCAGCGAGTAGGAATCCATTGTTATAACGGGTAGTGCGGCGGGAACACCCAGGCTATTAGACGTCATGGAGTACATGCTGTCGTTGATGGTGATGATCCCCTTCGTGGGCGTACCGTGGCCATGGTTGAAGTTGGGATTGCTCCCCCGGGGGGGGGGCTGCCCCGGGCGGGTGGGGGGGGGGGGGGGGGTGCGGAGGGTGGGGGGGCGCGCGGGGGGGGGGCGGGGGGG
>CAZKPR010000019.1:9990-30500 GCA_964554685.1 uncultured Leptospirales bacterium | reverse complement strand
AGTACCCCATGCTCCCCCCCCCCTGGGGCTCCCCCGCGCTGCTGGAGGGCCGCGTCAGGTACCCGAAGTTGTACCCCCCCCCGATGGTATACACCATGTGGTCAAGATGTGATATTCTGAAATTGGGATTTGTCCGCACCTGTCCGTAGGCGTTGTACTCCACCATTCTTTTAAGTGAGGGTTCCAGCTCGTTGCCCGGCTGGGAATAGTCGATTCCCGCCTGGCGGAGCTTGTCCAGGGTCACGCAGAGGGCCTCTATGGGGGAGCGGTGGTTCGTGGCGTCCTCGAAGATCCGGTAGTCGTCGTCCGTGACGGCGCTGTCGTCGTCCCTGATGAAGAGCTTCACCAGGGTGGGGAACATGTCACGGATGGCCTCGTGGAGCGACGCGTCGATGTAGCCGCTTGCCGGGTTGGACTGGTTGTAGTCGGTGATCGTGTCATAGGTGTTGTTGGTGATCTCGTCGGGGGCGAAGAGGTCGGCCATGGTCTGGCTGGTGGTCCGCATGGTGGCGGCGTCCACGGCGGAGAAGAGGGCCGGGAGGTCGGTCAATATGATGTTGTTGATGATGTCCCGCGCCTCGGGGTCCCCCGAGGCGATGCTGTTCAGGCCGTAGAGGAGCCCCACCACTCCCTCAACCGCGTTGCCCAGGTCCGTGTTGTTCGTATAGGCCCCGGCGTTGGCGTCGTCGCGGTTGGCGCAGAACTCGTGGCTTCCGTTCACCCACATCGGGTAGTCGCAGGTCATGGTCACCTTGCCGAGGAGCTTCGCGAGACTGGTGAGGTCGTATTCCACCCTGACCGACGAGGCGTAGTCGTTCCAGCTCCCCGTGGGAGACGCGCCGATGGTTTCGTTCGTGAGGCACCGGTCCGAGCCCGTAAGCTCGATGGAATTCCCCGCGAAGCCACTGTCGCTGTACAGGGTGATCTTCATTCCAACGGGAATTTCCATTGAAGAAATATCGGCGCTCTGTATGGTAACCCGCTCGACAACCATGGATGATGTCTGGTCATTAAAACTAATATCAGCAAGATTTTTTTCCGAGCAGTAGAGAACTACGGAAGAGCCACCGAAACCATCTCCGGAATAAAGTGTCACCTTCATTCCCGCCGGTACTGAAATTGACGATATTGCATTGTCGGATACACCGAGGGCGGCAAGCTGGGCCGTGGTGTAGGTCCCCGTGGACATCGTCGCAGAAACACCGGCATGGTTTATATCGTGGAACACGCTGATACCTTGGTCCGGTACAGTATATGGCAATTCATACTCACCGGCAGGCAGTACCGCGCTGTATCCGCTATTGTCGTACATGCAGTGCTGGTACACCCGCACCCCCGTCATGGAGGCCATGGTGTCCTCGATCTCCACCGGGGTCTTTTCCGTGGCCATGTGGTTCACCACCTGGGCCGCGATGGCCAGGACGTCGCTTCCCAGCTCCGTGTTGTCCATCACCGTGTCCATGGCGGCGTAGAACCCCTCCTGCCGATCCGCCATGGAGAGGGGGCTCCCGTCGTAGAACCCGCCGTCGTTGTCCGAGGGGTCGTCGTAGTGCACTCCCCCGTCGTCGCGCAGCACCCCGAGGAGCTCGTCAAGCTCGCCAAGCATTTCCGTGAGGAAGGGGGCCTCTATCAGCTCGACTGCGATGGAGAGGAACTCCGGCATGTCGATCCCGAGGTCGAGCATGCGGCCAAGGCCGTAGTTGATCTCCTGGGTGCCCAGGTGGTCCATGCCGTCCTTCAGGGAAGGGAAGCCGTCGAAGAGTTTCAGGAGGTTGTAGGGAGGATAGGGATCGTTCTGCTGGAACGCCTCGAGGTCCTTTTTGGAGCATCCCGTAGAGAGCCCCGCCGTGAGGATTATTCCAATGATGATCGCTGAAAATCTTCTCATTGCCCTTCTCCTCTCCATAAACCTGTTTTGCATTAAAACTCGATCCCGTCCGGCCGGTTTATATAATAAAGAAAAAAAACGCAGAATTCAATTAAAAATACTCGTTTCACGATTTCTCTGTCTAATCAGAATCTGCGCTCGCAGATTCTGATCATTGCCTTCTCCACGGCTGGTTTACGTTCAATCAGGAATGACGCCCTTCATGGCTAAATTATTAATGTACCGGACGGGGAAAGTGGTGTCAATAAAAAACTGGGGATTCAGTTTTAATTATGGAAAAAAATTATTTGTATTTTCTCACAACCAGGTCATGGCCGCTGCCGGTATTCCTGCCTGATCCGGCCAGAACAAAGCCGCCCGCATGGGTTGTTAGTATTTTCGTGCCGAAAAGCATGGAATCAACGTTCACGATCCCCGAAATTCCGCCGGAAGAGCCGGAAATCAGGATCCTTCCATCGGAACCGAAGGCAATATCGGGCCTTCCGTCATGGTGGTAGCGCCAGATTACCGTGACAAGGTCCTCCTGGAGGGTCCGCGACGCGCCGGTAAGGATGATTTCGCCCCCCCGGTCCAGGGCCAGGGATGAAGGAATTTCAAACAGCCCCCCGGGCACGATAAGGAATCCCTTTCCCGCGAACGAGGGGTCACCCGCCCCCGCCTGGGTAAGACGCGCCAGAGCCATTTCCAGGAAATACCCGCTCCTCCACCTGAGCGCCGCGATATGCGGGGTCCCGCCCCCGTCAAGGGCCAGGGCGAAGGCGATATCGTTGCTCTTCCCCCCGGCGGCATCCGTGGTAAGATCGATGATGGACCGCCCCTCCCGTCCGAAGGCCACGTCCGGCACCCCCCGGGGCGTGAAACGCCACACGGCAATGTCCCAGGCATCACCCTCCACAAGCGTCCCGGCCGCGACGATGCGCCCGCGGCCGTCAACGGCGAGGGAAACCCCGGCGCCATGCGGGACCTCGGGGTCCCCTGCCCCGGCGTCCCCCCCGCGGGCTTCCCCGAGGACGGCGAAACCGCCGCTGCCGAAAGATTCGTCCGGGGAGCCGTCCTCGTTGAGGCGGAAGAGCGCCGTCACGTCCCGCTCCTCCGCGCCGAAGACCCCGACCCCCACGACGCCGCCCCGGCCGTCGACGGTGACGTCGCAACAGCGCCACGGCGCGCCCGATTCCCGCGCGTCCCCCGCGCCGAGGAGCGCCACGCCCCCCCGTCCGAATCGATCATCGGCGATTCCGTCCCCGAGGACGCGCCACACCGCCGGGTATGCCATCCCCTCCCGCGTCACGATCCCGCCCACGACGATCCTTCCCGCGCGGTCCTCCGCCAGGGCAAGGCCGCAGGCGCGCTCCCCCCCGGCGGCGTATCCGGGCATGGCCCCCCCGGCGCCAAACGTCCCGTCCGGGGTTCCCCCGGGAAGGAGCCGCAGGAGCGTCATGCGGCGGTTCCCCCCCGCGTCCTCGCTCATCCCCGTGAGGAGGATCCTTCCCCGGCCGTCGATCATCATGTCGCCGAGCAGATCGTTTCCCCCCGCGGTGCCGTCCCCTCCCGCGCCGTCAACCACCAGGCTGCCGCCGCTTCCGAACAGCATGTCCGGAACGCCCCTGGTGACGCAAGGGTCCCGCTCCGGTTCGTTTGCGCGCGGCGCGAGAAAAAGCAGGGGGGATCGCGGATCAAGGGCGTCCGACATGAGGTTTCCGCATGCGGCGACGCATGCGGCAAGGAAAGGCAGCGCGATGCGCAGAGCGACGGAGCCCATGGACACCTACCCCTTTTCGGCATCAATCCCCCGGCTTCACCGGACCGACGCGGAGAGCCCTTCGGGCACGCCTGGTCGACGCGGCCCGCGCACCGGGGGAAAGGACGACTCTGATGTGTGATATAACGAGAGTTATTCTATTATCTTTTTATATATAGTGATTCAAGGTAATGACAAAACTGCCGGAAAAGAATGCGACGCCTAAATTCCACATGTCAATAATTTTTTTTGGACGGCGATCAAAAACGTGCAGGCCCCGTTATCGACAGTATTAATGCAAGTGGTGCCGTGAGTACGTTTCCTCCAATAAGTATTTGACAGCGTCCAAAACAGCGGGTATCCATGCCGGCATCGTGCAATCGTCAAGTTAACGTACGGGACATGGAAACAGGCGAAAAAAAACCACACATCATCATTCGTTTTCTCATGGCGGCGCGCACCCTCTCCATCGTCACGGTCGCCACGCTCCTCCTGGGCCTCCCGGCCCTCCTGGCGGCCATGGTGGACCGGACGGGGCGGCTTCCCTACCGGATCGGCCAGGCCTGGGCCCGCTTCATCCTCTGGACGAACGGCGTGCGCATCCGCATCGAGGGCCTCGGAAGCATCAGCCGGAAGGTGTCCTATGTCTTCGTGTCGAACCACCAGAGCAACCTTGACGGTCCCGCCATCGGCGTCTCGCTGCCCTCCCCCCTCCGCTTCGTCATCAAGCGGTCCCTTCTCCGGATCCCGATAATGGGACAGGCCTTCAGGCTCGGCAGGATGATCGCCATCGACCGCTCCGACGGCGAGAAGTCGGTCGAGACGATCAACCGCGCGGCGAGGGAACTCCGGGGAGGCATCAGCGCCCTCTTTTTCGGCGAGGGATCGCGCACCCGGGACGGCGCGCTCCGCTCCTTCAAGAAGGGCGCCGCGGTCTTCGCGATCCGCGCGGGACTCCCCCTGGTGCCGGTAACGGTGTCGGGGGGCTTTCGCCTCCTTCCCCCGGGGGCGCTCCATATCCGTGGCGGCGTGCTCAGGATCGTCATCGGCGCGGCGATCCCCACAAAAGGGCTCTCATCCGATGACGCGGAGCGTCTCACAGAGAGGGTGCGTAGCGTTATTGAGGAAAATCTGAGAGAAATGATATAATCCCGATCTGCTGAAACACTATTCATTTCCACGATACCCCCCCCCAGCCCCCCCTTCTTAAGGGGGGGAGAGTAAAATCGCAGCGATTGCCATACAAGCCATTCATTGCATGAAGAACCCCCCTTGCCAAGGGGGGCGGCGCGCAGCGCCGGGGGGATAACGTAAAAACCTTGACAGGGAACATTCCCCGGGAAAGGATTCGTGGAATCATCGCGCGGCCTTGACGCGCCGCGATTCCCAGATTGCCATCGGGAGCTTCACGTGAAATCAAAACCGAAAAATATCATTCTCGGCATTGCCATTGCCCTCGGTTCCCTTCTCCTCCTCGCCGGAGTCGCCGGAACAATCCTCTATGCTGTCGCCGTAAACAGGCCGAGCGTGCGCTTTTTAATGAGCAATTCCGGCTTCCGCGTGCCGAAAGACTTCGTCAAAACCGAGGAATCCATGGACGTGGAAGGCGAGCGGGTTTTCGTCATGGTCTACCGCCACCCCTCGGGAAAATCGAAGAAATACTTCATGCTCCAGCACGGCCTCACCCCTGACGGGCACCGGCACCCGGTCATCGACCGCTTTGCCGCGAGCCTCTGCGACGCCACGGGAATGACCATCGTGATCCCTTACGTGAGAGGGAGCATTACCGGGGGCTCCCTCACCGATGCCTACGATCGAATGGAGAAGATCTACACCGCCCTGGTGAAGAACTATCCCGGGGAGTACCGCGCCTTCGGCGCCTGCATCGGCGCGAACATACTCCTCATGGCCCTGAACCGCGTACCCGACGCAATCTACCCGAAGAAGATATTCATGCTGGGACCGTTCTTCGACGGACGCAAGCTTTTCGAATTCTATAATAAGATTTCGAACCCCGAGGAGTTCGATATCATGGTAAAGATGGCGGTCACCCTGAACATGGAGGTCTTCAGCGAGTCGGAGAAGGAGCTGATCCGGAAGGCCATCGCCGCCTCGGAGCCCGGCGTCACGGACCGGAGCAAGATGAAGAAGATCATGGGGGAGAAGCTCTTCAACGACATCGCCGTGATCAAGCTCCGCCACGCCGACTTCGAGGCGATCAACCCCGGCGCCATGTTCGGTCGCGGCAAAACGGAATGCAAGTATTTCATCCTCCATTCGAAGACCGACAACATCATCCCCTATTTCGAGGGGAAGAACCTCGCCGATTTCATGCGAAAGAGCGGCATCAGCACGAAATTCCTCGGCACTGAGTACGTGGACCACGCGGAGAACCGCGCCGACGTGACCGGGTTCGTCAAGGAGGTCAAGTACCTGGTCCGCTTCTTCGACGAGCTCTTCGAGGGTGACGTGGAGAAATAAGGGGGGGCCCATGGACAGGGACAGGATACGCGAGCTCCTCGGCAAGGTAAGAAGCGGCAACATGACCGTCGAAGAGGCCATGGGGGCGCTCCGCATGCTTCCCTTCGAGGACCTCGGCTTCGCCGTGACCGACAGCCACCGCTCACTCCGGACCGGCTACCCCGAGGTGGTCTACTGCTCCGGGAAAACGGTCCCCCAGATACTGGCCATCCTGGTGCGCCTCTCCGAGGGGCACGGGACGATCATCGCGAGCCGCGCCACGGAGGAGATCTACGACGCCGTGAAAAGCGCGATCCCCGCGGCGCGCTACAACCCCGACGCGCGCATCATCGTCGTCGGCGAGATGCCGGAGCCGAAAACCGACCGGCCGATCCTGGTCATCTCCGCCGGTACCTCGGACATACCCGTGGCGGAGGAGGCGGCGGTCACGGCGGAGTCGATGGGCAATCCCGTGCGCCGCGTCTTCGACGTCGGCGTGGCGGGGATCCACCGCCTCTTCGAGCACGCCCCGCTCCTCATGGGGGCGAACGTCATCGTCGCCGTGGCGGGAATGGACGGGGCGCTGCCGAGCGTCATCGGCGGCCTCGTGGACCGGCCCGTCATCGCCGTGCCCACCAGCGTGGGCTACGGCGCGAGCTTCGGGGGGATCGGCGCCCTCCTCACCATGCTGAACAGCTGCGCCCCCGGGGTCGCCGTGGTCAACATCGACAACGGCTTCGGCGCCGGCTTCCTGGCCGGGATGATCAACCGGGGAGAATCGTGACATGAAGGCCGCCTGCTTCGACTGCTTCGCCGGGGTCTCCGGGGACATGATCGTCGCCGCCCTCCTCGACGCCGGGCTTGATTTGGAAAACCTGAAAACGATGGTAAAGACTCTTCCCCTTGAAGGGTACGATATATCCGCGGAACGCGTGGTAAAAAACGGCATCGCCGCCACGCGCTTCAGCGTCTCGGTCAGCGACGAGACCCCCCCGCGGCGCTGCCTCGCGGATATCAGGAAGATTCTCGAAACAAGCGGGCTCCCCGAACCGGTACGGGCCCACGCCTCGGCGATCTTCGCCGAGATCGCCCGCGTCGAGGCGGCGATCCACGGCACGACGATAGAGGAAGTGCACTTCCACGAGATCGGCGCCATCGACTCCATCGTCGACGTGACCGCGGCTTGCGCGGCCCTGCACATAATGGGGATCGAAGAGGTACGCGCCACGCGGGTCAACGTGGGCGAAGGGTTCATCGAAAGCGGCCACGGCACGCTCCCGGTCCCCGCCCCCGCCACGGCGGCACTCCTGGCGGGAGCCCCGGTCTATTCGAGCGGAATCCGCGCCGAGCTCGCCACGCCAACGGGCGCGGCCATTCTCGCCCGGTTCGTGAAGCGCTGGGGCCCCCTTCCCGAAATGCGCCTCGCCGCCGCGGGTTACGGCGCCGGGACCCGGGACCTCCCGATACCGAACGTCCTCCGCGTCTTTATCGGCGAGATCGAGGCTTCCGCCGGATACGAGACCATCCTGTCAATTGAAACGAACATCGACGACATGAACCCGGAATTCTACCAGCACGTCTTCGAGAGCCTCCTCGAGTCGGGGGCCCTCGACGTCTACACCACGCCGATCATCATGAAGAAGTCGCGCCCCGGCGTGAAACTCACGGTCCTGGCCCGGGAGGAAGACCGGGACGCCCTGGCCCGGGTCGTCTTCGCAGAGACCACCACGGCGGGGGTCCGCATCGCCCGCCTGGACCGCCTGGTCCTCCAGCGTGAAACGCGCCGGGTCGCCACGGTATACGGCGAGATCGGGATCAAGGTCCTCTCGAGCGGCGGGTTTCCCGTCACCATCTCCCCCGAGTTCGAGGACTGCCGCGCCGCGGCGAAAACCCTCGGCGTGCCCCTCAGGAAGGTCTACGACGAGGCGAGGAAGCGCGCCGATTTCCTCCTGAAAGAGTGAAACAAATGATCGGCAGAGGATACGTACATATCTACACCGGCAATGGCAAGGGAAAGACAAGCGCGGCACTGGGCCTCGCCTTCCGCGCCGCGGGATCGGGCCTGGCCACCCTGGTTATCCAGTTCATGAAGGGCCTGCCGAGCGGAGAGCGGGACGCCGCCGCCATGACGGGGGAACTCATCAGGGTGGAGAGCTACGGGAGCGAGCGCTTCTGCCGCCCCGACGACGGCTCCATGGAGGAGCATCGCGCCCTCGCCCGGAATGCCCTGGAGCGTTCCCGCGAGGCCGTTTCCCGAAAGGAACGGCCCATCGTCGTCCTGGATGAAATCCTCACCGCCTGCCTCTTCGGCATCGTCACGGAGGATGAGATACTCGATATCATCGACATGAAACCGGAGGGCCTGGAACTCGTGCTCACGGGGCGCGGGGCCTCCGAAGGGTTGATCGAGCGGGGGGACCTGGTCACCGAGATGAGGGAAGTGAAGCACTATTACCGGGAAGGCGTCCCCCCGAGAAAGGGGATAGAGGATTGATGACCAAAAAAATATTCCTCATCATGGCGGCCTCCGCCGCGGCCATCCTCTGGAACGCAGGCGCTTTCGGCGCCGACAGGCCCCTTGCGGGCATCGCCATTCTCAGGAGCAACAGCCCCCGCACCCTGGCCATGACGCCCATCCTGGGCCAGAGCCTTTCCGGCATCGCCGAGGGCTCTGGCATTTTCAGCGCCGTGAATCCCGCCCTCCTCCGGGAGGAGCTCGTGAAGTTCGGCTGCACGGGGGAGAACTGCCTCCTCGGCTTCGCCGCCGACGCCGGCATCACGCTCCTGGTCCGGGGCGACCTCGACGACTCGAACGATTTCGTCATCATGACCCTCACGGCCTACGGGATCGGCTTCCCCTACCATGGCCGCGCGGTGTGCCGCCGCACGATACGGATCCCCATGTCGGCGCGCTACGGCGCCCCGGAATTCGCCGCCATCATCGACGAGCACGCGGGGTTCTTCTTCGCCGAAGTCCTCTCCCGGTGGCGCACGCCCTTCTATTTCACCGGCGAGGCTGAGCCGGTCCTCGTGTCGCCCCGCCGCGTCAGCGGCGAGTACGACCTCTACCGCCCCGGGGAAACGCCGCAAGGGGGGGACATCAGGGAATTGACCAAGGTCGGCACCGTGCGCCTGTCGGGAGGGTCCGTGGTCAGGTCCTCGTCCCCCGTGCTCCAGGGCGACTTTATCCTGGCCGGGTACCGCGAGACCGCCCGGGAACTCGAATCGCTGCAGTACGGCAGGAAGCGCGAGACCGTCCTCCGGCCGGTCTCCGCGGTGGAAACCGTCTACGCCCTTCTCCTCGCGGCCCCAGGCGGCGCGGTCATGCCGATCATCGCCCCCACGGCGGGCTACTACCGGAACCGCGACTGGACCGGCCTGGGCCTCTGGGCCCTGAACGTCGCCCCCTATCTTTACCTTGAAATTGACGGCCTCTCCACCTACTGGGCCGGCTACCATAAAAGAAGAAGGTCCGTTCCCGGCGAGGTGCGGGCCCGTTACCATTTCGGCCTCTACATGCTTTCCGCGGGGGGCATCTCCCTTTTCGCTGACGCATTCGCCCATGGCATGCTCCACAGGGCGGCGAACTACCTCGAGGCGCGACCTCCCCTCCTGGGCAATCCCGCCACGGCGGGCCTCCTGGCCCTGATCGGCGGGGGAGCGGGCCATTTCTACCGGGGCCGTCGCGCCTGGGGCTACTGCTACTACCATGTGGACAACATTCTATTATACTTCACCCTGCGCGAATTCTCACCGGGCAGGAACTACAACCCGATCACGCGCTCTTTTACGACGGGGAAGATCAACAGGCTCCGGGCGTTTTCCCTGCTCTCAGCCGCCGGGGCCGTCAGGATCGCCGAGATCGTCCACGCCGTGCTGATCCGGGACTCCATCCTGAACGGGGAAATCGTCAACGAGGGTTATTCCATCGAGCCGATCCTCTATTCCGCCGGGGACGCGACGCCGGTCTTCGGGCTTCACTATTCCTACAGGTGGTGACCGGAGGCAGCCGTGGCACTACAGGGGAAGGACAACGAAACCATGCGTAACGGGAGAAGGGACCCTGCCGCCAGACGCGCCGGGGGACGCGCCCGCGCCCTGCGGTGTCTCGCTGCGGCCCTGGCCGCGGCGTGCCTCGGGGCCCCCTCGCTCTTCGCCGCGCGTCCCGACGAAGGGGTCACCGGCAGGATCGCCATTATCTCCATACCCCAGCCTACCATCCAGATGACCGCCCTCTCGGAGCGCTGCGCCGAGGCCGTGGGCGACGCCTTTAACCGCATGGGGCGGTTCCTTCCCCTCGACCCGGAAGTGGTGCGGCGGTCCCTGGAAAGCCTCCCTCCCGGCGCGGGGGACGACGCCCTCGAACGGGCCGGCCTCCGGATGAAGGCCGACCTCGTGGCCCTGATTACCCTGGAGATGACGGGCACCACGGCATACGGTACCGTGACCCTCGTGCCGATAACGGAGCCGTACCGCCACCTGAGAAAAAGCGCTTCCGTCCGGAGCCGGGTGTTGATGAACATGCCCCTGAAACTCGCCAGGGAAACGGCGCGCTTTCACCGGGACCTTCCCGTTGAGGTCCGCGTCCTTGGCAGGCGGGACGGCCTGGCCGTGCTGAACGTCGGGCAGTGGCACGGCCTCACCCCGGGGCGTTACCGCACCGCCGGGGGCATTCCCTTCACTATCACCCGGACGGGACGGTACCGTTCCCTTGCCATCCTTCCCGGGACACTCGAGGCAAACACCCGGTTCCTGATCGACGTCCGTCCGCCCTGGAAGGCCTTCGTACGGGAACTGACGGAGCGGATCGAGTACATCACCTACTACCGTTACAATCTCGCGACCTCGGGCCAGGGCACACCGGATCCGGAAAAGGCCCTCGTGGACGGCATCTGCGTGCTCAACCCCGGGGCCAACATCCTGGTGCCCGGGTACGGGTCCTATCTCGCCACCACGCGCCTCGGCTTCAAAAAGCCCTCGCCAAGCATACCCGGCGTCATCTTTTCCACGACCCTGGTGATCGCGCACTTTCTCGTTCCCGAGGCGGTGGGACACTTCAAGATCAACTTTTTTCCCGGCGTCATGGACAGCGACAAGACCGTGGCGATGAACCGGCTCCAGATTTTTCTCTGGTCAACCCTCCCCGTCACGGTATCGGCGGCCTACATGGACCAGGTGGCGCACCTCTGTAAAATCAACGAGACCCTGCCGCCCTTCTTCATGCACAAGAACGTCTCCGCCCTGGCCCTCTCGACGGTGATTCCCGGGGGCGGTCTCTTCTACAAGGGACACCGGCTTGCGGGGTGGGGCTTCTACCTTTCGGAGATGTCCCTCGCCGCCTTCTGCGTCTACGGTATGGACAACAGGAAACATCTCCTCTGGGGCGGCGTCGCCCTCGGCGGGGTGAAACTCCTCGATCTCCTGACCGCCCTCCTGGCCCCCCCCTCCTACGAGGTGCACGGGATCGAGCGGGAGGGGGAGATACGGCCCGGTTCGCTTTCAATGGACATCGTTCCCGCGCCCGGGGGGGACCTGGTTTCGCGCCTGGGATACCGCTTTACGTTTTAACGCCGGCGGCACTACCCCCCATCATCATTTTTCACCGCCCCGCCCGGATCCTTCATGAAATCCCTGTAGACCCGGAAGTGGTCCGTTTCCTCGTAGGGGATCGGCGTCACGGGGACGCGGTCAAAGCTGTAGATCAGGGCCCCGGGGCAGGACATGAGGATGGGGGAATGCGTGGCGATGATGAACTGCGCGTGACCGTCCAGGGAAAGCGCGGCGATGAGGCGCAGGAGTTCGATCTGAGTCCTGGGCGAGAGCGCCGTTTCCGGCTCGTCGAGGAGGTAGAGCCCCTTTATCCTGAAGCGGGACCGGAAGAAGGACATGAGAGACTGGCCGTGGGACTGCGTCAGGAGGGACTGCCCCCCGAAATAGTTCAGGACCCCGGGATCGGCCGCGGCCCATTCGTCGAGGATGCGCGCGAAGTTCAGGAAGAGATTCGACGAGAAGAACGCCCCGGGCACGGGGCCGTCGGACCACTCGACCTCGAGAAAGCGGTAAAGCTCGCGTTCCAGGGGATTGTGGGTGGAGCGCTCACGCTCGTCGCCGCGCCAGATATAGATGCCGCATCGCGTCGCGAGGGCCTCCAGGAGCGTGGACTTGCCGCTCCCGTTCTCTCCCGCGAAAAGGGTGACGGGGCCGGTAAAGGCGAGTGAATCCGTGCGCCGGAGGACCTCAAGGGAAAAGGGGTACACCCCGGTCGCGGGAAATGATCGGTTATTCACGCGGACGTTCAGAAGATGCATTGATCTTACCCCTCCGTCCCTTGGATGCTCTACCCGCCCGGCGCCTCACCATCCGGCACGATGCGCCGCGCATGACACTACGGGAGCATGCGGCTCCCTATGCAGGCGAATAATCCCCCCGCCCTTATCACAGGGACCCGAAGGGGAACGCATCTCCTAGTCAGTCTTTCGAAGACCCTCCAAGAAGGAGCGGTAAATCCGCGCCGCCTCATCCGGGTTGTCAATATAGGCCAGGTGCCCGCAATCCTTCATTACCTCGACGCGGGCGCCGCGAATACCCTTCCGGTATCGTTCCGCGCAGGAAACGTCGAAGATGCGCTCTTTATCCCCGAAGACCACCAGCGTGGGTGCGGTGATCCTGCCGAGCTCATTCTGGAGAAGCCCCCAGCCGCTCAGACGCATCTGGTCGTTGAAACACCTTGTCAGGAAAGGGCGGTCCCTGTTTCCCTTCTTCGCGATATGGGCCTTCAGGTGTCCCGGCATTTCCATCGGCCTGTGAAGGCTGAAGGAAAGGGTGCGGTCATACTCCTCCGGGGTGCCGAACACGAGGACGAAGGATCCGTTTCGATAGAGCCTCTGGAACTCGCTCTCGCGCGGGCAGGATATGCCGTAGGGCCCGATCATGGCGAGCGACCTGACCATGTCGGGATACCGCGCGGCAAAGAGTCCCGCGATGCCGCCCCCCATGGAGACGCCCATGACATGAAGCGGCCCCGCCTTCACCGCTTCCAGAAAAGCCCTGAGGCGCGGCACCTGGGCCTGGATGGTGTAGTCCCCCTCCTCCAGCGCGGTGCTCTCACCGAAACCGGGAAGGTCCGGGATCAGGAGATGGTAGTCCCCGGATAGGCGCTCTGAAAGGGGCTGCCAGTGGTCCTTCTCCATGGCAAAGCCGTGTAGCAGAAGGATGGTTTCCTTCCCTTCCCCGGGCTTTCCCTCAAGATACGCCCAGTGATGATCGCCCACCTGTATGCCCTCCGCCGAGAGGCCCGAGGAACAGCGGCCCATGACCTGACCCGCCCTGATGACCCCTCCGGGGAAAAGAAGATACCATCCCGCGAGAACAATCATCAGCGCAGCAATAGAAACAATCGCCAGTTTGATCTTTTTCATGTCCTTTCTCCCCCCTGGTGACAGTGAACCTTCCCGGGCGCACCTGCGCCCGTTCTGTCAATGGATTGCATGGTTTTCCCCGCCAGTAGTAGAGCCTGATTGCGGAAAAAAATCAAATGTTTTTCCATACTATTTCCCCGCGGGCACTGGATTGCGTAAAAGATCAGGGTTGACATGGTAATAATTATATGGTACATCCCAGTCATCGCAGGGCAGCGATAGAGTGAAAATGCGATACTCATCAAGGATTTAACAGTGACGATGACACATCATGCTGAACAGATCATCATGGACCCCGTGGGGAGGGCAAGGGTCGACCTTCACCCCCTGCGGCGCATGCACCGGGTAACGGACGGTACTCATGGACTATAACCCAATCATCGGCACGGTAATCATCACCCTTGCCGCGGGATCGGTGAGCATCGTACTCTGTGACCGCTTCAGGTTCCCGGCAATACTTCTCTATTTCTTCTGGGGAATAGCCCTCGGTCCCTACGGGGCGGGCCTGATACGGCCGGATTCCCTGGGAGAAGGCCTCACCATCCTCATCACGCTTTTCGTGTGCATCATTCTCTTCGAGGGAGGACTGTCCCTCGACATATCGAGGCTGAAATCAATCCGCATCCACCTCACGAGGCAGATACTCCTGACCATCGTCATCACCATGACGGCAGGCTGGCTCGCCGCGGTCTATATCGCCGGCCTGCCCCCGGATCTCGCCCTCATATTCGCGTCCCTGACGATCGTCACCGGTCCCACGGTGATCAAACCCATTGTCCGCCACCTGCCGGTGCGAAGGCGCGTGATAACCTTTTTAAACGGCGAGGCGGTGATCATTGATGCCGTCGGCGCCGTTCTGGCAATCGCCATCATAGAGTATTTCGTCTCACAGAAGGTCCTTGATCTCACCATACTCGGTTTTATCGTCTCCATCATCACCGGCATCTCGCTGGGGGCGGCCCTCGGCGTGGCCACCAGGCTGCTCCTGACGAAAACACCGGTGATACCCGTGACCAGCCGCAGCATACTCACCCTCGGGCTGGTCTTCCTGGTGTACTATATCTCAGAGCTCATGGCTTCGGAATCAGGCCTGATGGCGGTCGCGGTGTTCGGCATCGTGCTCAGCACAATCGATTACAGGGACCGGGAAAAACTCCTTTCCTTCAAAGAGCAGATCACGCGCATCGTCATATCGCTCCTTTTCATCCTCCTGGCGGCGTCATTCAATATCACCCTCATATCCGAAGAGGTAGTGGCCGGGTTGCTGGTTTCCGGGGTGATTATCGTGGCGCGGTTCCCCGCCGTTCTCGCGGGCACGACGGGAGGCATGTTTTCCCTAAAGGAGCGGCTCTTCATGGCATGGGTGGGACCCCGGGGCATCATAGCCCTGTCGATCGCGTCGATCGCGGCCATCAAGCTGACATCGGCGGGCATACAGAAGGCGGAAATAATCGAGATGCTCGTTTTCATGCTGATATCCGTTACGGTGCTCCTCCAGGGCATGAGCGCGGGGCTGGTGGCGCGCAGGATGGGCATCCTTGTCGAGGGGGACAGAAACATCATCATTCTCGGGATCAACCCCACCACGATCGGCATGGCGAAATACTGGAGAAACTACCAGAACGACGTGTTATTCGTCGATTCCAACAGGTCGAATTGCATGCTCGCCGAGAAGGAGGGATTCCCGTACCTGCACGGAAACGGCGTGTCCGCCGACACGTTCCTGGGCATTGAAATCGATCATTATTCATCCGTTCTGGCCGCCACCCCCAACATCGAAATCAACATCCTTTTCTGCCGATTCGTTAAAAAGACCTACGGCATTTCCCGTCTCTACGTCATCCTGACGGAAAAAGCCGGGGACAAGCTGGGGGGGATAATCGAGTCCGAGGGCATCAAGACCGCCTGCATCGGCGTACAGGCCAAGAAGGCGAGCTCGTTATTCACGATAATACGGGATTATCTTTTCACGACCAAACCGGTCATAAGGGAAGTTACCGTCACCAGCGAATCGTTTCTCCAGAACAGGCCGGGGGAATACCCGATACCGGAAAACATGTTCATCCTTTTTGTCGCGAGAAAAGAAAAGAGCTGTCACGTGTTCCATGACGGGTTTAAACTGGGAACACGCGACGTGCTCCATGTTGTCATGAACAGCGACATGACGGAGAAGGAGCTGGATCCCTTCATGCGGCCGTAATGCGTACCGCCATGACGCAAGGCGGCCGGGGATTTTTCCATTCGGGCCGTCGGAAGAGCGGATGTCAGCGATAATCATTCCGTGATACGAATACCCTGGTCATCCTCGCCACAAGCTCGTCCAGGGGAGCATCGTAACCATTCAGGACCCACCTCATGGCAACATGGACCAGTGCGCCGGTTACTCCCGCCGGAATAATCCATGCCGTGGCTCCCTTATTGTGCATGGCGGGTACCAGCTCTCCCATAAGCCGTGAAACAAGTTCGGACATCATCTGCATCGCGGCGAGATATTCATGATCCACCCGGGGGCTCACGCCGAGCACTTCAAAAAGCTGTACGCGCGCCTTTCTGGGGTCGTCGCGAAGCGTGCCGAAAAAGGCCCGTAAGCCGGCAGCGACCTTTTCCCGGGGCGTTGTGCTGGCATCAGCAAGGACGGTGATGAAATCGTTCTTCTGCTCCTCGACAATCATCCGGTACACGGCGCAGAGGAGGTCCTCCTTGCTGTCGAAGGATTCATAGAAATAACGTTCCGTGAGCCCGGCCTCCCTGCAGAGCGCCCTGATTCCCGTTGCCGCATATCCCCGGACCCCGAAGGCCTCAAGACCGGCCATAAGGAATTTCCGGCGTCGCTCCTCGGCTCGTTCCGATGCCTCCATTCCCTTGTAGCGCTGGCCTCGATTTTCCGGTTTTGGTTTCATTTGGCTTTTTATTTTTTTTGTATTAATTTGACAATATTTGTTGTCAATATTATCGTGCGTATATACATTATAGTAAATATCTGACAATTCTAATTGTCAATTAAAATTTGTGGGGTGAGACTATGGGCCCGACAACAAAAGAGATTTCCAAGGACAACTTCTGGAGGAAAATGGGGGAGAAAAGGAAGAAACGATTGAACACCTGGAACAACGCCCGGCTGGTGCTGGCGGACGTGCCCCTGGACCTTCGCGAAGTGAAAAAAATTCTGCCCTGGGGGATGAAGCCATCCAGCCCGCCCATGGCCACGCTCTTCTTCGCGAATTATCCCGACGTTTCCTACCCGCTCTTACCTTACAAGGAGGCGGCGATGATGGTTCACGTGCGCACGCCCCTGGGGAGGGGCCGGCACTGCTGCTGGATCATCGTAGATGATGATCCCGCCATGATTCTCGGCCGGGAGATGCTGGGGTTCCCGAAAAAGACCGGCAGTTTCACTTTCGATGAAAAGAAAGACATCATCAACGCCTCGGTGACGCGCCGCGGAATTCCGGTCCTGTCGATGAAAGCGGTTCGGGGAGCCATGGAAAGCGATCCCGCCCCCGTTTTCAATTTCAAGACATTTCATTTCGGCGGCATGGGTCAGTGGATGGCGGTAAGCCCGGTATGGATGTTTCGTCCCCGGGAGGTCATCCATGATTCCTTCCGGGCCGATATCACGCTTGAGATAAATGATTCAGCGTATGATCCCCTCGCGCGGCTGGTCGCCGCGGAACCCCTAAACGGCAGGATCGTGGTCATGGATATACCCGGTGACTCCCCCTACATGCTGCCCGTTGGCTGCGCGGGACCGGGCGTTTTCGGAAGGACCTTCACCATGCGCTTCAGGTGATCATTCAGAGTAGCAGGCGGTCATGCGTGTTGCCAGGGAATGGCCCCGGGCGGCTATTCTGACTCTTCTTTCCGAACCCTGAAGAAGGCGATTCCCTGGAGCAGCGCCTCGGCCTGGGCGCTGATCTCTTCCGCGGAGGAAGCGAGCTCCTCGGAACTGCCCGCCACGGACTGGGTGGCCTCGTTGATGACGTTGATGGTCTTCATGAGCTCGGTGTTGGCGCTCTTCTGCTCGTCAGTCGCGACGGATATGTTGTCGGCCATTTCCATGACCTTCCCGGCCATTTTCTTCACGATCTCGCTCGACTCGGTCTGGGTGCGAAGCGAATTCGTGATCTTCTTCACCAGGCTGTCCGTCTTCTGAATGTTCTCGATGATATGGAGGAGGGCCGCCGAGGTCTCGTCGACGTGTGCCTTTCCCGTTGAGACCTCCCTGAGGCCCGACTGCACGAGGTCGGCGATCTTCTTTGCGCTGCCGGAGGTCTGTTCGGCGAGCTTGCCTATCTCGTCGGCCACGACGGCGAAACCCTTGCCGTGTTCCCCCGCCCGCGCGGCCTCGATGGCCGCGTTGAGCGCCAGGAGGTTCACCTGGTCGGAGATGTCGCTGATATTGACGACGAATTCGGATATCTTCTTTGTGTTTTCATCTATCGAGTTCATGCCCCTGATGGTGTTCTTCATCAGTTCGTTTCCCCGCTCCGCCTCGCGGGTGGAATGCGTCGCCATCTCGAGAGCCTTCTCGGCGTCCCCGGATATCTCGGTCACGATTCTCTTCAGGTCCTCCATCGCCTCGTAGGTCATCGTCGAGTTGACGGACTGGTCCTTGGCATGGGCCGCGATATTCTCGATGGCCCCCGTGGTCTCTTCCAGGGCGGCCGTCGATTCCTCTATCGATGCCGCCTGGTTCTGGGCGTTTTCCGACAGGTCCTGGCTCGTCGCCGACAGCTGGGAGGCGGCATCGGCCAGCTGCCGCGAAGAATCAAGGCTTGAATGGATGACGTTGTTGAGCCTCCGCAGCAATATCCTTAAATAAATGATAAGATCACCGAATTCATCGGGGACATAGTCGTCGGTGGTCACCGTGAGATCGCCCTGCGACACGGACTTGAAAATATGGATGATGTTCCATATCGGCCTGGAGATCTGCGTCGTTATCTGCCGTACGATCACGAAGAGTATCAGCAGTATCACGAAGAGCGAGATGGTGGTTCGTATCAGGGTCGTGTTCAACACCTCGTAAAATGTTCCCTTGTCGATCAGCAGCACAAGATTCTGCTTCAGCACGAGCATATTGCTTTTCATCGCGATTTTAGAGCGGCCGTTGAACACGATCTCGAACAGGCTGAAATCGTCCTTGAAGGTAAGCAGGTTGAGATTTTTGAATTTACTGCCGTCGTCCTTCAGGTCCCTGCCAATGGTTTTGTTGATGAACTGCTTTTCAGGATGGAACAGTATCGTCCCCGCTTCGGAGAGAATCATATACTGGTCGGCTTGTATCCCGGCGTTGGTGGCGAATTCGCCGATGATCGTATCCAGGAGGATGGTGGCGCCCATGATCCCCACGGTGTTCGTGCCCCGCATGATCGGCACGGCCGTGACGACGATCTCCTTGCCCGTGGCCTTGTTCGAAAGCGGATCCGAGATGAAAGTCCCTCCCTCGGTCATCACGGACCTGAAGTAGTCCCGGTCGGCGATATTTTTTACCGATCCGAAGCTGTTGGGCGAATACCCGTCTGCACCGGCAACGAAATACATCTCGATGTCGTCATGGCGGTACTCCTGGAGCCTGACGAGGAAGGCAAAGACGCGGTTCATGTCCATTCCTTTCACGAGGTCGGTCTTGGCGTACGATTCGAGCTCGGCCAGGATCTTTCCGAAAAAACCTTCGATCATTTCCACGTGGCGCTTCAGCTTAAGCGACATTATCTCGCGCTGGGTCTTTTCAATTTCCACCTGGATGCCCCTGTAGATGGCAACGGTGGAAACGGTCACGATGAAGAGAACCATGGTGAGGATGGGAATGGAAAACCGGTACAGTATGGATATCGGCGTATAGGGGATCGCCCTGTTCGAGGGGTAGAGGAATATCTTGGAATAATAATACAGGATCGCTCCGACACCCGCCGCGGTTATCTCGCCGATGATGAGGATGAAGACCGCCTGGAAGGGTGAAAAAAAGATACCGGAAAAAAATCCGATGATAACGGTAAGCACGGGTCCGATCGCACAGCCGGCCACGAGGGGAATGGCGGCCCTCTCGGGATAGGCGTTGAAAAAGGCCGACAGGGCCTCCCGGTCATCTGTCGCTCTTGTGTCATCTATCAGTTCTGCGATATGCTTCGCGAGCCTGCGGTTCATCACGATAAAAATTCCGGTGAAAACGGCTATGATGGGTGGCGCAAGAATGGCGATGATCTTGAATACCGAGAAGAACTTGTCAGATCCGATTATGAGTACGCTTAGAAGAAAAAAGACTGCGGGATGAATCCCATAGAGCGCGATAAACAGGATGAGTATTTTCCGGGGCACACTGCCGAGGGTGTATATCCTTCTTTTTTTTCTATTATTTGCATCTTCTTTTTCCATAATACCAATGAACCTTGAACATATTTTTTGAAAAAGCTCTCCACTATACATACATTAGCACGACATTGTCAAGAACTGAAAAGGATAACGGATATAATTTAGCATAACTTTCCGGCAATTCGATCTCGATTGTAAATATCGAACATGTTTTTTCCGAGATTCATGCCCGAGCTATTGCCAAAAACGGATACGCACCGGAAAATTCAGATGAAAAAAATCAGCATCACTACGCATAAGGATGAACCATCGTCGCACGAGATGTAACGCAACGCTCCGGCGCTACATGATCAAACAACGCGACATATCGCCCGTACCGTGTCCCGCCGGAACAGGTAAAAAATTCTTACTCTGCTTGACTAATTCACGCCGGTCCACTACCCTGCGACCGTTCGCGCAATGGATCGGAATTAATCCGCGGCGTACGGAAAGGAGAACGATTCGTGCAGTTCCTAAAGCAGCATTCCATCGAAGTGACCCTGGCGTGGCGCAACGTCTGGAAAAACAAGCGGAGAACAATCCTTACCCTCCTCACCATCATGGTGGGGTGCGCCATGGTAATCTTTTTCATAGCTCTCCAGGAAGGCGCCTACGACGTCATCATCGAAAACTCCGTCGCCCCCAACACGACTCA
>CAZKPR010000019.1:0-9980 GCA_964554685.1 uncultured Leptospirales bacterium | reverse complement strand
TGAAAAGGGCTTTTGGGAGGACCGGAGCATCGATTACGGCTTCATCCCGGACGCGTCCATCACGGACCCCCTGAAGGCGGAGCCGGCCATCGCCGGTTTTTCCAGGAGGATCGCCGCGGGTGGCCTGGTCATCAGGGGCGACACCTCCGACATCGCCTTCATCCAGGGGGTGGAACCGTCCTCGGAACCCCTCATTTCAACCCTCCACGAGTCAGTCATGAAGGGCGGGCGCTATCTCGCGCCGGGGGATACCGATCAGGTGCTCATCGGCGAAACCATGGCGAAAAATCTCGACGCCCGGGTCGGAGACACGCTCTCGTTCCTCTCCCAGGGCTTTGACGGCTCCTTTGCCGGGGCCCCGGAGCTCACCGTGGTCGGCATCTTTCGAACCGGCAACCCTGAATACGACCGGATGCTTCTCCTCATGCCCTTCGACCGGGCCGTGGAGATGTTTTCCATGGGTGAGTACGTCACGGCCATCGCAATCCGCCTGAAGGACGGCACCATGATGCCGGAGGTCCGGGATCGACTGATAAAGAACATCCCCTCGGAGGACCTCGAGATCATGGGGTGGGACGATCTGATGCCGGAGCTGATGCAGTACGTGATCATGGACCGCGTCGGGGCCTATGTCTTCTATTTCGTGCTCTACCTGACCGTGGCCTTCGGCGTGCTCAACACGGTCCAGATGTCCGTCTTCGAACGGACCAGGGAATTCGGGGTGATGCTCGCCATCGGCACGCGGCCCGGGCAGATCCTCGCCATGGTGACCATCGAATCGTTCATAATCTCCATCCTCGGCATCATCCTCGGGTGCATCGTCGGGGGCGCCCTGTCATGGTATTTCATGGTGTTCCCCCTGGACTACTCCAGCTACCAGAAGGAGCTGGAGGTCTGGGGCTTCACCATGACCAAGGTGCCGGCAAAGATGGCCGTTTCATATTTTCTCGAGACTTCGCTCGTCATTTTCATCATTTCAATGCTCTTCACCATCATGCCCGCGCGTCGCGCCGCGCGCCTCCAGCCGGTGAGGGCGATACGAACGCTGTAAGGGAGCCCTGTCATGATCGGCACGCACTACATAAAAAGCCTCGGGACCTTCATCATGATCGCGTGGCGCAACCTCTGGCGCCAGAAACGCCGCTCCCTCGTGGTCATATCCTCGATGGCCATCGGTGTCTTCGCCATGGTCTTTTCAATCGGTTTCATGAACGGGATGACCCTCCAGATGGTGGAGAACACGATCAACACCACCCTGGGGCATATATCCATCCACCGCGCGGGATACCGGGATTCGATGAAGCTCGCGTATAATTTTGCTCCCGATGAAGGCCGTTACCGCGTCCTCGAAAAAACCCCCGGAGTCGTTGCCTTCGCCCCCCGGGTAAAGATCAAGGGAATGATAAGCTCGGCGGAAACTACCCGAGGGATCATGCTCGTGGGCATCGATCCCTCGAGGGAACGGTCGGTTTCCTCCATAGGGAAGTATGTTCTTCCGGAAAGCGGCGGCCGTTTTATTCAGGACCCCGCCGCGGATGAGCTTCTAATATCGAAGTCCCTTGCCGAGAAGCTCGATCTCCGGGTGGGCGAGCGGGCGGTGCTCCGCGTCGTTGACGAGAGCAGCGAGATGACCGGCGTGGGTCTCAGGATCGCGGGGCTCTACGAATCACCCGTCGAGTCGTTTGATTCCTTCGTCGTCTTCACGGGGATCCAGCAGCTCCAGAAGATCACCGGGATAGGGGGCAACGTGTCCGAAATCATCATACGGACAAAAAACCGGGATGCCGTGGACGCCGTAAAAAAGCGCATGAAGGGCGCCGGCGGTCCCGGCATCGAAATCCTGACCTGGAAGGAAATGGAACCCAACCTGGTGAGCTACATCAAGCTCCAGGACATGGTGGTCTATATATTCTTCATGATCATGTTCATTACCGTCATCTTTTCGATCGCCAACACCCTTATCATGTCGATCATGGAGCGCTTCCACGAGCTGGGCGTCATGAAATGCATAGGCACACGGCCTTCGCATATTTTTTTCATGGTGATATTCGAAGCGATCAACCTGGGGATCGTGGGACTTGCCGCGGGGCTCGCGATCACCGTGCCCCTGGTACTCATCCTTGGCGCAACGGGCCTTGATTTTTCCTTCGCCATGGAGGCGATGCGCAAGTGGAAGATCGGCACCACGATCTATCCCACGCTCCTCGCCAAGGACATCATCGCCGCCGTGGCGGTCGTTCTCGTCACCACCGTGACCGCGTCGCTTTACCCGGCGGTCAAGGCGGCACGCATCAAGCCCCTTGAGGCGCTTCATTTCATTTAGCGGCGGCGCCGCGCCGTTGCAGGAGGAACCTGGCCATGGCCATCATCACCGTTCGAAATCTTGACAAGAACTACGAAGCCAACGGGCTCTCCATCCCGGCCCTGCGCCGCGTCAGTCTCACCGTGGAGCGTGGCGAGTTCATCGCCATAGCCGGACCCTCCGGCTCGGGAAAGACGACCCTCCTCAACATCATAGGCGGCCTTGACAACCCGTCGTCGGGTGAAGTTGACGTGGCGGGACGGGACATCACGGCAATGAATCCCCGGGAGCTCTCCGACATGCGCCTGAACAACATCGGCTTCATCTTCCAGGCCTACAACCTGATACCGGTCCTCACGGCCCTTGAAAACGTGGAATATATACTACTGCTCCAGGGCGTCGAGAAGGAGGAACGACGATCGCGTTCACGGAGGATCCTGGAAGAGGTGGGACTGAAAGCCGAGATCAACCGTCCCCCGCGCGAGCTCTCCGGGGGCCAGCAGCAGCGTGTCGCCGTGGCCCGCGCTATCGTGTCGGAGCCTGAGCTGGTCCTGGCCGACGAGCCCACGGCCAATCTCGACCAGAAGACCGGGGCGAACCTTCTCGACCTGATGCACGAGCTCAACCGCAGGAAACAGATCACCTTCGTGTTTTCCACCCACGACCAAATGGTCATGGAGCGCGCCGAGCGCCTCGTCAGCCTCTACGACGGCACGATCGCGTCGGACGTGAAAAAAAAGACAGCGGCCGGGAAACGCGTTTCCCCGCGGAGCCGGCCTGCAGGGAGAAAAAAATGAAACATTGCATGGCGGGAACCTGCCTGGCCGCGGCTCTGGCAGTGCTGCTCCCTTCCGTGGGAACGCCCCGGACGGCGTACGACATCATCAGGAGCTCCGACAGCAAGGTACGGGGAAACACCCAGATCGCCGAAATGGAAATCATCATCAAGGGACGGCGCTTCACCCGCACCCTGCAGATGAGGAGCTGGGACAACCGCATCGCGAAGAAATCCTTCGCCGAGATCACGGCACCGGCAAAGGAGAGAGGAAACCGCTTTCTCCTCATTTCCGGGGAGCGCCTCATGTGGCACTACAACCCCGTCATGGGCAAGGAAACCAAGATCCATCCCTCCATGATGCTCCAGGAATGGATGGGCTCGGATTTCACCAACGACGACATTGTCAAGGAATCGAGCATCCTCGAGGATTACACCCACTCCCTGGCCGGGAAAAAAACCGTGGACGGCCACGAGTGCAACGTCATTGCCCTGACCCCAAAGCCGAACGCCGCCGTTGTCTGGGGCAAGATACTCTACTATGCCCGCGTATCCGACGATCTCCCGGTGAGACAGGAGTTGTTCGACCAGCGGGGCAACGTGAAGAAAATTCTCACCTGCTCCGAATTCAAAAAAATGCACGACCGCGTCATCCCCACGGTGTACAAGATGGTGAGCGTCGACAAGCTGGACAGGGATGGCCGTGAGAACCAGTACACGAAGATGATAATTAAAAAGATCGCCTTCAACGTGAGAATCCCCGACTCGGTGTTCACGCTCAGAAACCTCAAGAGAAAATAGCGAACCGATCCCATGATGAAGAAAGACCTTATACGCGCCTTCACCGCGGGCATCCTGGCCCCCGCGGCCCTCATCGCGGCGCCGGCGGTGTTTATCGCCCAGTTGCCGCCCCGCGAGGTCCCCGTCGAAAGAATCGAGTTGAACGAGGAAACGGCGGAAGATGATGCCGCCTCGTCCGATGCCGGGACCGATTCCGCGTCCGATGCAGTACGGGAAGAGGAGCCCTCGTTCAAAGAAAGAGGGCCGCGGTTTGCGTTCCGGGGAGAGGCGAAAAACCTCTATCTGTTTCACCGCACGGACAACTTCATCGGGAAGGATCCCCTGGTCACGTCGAGCAAGAACCTCTCATCCGACCTGACCAGGATCAGGCTCTCGCCGGAATTCCTCTATGACGACATCCTTATGATCAGAATCGACCTGGACAACGAGCTCATCTGGAGCAACTACGGGAAGAGCAAGGATTTCACGGCGTACTGGAGGCCCCCGGAATACAACGACTTCCTCGATCTCAACTGGGAACCCTACCGGGGGACCGACCTGTTGTACCGCATCAAGGTCCACCGCGCCTATCTCAAGGTAAGCGTGGAGGGCTTCACGGGAACCATCGGCAGGCAGCAGATACGCTTCGGCAGCGGGAAGCTGTGGAACCCCCTGGACATTCTCAATCCTATATCGCCCACCTTCGTGGAGGGGGGAGACGAACAAAAGGGAACCGACGCGATCAAGCTCGATTTCTACCCGGGGGACACGACGGAAATCACCGCCGTAGTGGATTTCAAGAAAAGCAACAACAAGATCGAGCGCTTCAACATGGGGGACCAGAACTATATCGCCCGGGTTAAGACCTCTGTGCGGGACGCCGACATCGCCATCCTGGGAGGATACGTTTCCCGACGCGGCGTCGCGGGCTTTGATTTCGCGGCCATCGTCCTGGACGGCATGCTCCGCGGTGCCGTCCTTGCCAGCCAGGCGAACGAACCATATGTTGACCGCAACTCCCCCTGGTACCAACTCAGGTATTTTCTCCCGGGAAGGGACGGCAGGCGCTCACTTTTTTTCCAGGCCAACGCGGGTTACGAGTACACATTCAAGGCCGGGGTGTACTTTCTCGTCGAGTACTTCTACAACCAGAAAGCCCTGAACTTCAACCGGGACCTGAAAGTGGCCTCCATCAACACGGGCGTCAACGCCACGGACCAGAAAACCTACCTCTTGCTTTCCAACATCCCCCTGACCACCAACCAGCACTACTGCGCCGTGGCCCTCGGTTACGACTTTCATCCCCTCGTGCGGGGCGAGTTCTTCACCATCGGCGATATCCAGGGACAGGGAATATTCTGGAGCCCCCTCCTGCGCGTAAACGCCATGGAAAACCTCGATTTCTCCGCGGGGATCATGGGTGCTTTCGTCTTCAACGAGAAGGCTTCGGATTTTTCGGAATTCAGAAAAAATTACCTGTTCTACTTTTCGGGGAGCTACGTCTTCTGACCCGGGCGCGCGTCGCAGTGCCTGCCATGGTCCTGATTCTCACTGCATCTTCACAATATCGCCCGGATCCACACCCGCCAGGCCCTCCTCGACAAGCCCCTCCAGGTCGTCGGCGGCAGCGAGGAGTTCCTCAAACGTCGGATGATGATCGAAGAGAAAAACGAGATGGGAACGAAAGCTCGGAGTGATCCTGATGCCGTATTCAGCGAAATAGACCTCCACGCCCTCCTGCAGGCATTTCCCCACCCGGACGGCGTCATCCCCAGGCCGAAAATGATCGGGCCTTTTTTGGAACAGGGCGGACTCCGATCCGTCATCGAAGATCAGATATTCCACGCTGGCCCCTTCAAGAAGCGACGTGAAGGGTTTCACCCCGATGAACCGGCTGGCAAGGTAGGGCCTTCCATCCCCCAGGGCCCTGCCGCGGCTTCTTACCTTGTCTTCACCGCGTCCCACTGCTTCCTCATGCCATCGACGGTATAGTAGCCCCTGATGCGTGTGCCGCTCCGGTAGTACTCCCCCTGGTAGACCTGCACGAAGGTGCGGCTGGCCCCGAGGCGCGCCTGTTCCTGCCTGGTGGACACGGACCGGACGAAATAGATCCTGCCGTTGGCGATCCTCACGTTCCGCAGGTACTCCGTTGCCCCCTTCCCCCAGTCGGGAAACCTGATGGTGCCGTACACGCCCTCTTTTCCCGCGCGAAGCGAAAGGCGCCCGTTGTTCCCCGCCGCGTTGATCGTGTAATCGCCGAGGTAGTCCCGTATCGCCGGCTGCCATCCCTCCGGGGGCTCTTCTTCGGGGTCGGCGATGATCTCGATATGCCTAATCCCGCGCATTTTCATAAACGTGACGCTCCGCGGCTCCTCGGCGGCGCGGAGCGCGGCGGCCCTGGAGGGATGGGCCGTGGCCTCCCGGCGGCAGACCAGAACCCCGCCCAGGACGACGAGCGATCGTCCACGGTAGTATTTTCCCGCGGCGTCGTGAATCAGGAAGGAGTAGCGCGCCGTTGCCGCCATGATGACCACCACAATGATCGCCAGGACAATTGCCGCGGCCACGGCCGATAACGCGACGATAGCATTTCTTTTATCCATCACCGGGTCCCTCATGTTGAAATGTACCCCGCAGTATCTTCATTCAAAATGAAAAATCAAGCACTAAACAGGTCCCTGAAAAGGGATTTTCCGCCTCTCCGACATCAACCGCGGTTTCGTGACAGTCAGGAAGAGGCAGAGCGGGGGATTCGTCTTGTACCGGAGGGAAACGTATTGCGGCCAGACCGGGGTGAAACAGGGCGCGTTGATGCCGTCGCTCCGATCGATTCCCTGAATCATTCCGCCCCGCGGCACCGGAGATGAGCCGGCTGCGTCGGAAGCAGGGATATTACTGCACCACGATATTGACCAGCTTGCCCGGGACCACGATCACTTTCCTCACGCTCTTCCCCTCGATATGGTCCCGTATTCTCTCATGTTCCCGGGCCATCTTCTCCATATCATCACGGGAGATATCGGCGCGGACCATCTCCTTGCTCCTGATCTTTCCGTTGACCTGGAAGACCACTTCGATTTCATCGCGCCGCGCCAGGGATTCATCGTACGTGGGCCAGGAAAGCGCGTGGAGGTCCGTCGAATGGCCCAGGGCCTCCCAGAGCTCGGCAGCGGCATGGGGGATGAACGGCGAGAGCATCGGAATGAGGGAGTCGAAGACCGTAGAGAGAACCCTCCTACCGTCCGGCGTGGCGAATTCCTTTTCATCGACCAGATACAGGGCGTTGACGAGCTCCATCATGCGGGCTATCGCGGTATTGTACTGCATCCGCTCCTCGATGTCGTGGGTGACCGTCCGTATCGTCATGTGGAGTTCGCGAAGTATCTTCCCGAGCTCGCCACCCGGACCATCTCCCTCAACGCTGGTCCCCGCCTCGTAGAGGCCGGCGTACCGCGTGACGAGGCGCCATACCCTTCCGATGAACCTGAAGCATCCCTCGACACCCTTGTCGGACCATTCGAGCTGCTTTTGAGGCGGCGCCGTGAAGAGCATGAAAAGGCGCACGGTATCGGCGCCGTATCGCTCGATGATCGCGTCCGGATCCACCACGTTGCCTTTCGACTTGCTCATCTTCGCGCCGTCCTTGATCACCATACCCTGGGTGAGGAGGCGGGTGAAGGGTTCACCCGTGGGCAGGAGCCCCATGTCATGAAGGACCATTGAGAAAAAGCGCGCGTAGAGAAGATGGAGCACGGCATGCTCGATGCCGCCGATATAATGATCAACGGGCATCCAGTAGGCGATTTCGTCCGTGTCGAATATTGCCTTTGAATCGGGGGAGGTGAATTTCGCGTAGTACCAGGAAGAATCGACGAAGGTATCCATGGTGTCCGTCTCGCGTCGCGCCGGGGCCCCGCAGGAGGGGCAGGGCGCCGAGATGAAATCCTCCATGTGCAAAAGGGGCGAATGGGAATCGCCCCTGAAGTCGACTTCCTCCGGAAGGATCACGGGAAGATCCTTTTCCGGCACCGGGACGATGCCGCATGCATCGCAGTAGATTATCGGGATTGGGCAGCCCCAGTAGCGCTGCCGGGATATAAGCCAGTCGCGGATACGGTAATTCACCTCCCGGTTCCCGAAACCTTCGGCTTCCGCGTAATCGGAGATCTTCTCTATCGCTTCGAGGTTGGGAACGCCGTCGAAGGGGCCCGAATTGACGCAGACACCCTCGTCCACGTAGGCGTCGTTCATCATCTCCACCTCTATGGGAGCGGCGGGATTATCGATGACCAGGCGTATCGGTATGCCGTATTTCTTCGCGAAGGCGAAGTCGCGCGTGTCGTGGGCGGGAACCGCCATGATCGCGCCGGTTCCGTATTCCATGAGCACGAAATTCCCCACGTAGAGTGGCACGATCTCCCCGTTGAAGGGATTGACTATTCTCAGGCCGGTATCGCATCCTTCCTTTTCCTTCTCGTCCCCCGTCCGGTCGAGCATCGACTGGGACCTGAAGCGCTCGATGAACGTCCGCACCCCGGGCTCCGTAACCCTGTCAAGGAGCGGATGCTCGGGGGCTATCACCATGAAGGTGACACCGTAGACGGTGTCGGGCCTGGTGGTGTAGATGGGGAAGTCCTCGCCGCTCTCGAGCCGGAAGTTAACGCGAAGCCCCGTGGAGCGGCCGATCCAGTTTCGCTGCATGGTGAGCACCTGCTCCGGCCAGTGAGAAGCGAGCTCCCCGTGTCCCTCGAGGAGCCGCTCGGCGTACCCGGTGATCTTGAAAAACCACTGCTCGAGCTCCTTCTGCTCGACCTCTCCCTCGCACCGCCAGCATACGCCGCCCTCGGCCTGCTCGTTGGCGAGCACGGTGCCGCACGATTCGCACCAGTTGACCGGGGCCTTCTTCTTGTAGGCCATTCCCTTCTCGTACATTTTCAGGAAGATCCACTGGTTCCACCGATAATAGCCCGGGCGGTAGGTGGCGATCTCCCTGGTCCAGTCGTAGGAAAACCCCATCCGCCTGAGCTGGCGCTTCATGGAGTCGATGTTCTCTGCGGTCCACCGGGCGGGGGGGATGTTGTTCTTGATCGCCGCGTTCTCCGCCGGGAGACCAAAGGAATCCCAGCCCATGGGATGAAACACGTTGTATCCCTTCATGGTGAGAAATCGGGCCGCCAGGTCGCCTATGGTGTAGTTGCGGACATGCCCCATGTGAAGTCGACCCGAGGGATAGGGGAACATCTCCAGTATGTAGTATTTCCTTTTAGCAGGATCCCTCCGGGATATGAAGGCCTTCGAACGCTCCCAGCGTTCCTGCCATTTCGCCTCGATGCCGTGAAAATCGTACTCCCGTTCCTTGTCCGCCATTGCGCGCCTCGAATCACTCGTTCTCATGGAGTATGGCGATCACCTCGTCGTTCGAGTCCGACGCGATAATCCTGTCCTTCACGCCGTCCTTCTTGATGATCGACATAATATTCGACAGGAGACGGAGGTACTCCTTGTGCTGACGTTCACCCGCCGCCACAAGGATCACCAGGTGCACCGGCTCGCCGTCCATGGAGTCGAAGTCAATACCTCCCCTTGACACCCCGATTGCGAAGGACATCTCCCGTATCGTGTTGATCTTGGCATGGGGTATGGCGATGCCGAAGCCGATGCCGGTGCTCATAATCTCTTCGCGCTCCTTGAGGGCCCGGATGAGGCTGTCGACGTCGTCGCACACGCCGGTGCCCTTGAAGACCAGGGCCAGTTCCTCGATCGCCTTGAATTTATCTGTCGCCTCGAGACGGTGGATGTATTCAGGCTTGGTATAATCGGTCACTAACGGCATGGGTTCACCTCGTGTACAGGAAGTAGGGTATCATCAACCCGCCGGCGTCCCCATCTGTCAATAATTAATTTCGGGGACCCCGCCTGTCGATCCGACACCAGGCCGATGTCCCTACGATCCCTACATGAGGGCGTGTTCCTCGGAGGTCGCATGGGGAGTAAGGTCAATGCCCGACCCGAGGGGAAGAGTGTAGTCCCGGGCAACGGCTCCCATTTTTTTATGGAGGGAATCATAGGTATTGCAACGGTATTCATCGGGAATCCGGTAAGATCGGAAGAGCACACGTCTGA
>CAZKPR010000018.1:31375-33574 GCA_964554685.1 uncultured Leptospirales bacterium | reverse complement strand
GTATGCGAGTAGCCTCCCCGGAAATTGTTTTTCGTCAAGTAATTTATTGCCGGGACCGGGGCCCCCCGCCATGGGGTGGCCGCGGCCACGGGAGGGCCGTGATCAGGCCTCTCCCCCCAGGACGAACCCCTTCGTGGCGGGACCCGTCGACGCCGAGGTGCCCGCGATCCTCGCCAGGTAGCTCGCCCCCAGCTTCTCGATATGGTCCTTCACGTTGTCGAAGTAGTTGAGGTGCGCCTGCTCTTCGTCGATCACGGTCTCGAAGAGCTTCGCCGTGGTGCTGTCACCGTTCTCCAGGCACACCTGGAGAAAGGCGTTATAGGCGATGATGGCGTCGTCCTCGGCCTTCGAATCGGCCGGATAGATCGCTTCCACGGACTGGCCCTTCTCCACGGGGCCCGACATCTCCGTCGTGGGCTCCCCCCCGAGCTCCTTGATCCGCTCCGCGAAGGCCTCGGCGTGGCGCATCTCGTCGATGGCGATCAGCTTGATGTTTTTCGCCAGCTCGCCGTAATCCATGTCGTCAAGGTTGTAGTGCTGGTTCATGTACTGGTGGATCGCCTGGAGCTCCATGGCCCGCGCCCTGTTCAGGGCGTCGATCACCTTTTTTTTGCGGTCTTCCCTCGATGCCTGTGCCATCCTGTTCCTCCCTGTGTCCGGTACCCCGGTAATGCCGTTGCAGGCCCGCGCGCCGGCGGTAACGCTTCGGTACGGTACTGCCCCGGCGCGCCCCCGTCATGCCGCGGGTGTGGGGCGGCAACGATACCCGAAATTATAAATAGTATAATCGATGCCGGCGATATCGTCAACCATAATAGTTGGCGGCGGCGTGCGAGGGGGAGGGCGGGGCGGTTCAGGCGGTGGAATCGTCCTTCGCGCAGGATTCCATGAGGAGGGCGCGGAGCTTTTCAAAGGATTCCCTGTCCTTCAGCCTGAAGTGGCCGGTCACCTCTTCGTCGATGAACTCGTAGCGTGTCCGGCCGGCGTCGATGTCGATCATGCAGTCGGCGAGATACACGATGAACACGGCGTTCCTCACCGGGGCGGGTGCCATGTGGGGACGGTGGTGGAATTCGACGATCTGCGCGATGGGTTCGTTGAAATTCCATTTCCGCATGATCATCGCCCCCAGGGAGCTGTGGGAGAGGCCCAGGCTTATCTCCTCGAGGAGGTTCGAATCCTTGATCCCCTTGAACCCGGCGAGGTCCTGGAGCGACCGGAGGAGCTTCGGCTTCAGGGAGAGCATCACGATATACCCGATGTCCGCGAGAAGCGCCCCAAGGTAGGCGTGGTCCTCTTCCCCGCCTTTCCCGGTTTCCACCGAGATGGCGCGGGCGTAGGCGGCGCGTTTGTAGGAGGCCATCCACGAGGCCTCGGCGCGCTTGTAGCGGCCGTCGAGGACCTTGTGGACCCCCGTGGCGAGGAGGAGCGTGCCGATCCCCTTCATACCGATGATCTTGATGGCCTCCGCTATGGTTTCCGTTTTCTTGCTCGTGATGTAGCCTGCGGAGTTGGCGAGCCTGAGAATGGAGGTGGTGAGCCCCGGGTCCATGGTGATGGCGCCGGCGATCTCCCTGATGTCGGCCTCGGGATCGGAGCAGAGCCCCCGGATCCTCGTGATGTTTTCCGGGAAGGCCGGTATGTCGTCGATCTCGCGGAGGATCTCTTCGGCGATGCGCACGCGGAACCTGCTCCGGTCCATCTCCCGGGGAATGGCGATGGCGGCGACGGTGAGTTCGTCTTTCCTGTAGAGCTTAAAGGAGCCCGGGGGCATGCCGATGTTCTTGAAGATCATGAGGGCCATGATGAGCCCGAGGCCCGCTCCCTCGGATTCGTCAAGCACGTCATCGAAGGCCTCGGTGATGTCGCGGTACCGGTAGGCCTTCTTGATCCGGGCGTTGATTTTCGACAGCTCGGCGTCGAGTATCGGCACGTTGTTGATCACGCTGATGTAGAGGTAGTCCTCCGTCGTCTTGAAGGAAACGCGGACCACCATGCCGGACCGGCCGAGCATCTCGGTGTATTCGTTGTGTTCCCCGCTGAATGCCTCCTCCTTGAAGGTCTCCATGCCCGCGCGATAGTCCTCGGTTCGCGTGATGTCGAGTCCCTTGATGCGGAAGTAGAGGCGCTTCAGGTTGGCCTTCACCGCGTTGTGGATCAGTTCCTTGACGATATTGATGATCTGGATCTTGACGTACT
>CAZKPR010000018.1:1911-31365 GCA_964554685.1 uncultured Leptospirales bacterium | reverse complement strand
GGGGGGTTTGTTTTGCCCTTTTTGGGGATTTTTTGGGGGTTATGGTTGGCCTTAACCCGGTTTTGTTAATTTTCCTTTAGTTTTTTTTGTTATTGTTATTGTACTTCTCGATGTTGTAGTGCTCGAGGTACCGGTGAATTCCCTTTATGACCGCTCCTTCCGCGTCGGGTGTGAAGCTCGGGAACTGAATGAAGAAATTGGCGCGTTCGTTGATCGCCTTCATGTAGTCGGGAGGGTGGATGGTGAAGCTGTGCGCCACGCCTGCGCTCAAGGCTTTGCTCCTCGTGATGGAATCGGTCGGGCAGGGCCGGATGTTCCCTTTGATAGTTACTATATCGCTCGGGAAGGCAAAATAATCAAGCATTTTGCAATAATTTAACGATAGTTAAATAATAATCAGGCGAGAGGGCGGCCGTGGAGCCTGGTGCGATGCTTCAAGGGTGCGGCGGGAGCATTACCGTCGCGTCGCTCCGGGAGGCCGGGCGCATTTTCCTCCCGGTATTAATCTTGACAACATTCTCGATAGTTTGGCATTTTGATTTTCGTGTTTACCGCGTCCGGACGCGTCCTTCCGGAGCGCTACCGTCCGCAGAGACCGCGTGCAATCACGATCGGAGGGAGGGGGAAATGAAGGGAAGAGGTGATTTCCCGAGTCTGAACACGAAACAGCCTGACGGCCTCAAGCCCGGGGGAAGGCCCTACAAGCTGATGGTCGTCGAAAACAAGGATTTTATCCGCAAGCAGATCGTGCAGATATTCGAATCGGAAAGTTATAACGTGGTGGCGACGGCGAGCAACGGCCGGGA
Organism: uncultured Leptospirales bacterium; assembly: GCA_964554685.1. Classification (GTDB taxonomy): domain Bacteria; phylum Spirochaetota; class UBA4802; order UBA4802; family UBA5550; genus RBG-16-49-21. The sequence continues at coordinate 30,559 of CAZKPR010000018.1, read as the reverse complement.
GGCCCTGGACAAGCTCGGGAAGATCGAGGGAAAAATCGACCTCATCACCACGACGCTGGACATGCCGATCCTCGACGGGTATGCCCTGATGCATGAGCTGGCGAAAATTCCCAACCGCCCCCTGGTGGTCTTCGTGAGCGATGAAACGACCAAGGGCGTCATGGCCGACCTCATCAAGCTCGGGGTCAGCGATTTCATACTCAAGCCCATAGACCGCAGGACCATTCTCTACCGCGTTAAAAGCGTGCTCATGAAGCAGAGAATAGCGTCGTCTGAATAAAAAATCGTTGTAAAATGGCCCTTTCCATGATCTGGTGCACCCGGGGCCGTCGTGGATCCACGGCCTCGACGGATGGTAGGTGAATGTCGGAAACATTTGACCAGGCGGCGGGATCGCTGACGGACTACACCAAGAAGCTCGAGATCGCCCTCTTCTACACCAACGGCGACGAGGAGCGGGCGCGGCAGATGATCGCCGGGACCCTGCTGGACGTCTACGTCATCAAGGGCCGCTTCTCTTCGACCAGCTCCTTCGGCGCCTTTATCGCCTTCTCGAACCAGCACTACCTCACCCTGAACAGCGTCTATGCCATCATCACCGACGATTTCGAGATGAAGGACATCAGGACCAGCATCGACTGGAAGACCTTCGAGCGGGACCTCGTGGATTTCATCGGTACCCACGGCCATGACGATGTGCTGGGAAGGCAGTTCAAGACCGTGTTCACCTCGTCCTTCAACATCAATTTCGCCGGACAGCTGAAGCGCCTGGTTGAGGAGCAGGGGGACATGGAGATCAACCGGCTTTTTCAGCAGGTGGTCCAGGACCGGATGGGCCTCCAGAGCGTGTCCATGAGCGTCGACGTGGAGCTCATATCCTCCCTCGACATGGAGGTCGCCTCCATCACGAGCCGCAAGGCGGCGGACTACCGGAGCCAGAGCGGCGCGGGGAAGAGCGAGGACCCCGACATCCAGATCGATCTCGACGACGACGCGGAGGCCCTCAAGGGGAAGGACATACGCCTGGTCATGAACGGCAGCCTGATCCTTTCCCCCATCAGCGGGAGGGACATCAGCCTCCTCGTCATGGGGGACCGGATACGGGTCAAGATACTCGACACCCACAGGAGGGCCGTCCAGGTCGCGAAGGCCTTCAACGCCTACGACGATGACGGCATCAAGCCGATCACGGGCCGCATCGTCTCGATCCGGCACCGCCGCGACGGGGGTTACACGATCTTCGCCATTGTCGCCAAGGGGATCTACGTGAAAATCGAGGAGCTCGAGGATAACATCAAGGTGGCCATCGACACCTCCTACATGGAGGCCACGGGCGAGGAAGGCGGGCTATCGAAGGCGAGCATCATCATGATCGTCGGCCTCGTGGCGCTGCTCATTATCCTCGTGGCGGCCATCGTGCTCATATTCGCGTGACCGCCCTTCCCGGCCCTAGAAGGGATAGCGGACCGGGACCCCCCTCGACATGAGCTCCCGCTTCACCTCGGCGATCGATATTTCCCGGAAATGGAAGATGGACGCCGCGAGGACCGCGTCGGCGCCCCCGGCGGTGAGACCCTCGTACATATGGTCGATGGTGCCGACGCCACCCGACGCGATGACCGGCATCGACACCGCGTCGGCGACACGCCGGGTGAGCTCGAGGTCGTAGCCCAGCTTCGTGCCGTCCCGGTCCATGCTGGTGAGCAGTATCTCCCCCGCGCCCAGCTCTTCCACCCTGGCGGCCCAGGCGAGGGCGTCGATGTCCGTGGGCGTCCGGCCGCCGTCAAGGTACACCGTCCAGCCCCCGATCCCGTTCCGCTTCGCGTCGATGGCCACGAGGATGCACTGGGATCCGAACCTGTGCGCCGACTCGGTGATGAGGGAGGGGTTCCTTACCGCCGCGGTGTTGATGGATATCTTGTCCGCGCCGTTTTCCAGGATGAGCCGCACGTCTTCGACGGTCCTGATGCCTCCTCCCACGGTGAAGGGGATGTGCACCGTTTCCGCCACGCCCTTGACCATCTCGAGGATGATGTCGCGACGGTCCGAGGAGGCCGTGATGTCCAGGAATACGAGTTCGTCGGCCCCCTCGGCGTCGTAGAAGCGGCCGTTCTCGACGGGGTCGCCCGCGTCGATCAGGTTGACGAAGTTCACTCCCTTTACCACCCTTCCCTTGTCGACGTCGAGGCAGGGTATGATGCGCTTGGCGAGCATGGGCGGGCCACGCCTCCGAAAAAAAATTATCGCGTACCCCGGGGCGCTGCCACCGGTGCGTCGCGGGAAAACCCGTGTCGTTCCGCGATGCCGGCGCGCCGCCGCGTGTTCCGGGGCGCGCTTCGCGGATGCGGTTTCAGGGAATGAACGGGAGCAGGATTTAGCAATACTTTTTTTTCCGGGAGGAACGCTATTCACGGCCTTTCGTTCATCCGCACCGCGCCGCGCGGTTTTATGGTTGATTTTTACGCGCGGCGCGTGACCATTGGGGACAAAGGGGGTGCGCCATGTCGAGGGGATTTCCTGTTGCGGTACTGATCCTTCCCTTGCTCGCCCTGGGATGCGCGTCGTACCGGTATTCCGTCATCGAGGTCGAGAACCGCGCGCCGCTGCCCGCGGTTAACTCCGGTTCCTTCCTTGCGGGGGCCGCCAGGGCAGATATCACTCCGCCGCCGGGCCTGCCCATGGCGGGGCACTCCCGGAACGGGGGCTTCGCCAGGGGGGTGCGCACCCGCCTCTACGCCCGGGCGCTCTATCTCAAGCCGAAGTCGGGACGGCCCGTCGCCCTGGTGCAGCTCGATCTCCTTTCGGGATCGCGCGTCCTTCACCATCGCGTGGCCGAGCTCGTGGCCGGCAGGACCGATGTCGAGGCGGGGGGCCTCGTCCTGGCGGCGACCCACACGCACTCCGCCCAGGGAAACTTTTTCGGGGACGCCTTTTACGACAGGATGGCCTCCCACGTCCCCGGATTCCAGGTCCGGCTCTACGAGTTCATGGCCGAGCGGATCGCCGGGGCGGTCATCGGGGCCTACGAGGCCAGGTCCCCGGCGCGGATCGCCGCGGGCTCATCGACGATCGAGGGCGTGAACAGGAACCGCAGCCTCCCGGCGTACCGGAAGAACATCGAGGTCCGGGGAACGGAGCCGGGGGAGAGGGAAGCGGTCGCTGCCGATCTCTACATGCTGCGCGTTGACCGCGTCACCCCTTCCGGCGCGGCGGTGCCCCTCGGCGCCTTCAGCAGTTTTTCCATACACCCGAACCTGACGAACCAGGACACCGGCATGCTCTACAACGGGGACGTGGCGGCCTACGTGGAGCGCGAGGTGGAGCGGGGCATCAGGCGGCGCTATCCCGACGCGAAGGACCCGCTCCACGCCATCGCCAACCAGGTGAACGGCGACGTCACTTTCGATTACGGAAAGAAGGAACGGCTCGGGTACCCGGCGATGAGGCGGATCGGCGCGCGTATCGCCGGGAAAGCGATGGAGCTTTTTCAGTCCCTGGGCGAACGGATGCGCGATGATCCCCTGGTCCGCTACCGCGCCATGGAGGTGGACGTGTACGGGGAGCGGCAGGTCGACGGGGAATCCCTCTGCGAAGAACCCGCCGCGGGGCAGGCCGCCCTGGCCGGTGCGAGCGACCGTCCCTTCCGGCTGCTGAGCTGGCTTCCCGGCTTCGCCCCGGGATGGCCGAAGCGCTTTCGCACGGACACCTGCCAGGGCAAGAAAAGGATCATGGGAGGCGCCCTGCAGCACAAGGTGTTCCCCCTGAATGAATATCCCCATGTCCTGTTCCTCCAGGCCGTGCAGATCGACGACATGGTGCTGCTGCCCATTCCCTTCGAGGCGACCACCATGGCGGGAAGGCGCATCGCGGAGCGCGCCCGCCGGGGAGCGGAGAAAGCGGGCCTTCCCGGCGCCCTGAGGCCCGTTGTCGTGAGCACCGCGAACGGCTACTGGGGCTACTGCACCACGCCGGAGGAGTATTCACTCCAGTATTACGAGGGTGGGCAGACCATTTATGGCCCCGGAACCATGGGGTTCCTCGGCGCCAATGCCGCGCGCCTGGTGGCCGCCCTGCCCGAAGGGAGCGGGGGAAATCTACCGGAGCGGTGGTCGTTCAGCGTGAAAATCATGAAGGACTATTTCCCGGAACCTGGGGGTCCGGATGCAACGGTGAAAAAATCCGCCCTCGGCGAACCGGGGAGCGTTGAGGCCGGGCGGAAGAGCGAGGAGGCTTACCGCCATTTCCGCTGGCGCGATCTTCCCCCCGGTTCGATAGCGCTGCACCGGCCCCTGGTCTCCGTCGAGGAAAGCGAAGACGGCGAGACCTGGCGCGCCCTGGCCGTCGGGGGCGTCCCCGTGGACGACGCGGGAACGGACATCGCCATCATACACTGCGGCACGAAGAAGAAAGAGGGCCATGCGCGGTACGAGGCGCGCTGGTACAATCCCGTCATGGTCGAGGGACGGCGGTACCGGTTCAGGATACACCCGCGGCAGGGCCAGGAGCCTCTCTATTCTGAGCCCTTCACGGCCAGGTGAGAACGCGGGGTCCTGTGCCGTTCACGCCCCGCGCCGTCCCCGCGACGCTGCGGCGGGGCGCATACTCGTCGGGTCGCGGGACCCGCTCAAAGGACGGGCACCATGGGGAAGAGACCATCACCGGACGATCCATTCCGGCGTTTCAGCCGGGCGCACGCAGGGAAAATCGACGCGGCGATTCGCGGTTTTTTTGACGGGAAAATCACCCGCGCGGAGTTTCCCTTCATCGGCGAGATGTACGGCCTCCTCCGGGAATACTGCGGGAGGGACGGGAAGCGGGTGCGCCCCCTCGTCATGATCGCCTCCTGCGTCGGTTACGGCGGGAACATTCCCGCCGGCAGGCTTGCGAGAATTGCCTCGGTCCTTGAACTGATGCACTCCTTTCTCCTCGTCCAGGACGACATAATAGACAGGTCCGATCTCCGGCGCGGCGGGAAGTCGCTTCACCGCGTCTGCCGCGATCGCTACGCGAAAGCTTCGCATAACGACCTGATAGGCAACGATATCGCCCTCATCCTCGGCGACGTCCTCATCGCGAACGCCATGGAGATACTCGGTGACGCCGGCATCGAGTCCCGACGCGCCGGGGCCTTTCTAAAAGAGTTCGCCCGGTCCCTGGAAATCACGGCCTGGGGGCAGATACTTGACATCATGAATTCAGGGTCGAAGAAGCCGAAGAGCCCCCGGGAAACGGCCCTGCGGATCGGCCTGATGAAGACCGCGCATTACACCGTCCATTACCCGATGCTCCTGGGGTGCATCCTGGCGGGAGCCGATACCCGGGGGGAGAGAAAACGGATCCGGGATTTCGCCCTTCCCCTCGGGGTCGCCTTCCAGGTGCGGGATGACATCCTGGGTGTGTTCGGCATGGAGGAGCACACGGGCAAGCCCTCGGATTCCGACATCCGGGAGGGGAAGATGACGCTCCTCGTCAGCGGCGCGATTGAGCTGCTCAGGGGGAGGGAGCGTGAGCGCTTCATCACCATTTTTTCAGGAACAACCAAGAGCGCGCGAGACATCGAGGAGATACGGGGGATGATCGCCGGAAGCGGTTCCCTGGCCATGGCGAAACGGATGCACGGGGAGAGGATCCGGTCGTCCTCCCGCGCGCTGGAACGGCTCTCAATCACCGGACCCATGAGGCGCGTCCTCGAGGGCCTCGTGGCCGTCGTTTCAAAGCTGTAGGCCCGCTGCCCGGGGGGACCGGGGCGGCCCGTTATTTCATGATGACGGTTCCGCGAATGGTGCGGTAATGATCGGGAAGACCCAGTTTCGTTGTATCCAGCCTCCTGAAAAATATCGGGTAATCGTCCTGCCTGTCGTTCCTGAGCCAGACAATGGAGCGGTATTCGAGGATGTCCCCCCGGATCTCTTCCCTCTTTTTACGATTGTCCCCGGGAGAGGCATTGCCGATGGGGGTGCCGCTGAACCTTCCGTCGGGTGTGCATCGGAAGATCGACAGGGTATCGCCCAGGATCACCCGGATTTCCCGCGCCTTCCATGAGTCGGGCTTCCGGAAATTATCCGGAAACGCCAGGAAATGATCGAATACCCATCCCTCGCGGGTCAGCTGCGTGGTGTCCCTGACGTAGGCCCATCGACCCGGCAGGCCGCCGATGGTGACGGTCTCCGGATTGACATGGAGCACGATGACTTTTCTCGTGAGGGGCAGCAACGCGATAACGCGGGATTCCAGGCCGGCCCCGCTCCTGAGCTTGACGCCGTCGCCGCTGACCAGGGCGAAGCGCCGGTAGGTGGTTTCGAACTGGCCCTCCACGCACTGGCCGGTACGGCAGCCTTCCGGTAGCTCGGGAACCTCGACATCCCGGGATGTATCTTCTGTTTTGGAGCATGCCAGGGCGCCAAGGCACGACATGACGATGATTGCAATGATCGGACGCATTCTTTTCAATTTCTTTCCTCCCTGAATCGGCGCTGGTTAATGGATTCGCGGCACCACCCTTTGTTACGGAGGGGTCCGGGGGGAGGAGCCCTCGGCAGGCCCCACCGCGAGGGCGGGGTGCGGGTTCGCGCGACAGTTCCATTCTGCCGGTATGCCTCATTATGTCAAGAATTTAGACGGAATAACCAATAACTCCGGGTGAGAAGGAAAATTGCGCAATAGTAATTGAAAAAATCATCCGAAGTATTAAGGGGACCCCTGAAAATCAGATCTGGATATTCCCTTCCGGGCACTTTCAATGGAAGAACAGGATTTTCAGCTGGTTCCATAATGAAGAATCTGATTTTTCGGGGTGCGTGCAGGTACTAACGCGCCCGTTCGGCAGCAGGTACGATACATGGGACTCAAGGTAAAAACTGCGATTTTCGGCGCCGCGTTCCTGGCACTATGCCTGTTCGCGTATTTCTCCATACGGTTTACCTACACTGAAAGAGACATCATCGCGTCCTATCGCAAGACGACGGAACGAGTGGTCGCTGAGTATAAGGCGTATGAAAAAAAAGCAAAGCGCGGCGACGCCGACCTCTCCCCCCGCGATCTTTCAGGGTTTCTGAAGCTGATGCATGCCGCGCACGGGGACATCGCCCTCCTGGCGATAACCGATGATACCCTCTCGGTGCGCGTATCAAGCAAGAATTCCCGCTTCATCCGGTCATCCTATCTCTTCGAGGCGCTATTGAGGGACTTTACGCGCGAAAGCCTGAACATCACCCGGGAACGGCCCTACTCCGTCAGGTATTATCCTGATGACGGCGGCGAAAACGCGGCGCAGCGGAAGTACTACCTCTTTCTTGTTCAGATCGGAAACTACAACCTCCTCGCGGTGTATCCCTATAGAATGAGCGATACGATTCTCATACGCACGGTCCTCGAGCTGTCGCTTCTTGTCGTGGTGTCGGTCATGCTCTCTCTCGTCCTGTATATTTCCCTTAACAGCGGAAGGCTGCGAAGCGCGCCGGCGCCCGGTCCCATCACCATTGATCTCGGGGCGTCCCAGGGCTCGATCGCCGATGCGCAGGGTGGCGCCGCGCGGCATACCTCCCGGGTCGCCTCTGAATCCCTCGTGGAGTTTGTCCACGGGCAATTTAAAAAGATCCATGACCTGTGCGATTCCCGGAGCATCTCGCTGTACATATCACACGCATCGGGGAAACTGATCAAGACCATGGAGCTGACGGGAGCCGTCTTCATGAGGATCGATTCACTGAGTTTCGATACCATCGACCCGGATGACGACGTGGGCGGGGCCCTCAGGGAGGGGGCCACCATGCTCCTGGAGGATGGAAGCAGGCTCCTCCTGCCGTTGATGTATAACGGATCATTTCTCGGGGTGGTAATGATAACCGGCAAAGAACCGTTCCAGGGACCCGTGATCCAGATGATCAGGGAAGAAACCGCGGGAATTGTAAAAAACCTGAATGATTTTCTCGCCCTGAATGATGTCATGATTGATTCATCATCGGGGCTTCACAGCAAAACGTATTTTCATTTTAAATATGACGAATGCCTTGCGTCGTGGAAGAGCCACGGCACGCATTTTTCAATAATGTTTGTTGAACTTTTTGATAAAAATGTCCAGATTGATGAGGGTGATAAAAATCGCGTCATCAAGCTCATCGCCCCGGCACTACTGGACTGCGTTAAGAATAAAGGTCCCCTCTGTAGATATGATGATTATATCGCCCTGATCCTTTCGGATGTGAACATGAAGATGGCAAAGGGCATGGGGCATGCCATCTCCGCCATGCTGGCCAGGTACCGCGTCAGGGACAGGCACGATTCCATCATAACCCTGCAACCTTCCGTCGATATCGCTTCAACCGACTCAACCGCAGCGGACATGGATCCCCTGGGGCATGTCAGGGAGAGACTTGCCCGTTTGTCCTGAGCGCCACTTCCCGGGGATGTATACTGATGAACAGCGACGCGATGAAACATACGCCCGGGAGCCGGGCGCATATTTCATGCTCATAAGGCCAATTATTAAGGAAAAACCATAATTTTGTTGACATATATAGTGAGGCCAAAATTATATAAAAGAATTAAATATGAGCATTTCGACAATCGCTTACTATTTAATGCACTCGATTAACAGTTATTCACTTTTTAAGAAAAAGGAGAAGCTTGGTGAAACGGACAGCGCTGTTTATCGGAATTCCCTTCGTAGTAGCTCTCTATTTTACTTTCATCATTTCTCAGAACGCCTGTGACTACGTCATGGCGAATCACCCTGAGAAGCAGGTGGCCTTCAACCACAAGTCGCACCTTGAAAAGTATTTTCCCGCCAACGGACTTGGCAAGGACGACTGCACCGTCTGTCACGGCTATTATGACAACGGGCGCTTCAAGGGGCTTCCCACCATGGGGGACTGCACCTCCTGTCATGATCCCAATGGATCATTAGACAATCTTGAACCCATGTCGCCCCGTCCCAAGCGATATCTCTCCAAATACAAGGATACCGACAGGCCCTGGGGATCCAACGCGGAGCAGCCCGACCTTGTCTATTTCAGCCACAAGGTCGTCATGACCGCGCAATACCAGGACGGCAGGTTGAAGGCGCGGTGCGGATCGTGCCACGGCGACAAGGCGGGGTCCACCACCACCGCGAAAATCAAGGGCAAGATGCTGATGAGCCAGTGCGAGGACTGCCACACGGCGCTGCATCTCAGCAATAAGTGCGCGGTATGCCACGATTGATCGTTTGATCTGAAGAAACTTGCGAGAGGAGAGAACTGATCCATGAAAAAAATCGAACGTAAGGATTTCCTGAAAATAGGCGGTGGCGTCATCGCCGGCGGCCTCACCGGGTACGTGTTTTCCGGGGCCCCCTTCCTCGGACTCCAGTGGCTCGTCGAATGGACCCAGGACCAGCATCGTCCCGCCGGGGGTCCCGAGGGATATCTCAAGACCGTGTGCGAGGCCTGCAGGCAGAAATGCGAGATGTCGATCCGCATGATCGGCGACCGCGCCGTCAAGATCGAGACGTCGAACAGCGGCTGCCCCTTCAGCCAGAACGCCCTGCAATTGCTGTATCATCCCGAGAGAATTGACGCGCCCCTGAAGCGGACGGGAAAGAAGGGGACGGTGAAGGCCTCGGCCTTCGAGAAGGTGACCTGGGAGGAGGCCCTGGGGGACATCGCCGGCCGCATGCAGAAGCTGATCACCGAAAAGAAGGGCTCCCGCATCGCCGCCGTGAGCAAGCAGGACAACCCGGCCGCGGCCCTTCTCGAGAGGATGGTCCGCGCGGCGGGAAGCGCGAACGCCTTCTACGATCCCTCCCTCGATGCCGTGACCCGCGGCGCCCTGGGCGGGTACCTCGAGTACGATTTCAATAACTGCGATTACATACTCAGCTTCGGGGCCAGGATCCTTGAAGGATGGGGGTCCCCCTGTTCCATCAACAAATCCTTCGTCGAATGGAAGAAGAAAGGGGTCACGCTGGTCCAGGCCGACGCGATCTGCACCAGGACCGCCTCCATGGCGGACCGGTGGCTTCCGATAAAACCGGGCACGGAGCTTCACCTCGCCCTGGGTATCGCCAACTATCTCCAGCGGAGGGGACGGGCCGCCGGCGGAGCCGACTGGGCCGCCGTGGTGAACGAGTACACCCTTGAGAAGACCGCATCGCTCACGGGCCTTCCGGCAAAGACCATAGAAGAGGTGGCCGGGGCCTTCGCGAAGGCCAGGAACCCCGTGGCGGTCGCCGGGCGCGGCGGCAGGGGCGTTTCCTCACCGGCCGCGGAGATCATGGCGGTCTACGCCCTCAACGCCATGGCGGGCTCCAGGGCCGTGACCCTCAAGAAGAGCCAGGGGCTCGGCGCGCCGGCCATGTCGGCCGAAGCGGCGGAGTCGATGAAAAACGGGAAAACCTTCGCCGGCCTTGACGATTTCATAAAGAACGGCGAGTTCGACATGCTCTTCGTGAACGAGGCCGACCCGGTCTACAAGAGCGTGTACGGCGCCCTGCTGGAAGAGAAGATGCAAAAGGCCTTCGTGGTCTCAGTGGCGCCCCTCCTGAACGACACGGCGATGTACGCGGACTACGTCCTGCCCTCCCTGAGCTTCCTAGAAGCGGACAATTCGGCGGGAGCGGCGCCGATGAAGCCTTACATGAAGTCGATGCACGCGGGAGACTGCTTCCTCAGGCTCGCACGGGGCGTGGACGCCATCAAGGGTAATTTCCCCTGGGCGTCATACGTCGATCTCGTGAAGGCCCGCGGCGGGGCGGTTCCCGGTGGAAACGTCGCCTACAACGCGGCGGCACTGCGGGAGGCGCTGGACCGCATGGGGAAAGCGGCGGGAGAGTACTCGCTTTCACTGCTTCCCGTCGAGCTTCCCTACGTGGGTGACGGCGACGGACTGGCCTATCCCTACGTGCTGAAAATCATCGATCCGAAAACCCTGACCCCGGACGGCAGGCTCTGGGTGAAGATGAACCGCGCGACAGCGTCGAGGCTGGGCGTCTCCGAGGGGGAGAAGGTCTGCATCGAATCCTCCCGGGGCGAGATCGGAAGCGTCCGCGTCAATCTCACGGACACCGTGGCCCCCGATGTCATCGCGATTCCCCTGGGATTCGGCCACCGGGCCTCCACGCGGTATGCCCGTGACAAGGGCGTTAATCCGAAAACGATCATGGCCAATGACATTGATTCCCTGACCGGGGCCGCTGACTGGTGGCTCACCAGGGTCAAACTCAGCTAAAGAAGGTGGTTATCGACATGAAAATGAATAGAAGATGGGGAATGGCAATAGACCTGGACAAGTGCACGGGATGCGGCGCCTGCTCCCTCGCCTGCTTCCAGGAGAACAACATGCCGATATTCGAGGACGATTCCGATTTCCCGAAGCGCGTGGCCTTCCTTGAGCTGATGAAAGTGACCAACGACCGCGACGCGCAGTATCCCGACGTCGAGGTCTGCTACATGCCAAAAATGTGCCAGCAGTGCGAGGGGAACGACCCGAAGAACCCGAAGCCGCCCTGCGTGAGCGTGTGCCCTGTCGTGGCCACCGACGTGGGTGACGACGGCGTGGTGAGCCAGATCTGGTCCCGGTGCATCGGATGCCGGTACTGCCAGGCCTCCTGCCCCTACGAGGCCCGGGTCTTCAACTGGTGGAAGCCCCGCTACGAAGGCTCTTTTAAAAACTCCCTGAACCCCGAGGTTTCCATCGCGTCGCGGGGGACCGTGGTGAAGTGCACCTTCTGCAGCCACATCTGGAAGCGGGAGCGGGACCGGGCCGTCGCCGCGGGAGAGCTCGACATCAACGCGGTAACCTACACGCCGGCCTGCGTGGCGGCGTGCCCCACCAACGCAATGGTCTTCGGTGATTTGAACGACCCGAATTCGGAACTGCGCCAGCTCCTCGACAGGGAGAAGGGGAGGGAGTTCCGCCTGGTCCATTCCATAGACGAAAAGGACGAGAAGACACAGGAAAAAATGAAGAGCGTAAAGAATTTTCCGAATCCGAAGGTCTATTATCTGACGAGCAAGAAATGGATCAAGGACATGCAGAAGTTCAAGTGAAATGACCGCCTCGACAAACCAAATGAAGGAGAATGACTGTGGAAAAAGTATTCGACACCCTTGACGCGGTACTCGCTCCCGTAAGGAACCTCCTGGGCAGGAACAAGGTGACGAAATACCTGCTCGATGAATACATGAGTTATTCCCGGAATATTCGGGTCGCACTGGCGGTCATGGCGTTTTTAACCCTGATGTTCATGATATTCGCCGTGCAGATCCTCTTCTGGGGCCTTGGCTACACCGACATGAGCAATCTCTATCCATTCGGCCAGTGGATCATCGGAGACCTGGGCCTGGTCTCCCTGGGAGGCGGCGCCTTCACGACGGGATTCCTCCTCTATATCTTCAGGAACGACAAGCTCGCTCCCATCATCAACTCGACGGTGCTGATAGGCTTTCTCTGCTACCTGTTCACCTTCGTGTTCCTCGTCTTCGATATCGGCCAGCCCCTCCGGGCATGGTTCGGCTACACCTACCCGAACTGGGGACCCGGGCTCATGCCGATCTCGATGCTGACCGAAGTTGTCTGGTGCCTTACCTTCTACTTCCTGATACTCTGCGTGGAGCTGTTCCCCGTGGCGCTGAAGCACAAGGTGCTCGATAGGGTTCCTCTCCTGAACAGGTTCGGGCATTATCTCCATATGATCATGTGGATCTTTGCCGCGGCGGGCACCTTCCTTTCATTCTTCCACCAGGGCTCCCTGGGCGGCGGGATGTGGGACAGCCTCTACGGCAAGGCAATCTGGTTCAGGCCGCACCATATCTACTTCTTCGTGGTGATCATCGGCGCGACGGCCGGGGGCACTTCCTTCATGGCCCTCTGGGCCTACCTGGCCGGGAAGGTCCTGAAAAAAGAGGTCGTTCCCGCCGAGACGTTCCATTCCATCGCCAAGATTTCCGGCATCATGTTCATCTTCTATTTCGCCGCGCGCCTTATCGACGTGATCCTCATGGCGAAATACTGGGTGCCTCTCTTCGACAGGAGCTACCTCGGCCTCCAGGGCGGGTACTACGGGCTCTGGATGCTGGTGCTCCAGTTTCTCTTCGCCGCGACGGCGATCGCCATGCTGGCGGTAAGGAAAAACCGCGAGAAGGAGAAGACCTTCCTCATCGGGCTCGTGAGCGGCGTCCTGGCGATGTCGACGGACAAGCTCATCGTGGTGCTCAACGGCTCGTCGGTGCCCAATTTTCCCTGGAGGGAGTTCTCGGCGTACAACCCGACCATCCAGGAATGGTTCATTTTCCTCGGCGGTCTCTCCGTCATGGGGATGATCTACATGTGGTGCGCGAAGTATCTGCCCCTCTTCCCCCATGCAGAGAAGCATGGCCATGGCGGGGAGGCGGCGCACTCCGCGGAATAGCGCGTTCCAGCAATTCGAAGAGACGAGAAGCGGCGCCCCCCCGGGGCCCCGCTTTTTCGCTTCAAGGGCAGGAACCGCGCCACTCCGGCAAGGTGAAATGGCAGCCTCCATGGCCGCGCGCCCGGGGGCGCGAAAACTGACGGATGGGGATGTAGTGGTATGGAAGTAAGGGTGGAACGTACCGGTGATATCGTCGTGATCCACCTCGCCGGTTCCTTCAATATCGACACCATCGCGACCGCGGAAAAAGCACTGATGAAGGAAGAGATGCGGGGGGCCTCCCTCATCGCCCTCTACTGCGAGAAGCTCAAGTCCATCGATTCCTCGGCAATCGGGTTTCTCGTGAAATTCTTCAAGTTCGTAAGGGAACGGGACGTCTCGCTGGTTATGTGCGACCTGAGCGATCTCATCTACCGGATATTTGTCACCGCACGCCTTGACCGCTTTTTCACGTTAATGACCCGGGCTGAATTCGAAGAGCGCCATCTGGCGCGCTGATCGGCGGTGGACACCCGGGTCAGCGAACGATTCCAAGGTCGAAGCCGCAGGCGGCGCAGGCGCTTCCGTCGAGTCCCTCGACGCGCACATGGTAACCCGCTCTTCGTATCACCGCCGCTCCGCAGGAGGGGCACAGGGTATCCTGACCCCCGGAAGACGAGGGAACGTTGCCGGAGTAGACGAACCTCAGTTTTCCCGAGGCCTCTTCGTGCACGCGTTTCATGAATTCCAGCTCGGTCTGGGGGGCCTGGTACCGGTAGCTCGGATAATACCGCGAGATGTGCCAGGGAATCCCGGCGTCAAGGGACGCGATGAACGCGATGATGTCCCGCATTTCGGCCATGTCGTCGTTCATTCCCGTGACGATCAGGGTGGTGAGTTCGATATGGACACCCCGGCGGTGCGCCGTCGTGATCGTTTCGAGGACCGGGGCGATCCGCGCTTTCTGCACCGTGCGGTAGGTTTCATCGCGGAAGGTTTTCAGGTCGATGTTCATCGCGTCAACGCATTCAAGGAGCTTCTCGAGCGGTTCGGGGTTGATGAAGCCGTTGGTGACCAGCACGTTGGCGAGCCCCTTTTCCCCGGCCAGCACCGCCGTGTCGCGCACGTATTCATGCCAGATGACAGGCTCGGAATAGGTGTAGGCGATTCCCATCGAGTCCTCCCCGAGGGCCATGGCGACGATCTCCCCCGGTTCGTGATAGGACGTGCGGGCCGAGGTGTCCTGGGAGATGTTCCAATTCTGGCAGTAGGGGCATTTCATGTTGCACCCCTTCGTGCCGATGGAAAGGATCCTTCCGCCGGGGTGGAAGTGGTAGAGGGGTTTTTTCTCCACGGGGTCCATGGCGATGGCGGTGACGCGCCCGTAAATTTCCGTGATGAGCGCGCCGTCGCGGTTCACCCGGACTCCGCAGGTGCCGCGGGACCCGGGACCGATTACGCAGTTGTGGGGGCAGAGACGGCAGCGGAGGAGACCCCGGTCGAGTTTCTCGTAAAAGTCCGCTTCGTGGGGTTGCATGGCACGCGTCCGGTATTACTCGCCGGCGGCTTCTTCCTTCGGTGGATTCACGGTTTCCCTGTCTTCCGGCTCTTTTTCCGTTTTTCGCGTTTCGCCCTTGATCATTTCGCACTTGCCCTCGAACACCACGCCGTCCGCGATCTGGAGCTTCGCGGTGCGGATATTGCCATACAGCCTTCCCGTTCCGTGAATTTCCAGCCGCGAAAGGGCCTCGATATTGCCGTGCACGGTGCCCATGAGGATCACGGTCTTCGCCTTGATGTTCGCCCTCACGACCGCGCCTTCCCCGATGACCAGGAAGCCCCCCGAGGATATCTCACCCTCGAAGAGGCCGTTGATCTGGAGGGACTTCTTAAAGGAGAGGTCGCCGGAGAACTCGGTATCCTTGTTGAAGACCGTGGTGACCATCCCGAAGTCGTAGACGGGATTCTTGTTGATCTGTATCACTTTCTTTGTCATTGCCTGTGCCCGATGAATGTTATTTGGTCGTCATGACAAACACGCCGTCCCAGCCTTCGCCGGGAGGATTTTCCCTGTACGCGGTGCACCGCTTGAGGTATTCCTCCGAAGGCCCGTCGCCGGGAACGGTATCGAGGGCCTTTTTGAAGTGCCCGATCGCCTCGTCCCAGTTCCTTCGCTTGTACGCCGCCAGGCCGCGATTGTAATGTTCCAGGAGTTCTTCCTTTTCTTTTGTCATCATGGGTTGCGTGCCCGTCCCTTTCCTGTTGTCCGGTAACAACTATACCGGGCGTTGAAATTAATACAACTGAATTTTTTAAAAATTATTCCGGCCCGTCACCCCGGAAGGGGCGTGGCGGGATCCATTGCCGGTTTCAGTTGGTGCGGCGGAGCAGGAAATCGGAAAGTTCCAGGAGAATCGTCCTGAAGGGGGAGTCGGGGAAGCGCATCAGTATCTCCCGGGCGCGATCGATATGGTCCGCGGCGTACCGGACCGAGTAATCGATGGCGCCGGTCTCGATAAGGCGGGCCCTGATGGCGCGCCATGTATACGGTTCTGGATTGTCCTTGTAATTGACCAGGAGGGCCCGGTCGTCACCGCTACCCGTCTCTATGAGCCGTATGAAGGGGAGGGTTATCTTCCCGTCCTTGAAATCGCTCCCCACGTCTTTTCCCACTTCGTCGGTGTCCTGCACCACGTCGAGGGTGTCGTCGATGATCTGGAAGGCGAATCCGAGGTTCAGGCCGAAATTGTAGAGGTCCTCGCACTCGCCGGGGTCGAGGCCCGATTTCACCGCGCCGAGCCTGGCGCAGGATCCCATGAAGCGCGCGGTTTTCAGCTCCACGATGGTGAGGTAGTGCTCCCGCACGGCGCTCTCAATGGCGGAATACTGGATCTGGCAGAGTTCCCCCATGACCATGTCCTTCGTGCCGTTCACCATGAGGGGGAAAATCGCGGGGTCGCCGTCCTGGATGGCCGTGGTGAGCGCCACGGAATACATGTAATCACCGGCAAGGACCGCGATCTTGTTGCCCCACTTCCTGGGGACGGTTATGTTCCCCCGCCGCAGCAGGGCCTGGTCGATGATGTCGTCGTGGATGAGGGACGCGGAGTGGACGATTTCCGTGGCGGCGGCGAGCTCGATGATCCCGCCGGGGATATCGCCCCGGAGGCCGCTGCAGAGTATCACCAGGGACGCCCTGATTCTCTTCCCGCCCCCGAGGAAGAGGTGGCGCGCGCTTTCGTCAATGACGGGAATGCCCGTGGAAAGGCGCTCCAGGATCGCATCCTCGACGCGTTCGAGGTGTTCCCCTATCGGCGCGAGTATCTGCTTCAGCTCTTTGGGCATGACGCGGCGCTGTCAGTCGAACGTCGAGAGGCACTCTCGCTGGGATTCGAATATCTCGAAAACCTTGTCGAGCATGGTGGTCTCGAAAAGGCGGAGCAGGTTGTCGTTCACCATGACGAGCTTGATGTCCCCTTCATTGTCCTTGATCTTGCGCTTTATGGCCACCAGAACTCCGAGGGCGGAGCTGCAGATGTGTTTTACGTCCATCAGATCGATGAGGATGTTGTTCTTGCCCATGTCAAGGCATTCCTGGAGCACCGCCTCGAGCTCTTCCGAGCCCTCCTGGTCGATGCGTCCGTCCAGGATAAGAATTTCAACCGTATCCGTTGACTTTCTTTTCATCTCCCTCTCTCCCTTCGGTTGGTGTCATCCCGTCCGTGCTCTGTTCACGATACGACGCCCCGGGGATAACGGAAGGCTTACACCCTCACTGCACCGGCGCTGCGCGGGGCCGCGATGTTTTGACGATCATGCGATAAACCGATAGTACCGTGCGATCCGTGGCGGCGTGAAGGCAACAGGGGTATCCGCCATATCGCCGGTTAATCCATAGAGAAATAGATTTCAAAACATTTCAAGTCTTTTTATGTCCGCGCGGGCCATCGCCAGGGAAAATATCTCCCGCGACCCCGCCTCGAGAAGCAGGCGGGCGCACTCGTTGATCGTGGCCCCCGTGGTAAAGACGTCGTCAACAAGCAAAACGGCCTTACCCCCGAGGCGCAGTCCCCGGCGCGGACGGTAACGGCCATGACAGCTGAGCAATCGTCCCCGGAGGCCCAGTTCGCGCTGCGTGGGGGAGTTGCGCATTTCGACGATGAGCTCCCGCGCGGGAAGGCCCCTGCGCGCGGCGATATGGCGGGCGATGAGCTCCGACTGGTTGAACCCGCGCTTCCAGCGCTTCCGGGCGTTCATCGGCACCCAGGTCACGAGATCGGGGAGAATGCCGCTCCGCGCGAGGGATTCCAGGGCCAGGGGAGCGAGGATGCGGTGACAGCCGCGCAGGCCGTCGAACTTGAGCGCCCCGATGACCGATTTCATGACTCCCCGGTATTCGGAGACGATGATGCTGCGCCCCGGGTACCAGTGCCGGTCGCCGCAGATGAGACAGAGTCCGTTCTCGACGGCCCCGGAACACACGGGGCACTCCCCCCTGAGGGGCGCGATCTCCCCGGCGCATTCCCCGCAGAGGTGGTTACGGCGCGCCGTGACCGGGGAGCCGCAGGCGACGCAGCGCGAGGGGAAGAGGAGGTCAATGAGAAGATAAGGAGTCACGGGGGGCGCTCCGGCGATGGCCCTCATCCGGTCACCGCGGGGTCGCGGCGTAGCGGGTGGGATCGGCAACCCCGGCCTCGGCGAACCCCCTGCGGCGCAGCACGCAGCTGTCGCAGGCACCGCAGGCGCGGCCCCTCCGGTCGGGGTCGTAGCAGCTCAGGGTAAGGGAGTAGTCAACGCCCAGTTCCGTTCCCCTGCGTATGATCTCCCCCTTGGTGAGATCGATGAGGGGCGTTTCGATGGTGATTCCCCTGCCTTCCACCCCGGCCCGGGTGCCGAGGTCGGACATTTCCTGGAATGCCCGGAAAAAACCGGGCCTGCAGTCGGGGTACCCGCTGTAGTCGACGGCGGTGGCTCCGATAAAGATGCGGCGCGCGCCGATCGATTCCCCCCAGGCAAGGGCGTACGACAGAAAGAGTATGTTCCGCGCCGGCACGTAGGTCGCGGGTATCTCTTCGCCGATGGTACGTCCCTTGGGGACCTCGCCTTTCCCGCCGGTAAGGGCGGAGCTGAAGATTCCGGCGGGGATGGCGATAATGACGTGATCGCGGACGCCCAGGGAGCGCGCCAGTTTTCTCGCCGATCGTATTTCGATGCGATGCCTCTGGCCGTAGGAAAAGGTGATCGCGTGAAGGCTCAATCCCCGGGAGGCGGCGATGGCGGCGGTTGTCGCCGAATCGATACCCCCGCTCAGGAGAATCACTGCTTGTTCGGACACGGATGCCACCTCCGGTAGCGGTTGTTCACGGCCGGGCGCCGCGGGGGACGCGTTCCGGGCGTCCCCGTGGGGTTAACGAAGGGCTGTGGTCTCGGCACAACAATTATTTATTTTCCGTCGGTGAGATGCTTCACCAGGACGGCCTCGGTGCCCTTCTTGGTATAGAATACGACATCAAAGATGCTTCGCGCCATTGTAATGCCCCTTCCGTGGGCCAGGAGCTCCCTGTTCGCCCTGGAGGAAGCGTCGACGGGGACGCGCGAATGGTCGAAGCCGCTTCCCTCGTCGGAAATGATATAGGCCGCCCGGCTGTCGTTGATGGAGTACCTGATCCTGACCCTCCGGTCGCGGTATTTCGGGTCCTGGCGCCGCCGGGCGATGAATTCGAAGTAGGTGTCGGTCATGATGGCATCGGTCTTTTCGTCGAAGGAGATATCGAGGTTCCCATGCTCGATGGCGTTGATGATGATCTCGCGAAGGGCTATCCTGACCAGGTTTGTCTGCTTCACGCTCAGATGCTTCCTGAGGGCCCGCGTGATCCGATGCGTCACCTCTTCGGCGGACATGATGTAGTTGCCGATGCGGTATTCCTGGCTTTCGCGCTCGATGCTCTGGATGAGCGCGTCCTCTTCCACGCTCGCGGCCTTCCCCAGTATCTCGTTCTTGCCCTCGATGTGTATGTACTGGAGGCGCACGTCCAGCTCTTTGGGCTCCGAGGCGATGGAGGAGGTGAACATCGCCCGGAAACCCAGGGGTTCCCGCGAGGCGGCGAATTCATCAAGCTTCATGCGGAGGATCCTCTTGCTCACCGCCGCATCCGGTGTCGCGTCGTAGATCAGGTCCGTCAGGTTCATTCCCGCGGCGGCCTGGGGGCTTATCTTGAGATGCTCCATGATGGCCTGGTTCGCCGTGATGAGGTTCAGCCTGTCGTCCAGGGAGAAGATGATATCGTCCGAGCCCTCGACCAGGAGCTTGTATTTTTCCTGGGCCTGGATCGTCGCCGCCTGCGCGTCCTTCTTTTCCTGGTTGGCCATGTTTATCCTGTCGGCCAGCGCCACGGAGATCAGGGTCACCTCCAGGGCGGAGCCGATCTGGATCGCGTACTCGGTGAGGAACATCGCGGGAAGGATGTTCAGCTTGTTCAGGGCGATGAGGAGCATCCCCGCCAGGAACATGATCCAGGCCGTGAGGAAGAAACGGGCGGGCCGGTATCCGCGCCGCATGCAGGTCAGCGCCGAGAAGAGGATCACGAAGGACGCCGCGATCATCAGCACCATCGAACCGGTGATGGCGACGAGGTAGTCCCCGAGCACGGAGAAGATCATGATAAGAAGCCCGATGCCGGTGATGGACAGGAGCGCGCCGTTTACGACGCGGGAATAATCGCGGGCATGGAGAAAGCTTCGGGAAAAAATCGACATCCAGAAAATCGCCATGCCTATGAGGAAGGGGAGGCTGATGGTGTGCCACGCGGGGAGCGACGGCCAGAGATACCTGTAGGCCATGCCGTTGTAGGCCAGCTGCACAAGGCCGTAGGAGCAGATATATACAACGTAGAGGAGGTAGCTCCGGTCCCGTATGAAAAGGAATATGATCAGGTTGTACGCGATCATGACCAGGATGATCCCGTAGTATATCCCCAGGACAAACTTCTCTTCCATGACTTTTTCCGCGAACGCGCCGGGGGACCAGAGGATGACGGGAAACTGCTTCGCGCAGGAGCCGGCGAAGTGGAGGTAGAGGGTGCTTTTTCCCCCGGTGGCAACCGGCACCGTGAACACGAAGTTGCGGTAGTCAAGCTCCCGCTCGCGGAACGGGCGGGTGTCTCCCGACCGCTTCACCGTCCGCTTCCCCTCCCCGTCGGTGTAGTAGACTTCGAAGATATCCATGTGCGGATAATCGAGCTCAAGGAACCATTCCGCCGGGCGGCCCAGCCGGCTTGCCAGGTCCACGCGGGCCCAGTAGGCGGTTGAATTGAACCCGAAGCTCGGCACGTCGAGGTCCGAGGGAACGTACCTCGATGCCATGGCGGGGGAGGATGCCTCGGCGATCGTCAGCGCGCCCGATTCGTCCGCCAGTATCGCCATGTGGCGGCCCAGTGGATACCTCCCTTGTTCCCCGGTCAGGACGAGGGGGGTTCCCGGCCCTGCGCTCCAGGAGGGGAGGGGGGAGAGCGCCACGAGGATGAAGAGCACCCGCGCAATCGCCCGGGGCATCCTCGAACCCTGGGCAGCGGGCCGGTCACTGCACGCTGCCGGTGACGGGCGGTTCTCTTTTTCCGGGCGGTTCATGCCGTACCCCTCGTGATTCATGCCGGAAATCAGGGGCTGTGGCGCTTCTCCCGCGTCGGTGCGACTCTCACGGCCCCGGACATTGCTGAATTGAAGATTCCCGCGTCCCCCCGCGGTGTCTTGGCCGCTGTCATGCGGGAGTCGCTCTTTCGTATAACGTCGCCCGGCCCCGCTGTCAATAGCAAACCGTGCCGGCGGGTGTTTTTTTATTGAAATATCCGGTCATGAGCGGTAGTAGTGTCGGATCCGGCGAGTGGACAGGGCCGGTTGAGGAGGATGCCGCCGTGGATTCGGAAAAGATAATCAGGGCAGTGCACGACATACTCGAAGCGATCGGCGAGGACCCTGAGCGGCCGGGACTCCAGGGCACGCCACTCCGCGTCGCCCGGATGTACGAGGAGATATTCGGCGGCGACAGGGAAGACGCGGGTAACATACTCGGGAAGACCCACGAGCTCGAGCACGACGAGATGGTCGTGGTGAAGGACATACATTTTTACTCGATGTGCGAGCACCATATCCTTCCGTTCTTCGGGGTCTGTCACATCGGCTACATTCCCGGGGACGGGCGGATCGTGGGGTTGAGCAAGCTCGCCAGGATCGTCGACGTTTTCAGCAAGCGCCTCCAGGTGCAGGAGCACCTTGCCACCGAGATCGCCGATGCCGTGATGACCCACGTCAGGCCCAAGGGAGCGGCGGTGGTGGTGAGCGCCCGGCACCTCTGCATGGAGATGAGGGGCGTGTCCAAGCCAGGCTCGCGCACGGTCACCTCCGTGGTGCGCGGGATCTTCCGGAGCGACATCAGGACCCGGGAGGAATTTCTGAAACTCATCGGGTGAAATAATCTTGACAGATGCCCTGACATGGGTGATGATCAGGGCGGTCATACATCGCGTTCCTGGTGGGCCCCGGTGGGGCAGCGAAGGCCGGGCGGGGCTCAGGGTAAAATGAAAAAAACCGTAATCGCCGTGCTGGTGTCAGGATCGGGCACGAACCTGCAGTCGATCATTGACAGGTGCGAATCGGGCTCGATTCCCGCCGTCGTCGCCTGCGTCATATCGGACAGGGAGGGGGCCTTCGGTCTCGAACGGGCGAAGCGTCACGGGATTCCGTCCTTCTTCATTGATCCAAAGGCGCATTCTTCGCGGGACTCCCACGAGGACGCCATTGCGGAGATACTGGAGCGGTTTCGGGTTGAGCTTGTCGTCCTGGCCGGTTACATGCGCCTCCTGACGAAGGGGATGATCGACCGGTACCGTGACAGGATCATCAACATACACCCCGCGCTTCTTCCCAGTTTCCCGGGGACCGACGGCTACGGGGACGCGTGGCGGTACGGGGTGAAGGTGAGCGGGTGCACCGTCCACTTCGTGGACGAGGGATGCGACACGGGCCCGATCATTCTGCAGCGGGCCAACCCGATTGAAGAGAACGACACGCTTGAAAGCTTCCGCGAGCGGGGGCTGAAAATAGAGCATCAGGCGCTTCCCGAAGCGATACGGCTTATTTGCGAGGGAAGGCTCAGGATCGAGGGGAGACGGGTTAAAATTCTTGGCAAGGAGTGACACATGGAAAAGGGCATCGGAATAGTATCGCAGATGGTGTATCCAGGCCGCATTATCATCCTCGGCACCAGCCCGGCGGGGGACGGTGTGGTGATGTACGCCGTGACGGGGCGGAGCTCTTCGAGCCAGGCGCGGCGCCTCGTGAGGGAAAAACGCAACGTTTTGGTAAAGCCCCTGGACGAGGGGTCCCTTCAGGGCGGCAACCCTGAGCTGCTCGTGTATCCCGCCATCATGGTGGGGCGCTGGAAGTGGATCGCCGTCAGCAACGGGAAGCAAACCGAGGACATGCCGCCCCATTTCAAGAAGGGGGCTTCGCCGATCGCCGTCATGGGCAACGCCCTGGGCACGTGGGACTACGAGCCCGACGATCCGAATTTCACGCCCCGGATCAGCGGCTGCCTCTGCGACAGCGCCGCACTCTCCGTGATCAGGCGTTCTGAAAGCGGCGAGGTATCCCGCTCCTATTTCGAGATGCCGAAGGTCCCCGGCAAGGGGCGCCTCATCGCCACCTACAGCGGCGCGAACGTGGATCCCCTTCCCGCCTTCAGGGGAGAGCCGATAGAGATCGATATCGAGCACGCCACGCCCCGCGAGGCGGCTGCGGCGCTCTACAAGGCCCTGGCGCCGCCGAAGGGCGGGGATGATTTTCGCGTGGGAGTCGCCGTGGTGTACCGCGACACCGCGGGCAAGGTCAAGTTCGCCATCAAGAACCGCCACAAGTGACGCGGCGGGTTCTGCGGCGCGGGAACGCCCGGCTCGCCGCGTGAATTACCGTAGAATACGGCCCGGGGGATCCCGGGCCGGAGACCCGGTCGCCCCTGCGACGCGGGGCGGCGGCCGGTGTGAAGCGTGCATATTATTCATGGGAGCGTATCATGGCAACGGATGTATCATCTTTCAAGGACGCCTATAAAAAGGCCATCGCGAGCGATTTTCCCGGGGAGGCGAAGATCGTGCTGGGGGACCGCGCTTTTCCACTCAAGAAGGTGCCCTACGCCCTACGGTACGGCACCAACCCGCACCAGCCCTTTGCCGCCTATGCCCCGGCCTCGGGGAAAGACCTTTCCGTGGGGAGCCTTGAAATGCTGAAGGGGGGCAAGGAGGGCCTCTCCCTCACCAACATCCAGGACATGAGCCAGGCCCTCTCCATACTCAAGTTCTTCAACAGGCCCTCCTGCGCGGTGATGAAGCACGTAAACCCCTGCGGGTTCAAGGTGGAAACCGCCGGCGAGACACTCGATGCCATCTACCGGATCGCACGGGACTGCGACAGCCGGAGCGCCTTCGGTTCCATCGTGGGATTCAACGTCGCGGTCGACGCCCCGACGGCGGAGGCCGTCATGGAGACCTTCGTGGAGGGGGTCATCGCCCCCGACTTTTCCCCCGAGGCCCTGGAGGTGCTCAGGAGAAACGAGGGCACCAAGAAGCTCAATAATTCGCTGCGGGTGGTGAAGGCGCCCCTGGTGGAACGGATACCCCGGTTCGTCGGCGACGACATTGAGGGCTTCCTCAATATTCGCAACCTCGTTGACGGTTCCATCGCCGTGGAGGTGCCCTACCTCACCAGGATACGGTCAGCCGCCGATTTCATCGTGGACCCGATGATCCCCAACTCGGACCCGGCGAAAAACGGGGGAAAGGATTTCGTCGTGGCGCGCCGCCCCACGGAACGCGAGCTCGACGACTGCCTCACGGCCTGGTACGTGAATATCAACGTCCGTTCCAACGGCATCGTCTTCGTCAGGGACGGCGCCGCCATCGCGGTGGGGACCGGCGAGCAGGAGCGGATCGGCGCGGTGGAGCAGGCGATCGACAAGGCCCTGAAAAAGGGCCATGGCCTGAAGGGCGCGGTCATGTCATCGGACGGATTCTTTCCCCAGCGCGACAGCATCGACGCCGTCGCCCGGGAGGGAGTCACCGCCGTGGTATGGCCGGCCGGCTCGATGAACGACGCCCTGGTCATCGAGGCCGCGAACGAACACGGCATCGCCCTCATGGCGACACTGGAACGCTGCTTTCTGCATATTTAACCTCCGCCGCCCCGGCCGGGGCGGGGATTCCCACGCGCAACCGGGAGGCGGCGCATGCGTAAACCCCTCATCCTGATCGTGGAAGACGACGCGATATCGGGTAAGTTTCTCCAGAAGAGCCTCTCGATCCATGGATACGAGACGCCCCTCCTGGCCTTCTCCGAGGAGCTCGAGCAGCGCCTCGCCGAATCGAGGCCGGATCTCATCCTGATGGACATCAGGCTGGGAGGCGGTGTCGACGGCATTGACGCGGCCCGCAACCTTGTCTCGATCCACGGCATACCGGTCATCTACCTCACCGCCTACACCGATCCCGACACGGTGCGGAGGGCGAAGGGGACGGACCCCTACGGCTTTCTCGTGAAGCCCGTGAATATCAGCGAACTCCACATCGCCGTGGAATTCGCCCTCTACCGTCACCAGATGGAAAAAAAGCTGAAAAGCAGCGAGGAGAAGTTCCGGGTTTTCTTCGAGGAATCCGCCGACGCCCAGGTGCTCATTGACGGCGACCGGTACGTTGACTGCAACATGGCCGCCGTGCACCTCATGGGCGCGGCCGGGAAGGATGACATACTCGGAAAAACCCCGGTTGAGCTTTCAACGGAATTCCAGCCGGGTGAGATGTCCTCCGCGGCGAGGATGAAATCGATCATCGCCACGGCGCAGGAGTGCGGAAGTCTCAGCTTCGACTGGACCCATCTCCGCCTGGACGGGTCGGAGGTGCCGGTGGAGATCACCCTCACGGTGGTCCCCGTGGGGGGCCTCATGATGCTCCACGGCGTGATCAGGGACACCACGGCGCGCCAGCTGGCGCGGGAGGCCCTGCGGAGGAGCGAGGAGCAGTACCGGATGCTCGTCGAGGCGATGAACGACGGGCTCGTCCAGGAGGACGAGAGCGGCCTGATCACCTTCATCAACGAGCGTTTCCGCGAGATGCTGGGGTACCGCCGGGAGGAGATCATCGGAAAGACGATAACGCGCTTCGTGACCGATGAAGACCGCGGGCGCTTCATCAGGGAGATACGGGGGAAGGACCGGGGCGTGAAGGAGGGACCCGAGATCGCCCTTGAATCCCGGACGGGCGAGAAGATCCATGCCATCGTCTCCTCCCAGGCCCTCTTCGACGACCGGCGGCGCCATGCCGGGACCGTCATGGTCTTTACCGACATATCGGAGCGCAAGAGCCTGGAGCGCCAGCTCCTGGAGATCACCATCAGGGAGCAGCAGCGCATCGGGCGCGACCTCCATGACGACCTGGGGCAGATCCTGGCCGGGACCGGTTTCCTCTGTGAATCCCTGGTGAGAAAGCTGGCGAACAAAGGGCTTCCCGAGGCTGAGGAAGCCAGGTCGATTTTCAACCTTCTTGGAAACGCCCGGGAGCATACCCGGATGCTGGCGAGCGGGATATCCCCCCTCTAGATCGAGGCGGGGGAGCTCGCGGCGTCCCTGGAGCGTCTCACCAGGTCGGTGCAGGAAGTCTACCCCGTTTCCTGTTCGATGGTCTATGATCCCGCCCTTGTGATCGACGACGGCACGGTGGAAACGCAGTTTCACTACATCGTCCAGGAATCGATAAGCAACGCCCTCAGCCATGGGCGGGCGACGGAAATCACGGTGAGGCTCGAGAAAAAGGACGGCGGCATTCGTCTCATCGTCTCGGACAACGGGGTGGGAATACCCGATGGCATGGAATTGAAGAGGGGAATGGGATTGAGAATAATGGAGTACCGCGCCGGGGCCGTCGGCGCCTCGTTCTCCGTGTACCGGAACGACACGCGGGGAACGACGGTCTGCTGCGTGTGGAAGCCCCGGGAAGGTGAAAAAAACCTTGACAGCGTCCCGTGAGGAAAGGGTTATTTCATGGTCACGGCCGGCGCCGGGGAATCGGCCGGGCCCTCCGCTGCGGCTGTGCCGGGCCATGCAATCATGGACATGAAAAAAAAGGTCTTTATCGTCGACGATCATCCCGTTGTGCGCCAGGGCCTCGCGGCCTTCATCAACGGCGAAGAGGACTTCCTTGTATGCGGGGATGCCGAGGATGCCGAGAGCGCGGTGCGCCTCATCAACAAGCTCGATCCCGATATCATCATCGTCGACCTGTCCCTCAGGGGCACGGGCGGCATAGAGCTCACCGCCGTTGTCAAGGAACGCTTCAACATCCCCGTCCTGCTCCTTTCAATGCACGATGAAAACATCTACGCGGAACGGGCGATCCGCGCCGGGGCGCGCGGCTACATCATGAAAAGCGAATCCATGGAAATGGTCGTCGGCGCCCTCCGGGAGATCCTGGCGGGAAAGATCTACCTGAGCGACGAGATGAAGGAGCGCCTTCTCGGCAAGCTCCTCACGGCATCGGAGCCACGTGAGTCTCCCCTTGACAGCCTCACCAATCGGGAGATGGACGTCTTCCAGTTCATCGGGCGCGGTTATTCAAATCGCCACATCGCGGAGGAGCTTTCGCTGAGCGTGAAAACCGTCGAGACCTACCGCTCCCGCATCATAGAGAAGCTGAAGTTGAAAAACTCAGGGGAATTGTCCCGCTTCGCCGTGGAATGGCGGCAGAGCGGCGGCGCCTACCGATGAGAACCACCGAGCCCTCCCGGGGCGCGATCATGTAAGGGAAAACCCTTACATGACAATAGGGGTTTTCCCGCCCGGCAAAAAAGCGATTTCAGGTATTGCTAAGTGAAACAATGATGGTGTATATTATATTCATTGAAAGTCAATTATAGCGCATGACCATGAGCGCAAGCTTGTGGAACCATGGGCATGAGAGACCGAACAACAACTGCTCTCAGGGGTACGGGGCACAATTCTTCACCTTGAAACAGAAGTGGATGAATGTGTTACCCAAACAACAATGTTTCATACCCCCCCCCAACAATCTTCTAGCCGCGGACTGCCTGAGAGCAGTCTTTTTTTTTCTCGCCGTAAGGGAGGATTGCTGAGGTCCCGTCGCGTCAATCTCCTTTGCCGGAAAGCGATTCCATGAATCTGCGGAATTCTTCCTCTTTCATTGAAAAGCTCTCCTTCTCCGATGGGAAGGTTCCCGCGCGCACTTCCCCGGCATAGGCCTCAATGCCCGCCAGGGCGGCATCGTAGAGGTCGGCGAAAACCCTGACGAATTTGGGCCTGAAGCGCTTGAAGAGCCCCAGCATGTCGTTGAGGACGAGGACCTGGCCGTCGCAGTGGGGACCTGCGCCGATGCCGATGGTGGGGATCGTCAGGGTCTCGGTGATCACCCTGGCGATCTGCCACGGCACGCATTCAAGGACGATGCTGAAACAGCCCGCATCCTGGAAGGCCCTGGCCTGGTCGACGAGCCTTCGCGCCGTTTCAAAGTCCCTGCCCTGGACGATGGAGCCCCCGAGCTTGTCCGCCGTCTGGGGGGTGAAGCCGATATGCCCCATGACGGGGATCGAATGTCCGACGATTCGCGCGGTGACATCCAGGGCGTGGGGGCACCACTCGAGTTTCACGGCGCCGCACCCCGCCTCCTCCGTGAAGCGCCGCGCCGAGGGAAGGGCGTCGGCGGGGTTTTCCTGGTAGGCGCAGTAGGGCATATCTCCGACCACCATCGCGCGCTCGGATCCCTTCACCACGGCACTGCTGTGCTGGATCATCTCGTCGAGGGTGACCTCGGTAGTGGATTCCATCCCCAGGATCACGTTGGCGAGGGAGTCCCCCACGAGGATAATGTCAATCCCCGCCGCGTCGACGATCGGCGCGAAGGTGTAATCATAGGCGGTAAGAACGGTGATTTTCTCCCCGGCGCGCTTTTTTTCGATGATGGAATCGACACTCTGTCTCATCGGGCCTCTCCTGGTGATGTCCCGGCGGGTGTTCGCGTGGGCTGTATGCTAGGCCGGTGAGCGGGGCCTGTCAACCTTTTTTGGACAATTAGTGTTTGACGTAATCCGGGGATGGGTGTTTTGTACGCACTCCCCCGAAAACGACCGTGGCCATGTTATGGACGAAAATAATATTTAAAAAAAAACAACCTAAAAACCACCAATGTGCCAATTACCCTGGTTTTTGCCGAAATGGTTAACGCAAACAGG
>CAZKPR010000018.1:0-1901 GCA_964554685.1 uncultured Leptospirales bacterium | reverse complement strand
GCCATGAGATGGACGCAAAGAAGATTGAAACAATAACCTCCGATATACGACGCATGTGCGCCTTTTCCTCGGAGTTGTCGGAAATGGTGACGCGCATCCTGGCCGATGCCGCAGACATGAAAAAATTCGTCGATCTCGCCGTGGAGCTCGGGGAGAAGTTCACCATCAAGTGCGAGCTCTCCTTGAAAGGCGACCTGATGCTCCGCGACCAGCTGAACACCATGCACAACGCCTGTTCCGTCCTCGATTCCAATATCACCCGGCAGAAGGAAGTTGTCGCGGGGCTGCGTGACCGCGGGGGAATAGACCCGGCAACGGAGAAGAGGCTCAAGTACAGGATACTCATGCTTTCCGAGTCCATACAGAACGCCCTGGGGCTCATACGGCGTATCCTGGACCGCCACAACAGGGTGATCCTCATCAACAAGCTCATCGGCAGGCGCATCGCGGGGACACCGGAGTTCCTCGAGCGCCTGGGCGACGCGGGGCGCAGGATGACTGAAAGCGTCGCCAGTCTGAATGTCCTGGCCACCGCGAACGGCTGCGGAACCGGGGATGATCTTTACCGGAGGGCGAACAGTGTCCTCGAGGCTGGTGATGCCGGGGGTATCGCGGGCATCGCCGATGAGATTGTGGGTGAATTGAAGGCCGAGGAATCGCTCATGGGGGCCCTGGCGGTGGCGTCCCCCGCCCTTGAAGAGCTGAAGAAGGCTGCCGCCGAGGCGAGGATTGACGCCGGTGACACGCAGAAGACCATCGACGAAAGGTCCGGTCAGAACAGGCGGAACATCGAGGACATGGCCCAGCTTTCCCCGGTCCTCTCCGTTGAAATTGAGGAATACAAAAAGGTCAGGGACTTCATTGAAGGGGGCCGCGGGGGCGAAATCCCCGGTCCAGGGGCGCGCGCCTTCTTCCGGGAAATGTCGATCCTGTACAACACCGCCGTCGATTCCATCGAGAACCTCGTGGAATTGAACGCCTACAGCGTGGAGCTCTTCAAGACCAACGGCAAGCGGGAGGAACAGGTCGCCGAGATATGGAACATGTTCCGCAGATGCCAGGATAATATCCGGGCCCAGGGCGACGAAACGGCGGCCCACCTTGCCGCGATTACCGAAGGGCTCGGGAGAAACGGGATAATCGGTCAGGTCGTGGAAAAGAACCTGAGGAAGCTGCTGTGACGGTGCGGTACCGCGAAGACCCGGCGCCTGTCGGGTCAGCAGGGTCCTGATTTTCTCCTGAAAGTCAAAATTTCGGTCTTTGTTGAAAAAATCGATAAATTTTCAAAAAAATCATCATATAGATATAATATGATGATTTTATTCATTATATTGAAATAATCACCTCTAATTGCCTTTAATAGCCCCCCATTTCCCTCAATTCCGTCACCAAAGGTGGCGAAAATTCGATTAGGGACTGGTGTCCCCCTTTACCTGTCGAGATCTTTGAAAACGTTTCAACTGGGAAGGCTATTCTGGATTGGGTGGTCCGGCCATGCGTGCGCCCACACGCGGAGACCGGTCCCATCCATCCCGGCTGTTGCCATGGGCTTCAGCCCTTTACACTGGTGGTATTCATCCGGTGTTCCGTCGCCCTCGGGGCCCGGATGGCAGGGAAGCCAGAATACTAGCGAACAAAGGAGTGTACAATGATCATTAACCACAACATGAGCGCGATCAATGCCAACCGGTCGCTCAAGTTCCGGGATTGGGAGATCCAGTCGAACATGGAGAAGCTCTCTTCCGGATTGAGGATCAACAAGTCGGGCGATGATGCCTCGGGACTGGCTGTGTCCGAAAAGATGCGGACGCAGATACAGGGACTGCGGCAGGCCGAGAGAAACACCGAGGACGGGATGTCGTTCATACAGACCGCCGAGGGGTATCTCGACCAGACTTCCT
>CAZKPR010000017.1:0-34622 GCA_964554685.1 uncultured Leptospirales bacterium | reverse complement strand
CCCCGGCGCTCCCTTCGGCTTGCTTCGACTTCGCTCAGCACAAGTCGCTCAGGGCAAGACGTGCCACCCACTTCAATAAGGGGGTTCTGCATGCAATGAATGGCTTGCATGGCAGTCGCTACGATTTCATTTTCCCCCCTTAACAAGGGGGGGCCGCTTATAAAGGGGGAGCCAGGAGAATTCTCAGACCAGTACCGCGCGGTCCATCCGGGCGAGGTCGTCCTTCCTGCCCAGCACCACGAGGATGTCGTTCTCCTCCAGGACCTCCGCGGGGGCGGGGTTGAAGATCATTCTTCCGCTGTGCTTCTTGATCGCCACGATGATCACGCCGTAGTCCTTACGGATGTTGCTCGCCACCAGGTCCTTGCCGATAAGGCCCGAGCCCGGCTTCACCGGCACCTGCTCCATGCCCAGGCCCAGTTCCCTGTCCGCGTCCATGATGGCAAGGTCGATGAAGTCCCCCACGGCGGGGCGGATGAGGGCGTGGGCCATCCGCTTGCCACCCATGGCGTAGGGAAGATCGACGCGGGTCGCCCCGGCGCGCTTCAGCTTCACCACCGACGACTCTTCCGAGGCCCGGGCCAGGATGTAAATGTCGGGCCTGATACCCCGGGCCGTCAGGGTGATGAAGACGTTCTCCGCGTCGGAGGGCAGCGCCGTGACGATGGCCTTCGCCCGCTCGATTCCCGCTGCCATGAGGGCCTCCTCCGAGGTGGCGTCCATGGCGATGAAAAGGAAACCGTCTTTCTGCAGGGCCTCCAGGGCAGCGAGATCGTTTTCAACAACGACGAAATCCGCGGCGGCGGCGCGGAGCTCCCGCGCGATCAGCTTCCCGATCCTCCCGTAGCCGCAGATGATGTAGTGGTCCTTGAGCGACGAGATCATCCTCTCCACTTTCCGCCTCCCGAACGTTTTCTGTATTTCCCCCTCGATCAACAGCCTTAGGAGCGTCCCCAGGGTGTAGGCGCCGATCATGATGCCCGTGCTGATGATCAGCATGGTCAGTATGCGGCCGCTTGTGCCGAGGGGCGTCACCTCCTGGAATCCCACGGTACTGATGGTGATGACGGTCATGTAGAGGCTGTCGAAGAACGACATTCCCTCGATGAAATGGAAGCCCGCGACACCGGATAAGAGCACCCCGAAAAGAAGGATGAACGAGATCCTGAGGTTACGGTAGGGGCGCGGCAATTCCGAATATTTCTTCAATGGCGTCGACCTCGTTCTCCCGAACCGGCATGGAATACGCGCGGTACCATTGCGTAATAACCGCCGCGTGCCTTTCCTTTCCCGCCGCAATTGTACCCGGTCATGATGGTTCGTCCAGACTTTTTTGGGGGGATATCCCCCCGGCGCTGCGCGCCACCCCCCTTGATAAGGGAGGTTCTTCATGCAATGAATGGCTTGTATGGCAGTCGCTGCGATTTCATTCTCCCCCCCTTATAAAGGGGGGGCCGGGGGGGGATCTTCCACCCTGGTCACGCTGTAGAGTTCCACCTCGCGCTTCTTCCCCCGGAGGACCATGGCGCCAAGGCTTTCGAAGGCGTGACCTGCGAAGCCGCCGGCCGTGACCTCGTCCTTCAGATCACCGGACACGATGAGGCATCGTTCCCGTTGCCTGCATTCCCCCTGGATCCGCGCCGTGGTGTTCACGGCGTCGCCCAGGAAGGCCACCTCGCGCTTGTAGTCCCCCATCTCGCCGATGACGGTCTTCCCGCAATGGACACCGGCGGCGAAGCGCGGCACGCTGCCGTACTTCTCCCGGTAGCGGGCCGCCGACCTGGCCACGGCCTCCTCGATCAGGAAAAAGCACTCGATGCAGTTCCCCTTCCGGATGCCGTTCTTCATCGTCCAGGTCACGATGATCTCGTCGCCCACGTACTTGTAGATCTCCCCCTTGCACTCCACGATGGGCCGCGTGGCGTCGAAGAAGAAATCGTTCAGGAAGGAGTGGAAGGCCCGGTCGCCCATCTCCTCCGCCAGGGAGGTGGAGGAGGCGAGGTCCAGGAACATGAATATGCGCCTCTCCGTCACGGGGCGGTGGTAGAGCCCCACCAGGAGCCTGATGAAGGCCTTCTGGCCCAGGAGGCGGTTGACGTTGATGAAGAGCATTATCGTGAGGATCGAGACGACGGCGGCGATGAAGGCCGGGGCCAGGTACGTCCTGATGTCATAGAGAAGTGTATCCACGGGAAACACGATGATGTTCGACAGGATGTAGGAGAGCACGATGACCACGCTGTAGATGAGGGTCCGCGAGAGGATGATGAGGCCGATGGAGTATTTGCGTATGCGGTCGAGGACGAAGTACTCCAGGTAAAAGACCGTGACCCCGATGGTGAGTCCGCAGATCATGCCCTGGAGCGCCGTGTAGACCGTGGGCCGCGGGGATATAAGGGTGGCCACGCCCGGGCCGATAAGCGCCCCCGCCAGGGCGGGAATCGCCAGGAGCTGCATCCTCCTGGCGGCGTAGCGTGAAAGCTTCATGGCAACCCCCTCCGGCGAGGCAATATGCCCGACCTTCGGCCATTGACGGGGTTTTGTCAACAAAGTATCGGGGGGCACGAATCCCCCCGGCGCTGCGCGCCACCCCCCTTACCAAGGGGGGCAGGGGGGATCCAGAATTTTACTTGTCTTTTTCACGCGTTCCGGAATTATT
The DNA here is from genome assembly GCA_964554685.1 of uncultured Leptospirales bacterium. Lineage (GTDB taxonomy): Bacteria > Spirochaetota > UBA4802 > UBA4802 > UBA5550 > RBG-16-49-21. The sequence continues at coordinate 31,963 of CAZKPR010000017.1, read as the reverse complement.
ATTTACCGGGCTTGCGGAGCCTGCGCGGCTTCCGATAAGTCTGAAAATAAGGGGCACAGGGAACGGCATGGAACGTCGCACCGGGGAAATACTGCTGAAGACATTCGGGTACGCGTCACTGTTCTTCGGCGGATTACTCTTTCTTATCGGCTTCGCCATGTGGATCGAGGGCGATCCGCGCCACTACGAGGCGGGGCGGGCCCTCGCGATCGTTTCCCTTATCTTCATCGCCCCCGGCGCGTTCATGGTGAAAAAGGCGAGAGGGCGCGCGTACCGGAGAAAAAAGATATTCCAGATCGTCCAGCTGGCCAGGTCGTACCGGCGGATATCCATGGAGACGCTCGGCCAGAAGTCGGCCCTGCCGCCCCACGAGGCCGAAGAGATGCTCCTCGCCGCCATGAAGGAGGGGCTCGTGACGGGAAGAACAGACCGCACCACGGGTGAGTTCTGCATCGACGACGCCGCGCCTATCATTCCTAAACACTGCCCCGCCTGCGGCGCGTCCCTGGAGGGAATCTACTACGAGGGCGACACGGTGAAATGCGCCCACTGCGGAAACATCTGCAGCTGAACGGCCCGGCGGCAGGGGGGCCGGCTGCCTCACTCCCGTCCCCCGGGCGTGCAATTGCATGAGGAACGCATGAAGTACGGTAATGTCATCATAGCCGTTGTCCTTATCACATTCCCCTTTGAAGCATGGAGCGGGAACAAACCCGTCATTCCGGCGGGAACGCGCCTCCCCGCCGTCACGGGCCAGCCGGGGAGGATCTTAAACGTGGGGATTGACCGCAACGCGGCGCCCATGGAGTTCCAGAGGGACGGATCCCCCATGGGGTTCAACGTCGACATCATCAAGGCGGTTGCCGACGAGGCGGGGTTCCACATCCGTTTTCACTTCCTTCCCTGGACGGAGGTCATTGAATCGGTGCGGAGCGGCCGTCTCGATATCATGTTCGCCCTGGACACGCCGGAACGGCACCGCGATTTCTCGTTCAGCTCTCCGATCCTGAAAATCACCTGGCGGATCTTCGTCAAGGAAACCACGTTCGGGATATCCTCCCTCGACCATCTCCATAACCATACCGTGGCGGTGATCCGGGGGTTCGCCTCCCACGCGCACCTCATGGAGAAGCACCCGGGAGTTCACATCCTGGCGGTTGACACGGTCCCCGAGGCCCTCGAGCTGCTGTCCCGCGGCGAGGTCTTCGCCTTCTTCGGCCAGTATCACATCGCCCGCTACTACCTTCAGACCGGGGAATACCGCGACATCAAGGTCATCGGCAGGGTGGTCGACGTGAAACCCTTCGCCATCGCCGTTCAGCGGGACAACAGGCGTTTATTGATGGATATTAATGAAGCCCTCGCGGCCCTCCGCCGGAGGGGTGAATACCGCGCCATTTTCGAGAAATGGTACGGCGGGGACGTCATCCGGCCTTCCATCACTATAAAGAAGATCATGCCCTTCCTCCTGGGCCTCCTCGGCACCGTGCTGGCCCTGGCGCTCTGGTCCTATACCCTGCGCAGGAGGGTGAGGGAAAAAACGAGGGAGCTCACCCAGAACCTGGCGAAATTCAAACGGTTCACGGAAAAGGCTCCCTTCCCCCTGGTCATCGCCGCCGCCGACGGGACCTTCGAATACGTCAACCCGCAATTCACCGAAGCCTACGGTTATACCATGGAGGATATCCCCGACGCCGCGACCTGGTTTGTCACGATGTACCCCGACGAGGAATACAGGAGATCGATCATAGAAAAATGGAACACACTCCTCCGCGAGAAAAGGGACATCCAGGATTCCCCTGAAGTGTACACCCTCACCAACAGGGCCGGCGAGACAATGGACGTGGCCTTCAGGGTGCTGAATATCGAGGAGGGGCGCATCATCGTCATCATGGAGGACATCACGGCACAGCGCGCCCTTGAAAACGAGCGGATGAGGAAGGAGCAGGTCGAATCCATTTCCCTCCTCGCCGGTGGAATAGCCCATGATTTCAACAATATCCTGATGAACCTCCTCGGCTACATCAACCTCATGCAGATGGAGCCTGGCCATTCCCCCGATCAGAAGGATATGCTTGAAAAAATGGAACAATCAGTACGCCGCGCCACGGGCATCACCGGACAGCTCATGACCTTTTCCAGGGGCGGAACGCCGGTCAAGAAATCACAGCAGATCGAGCCGCTTATCCTGGAATCCATGAACTTCGTGCTCCACGGCTCGAACTGCACGGGGAAGACCCATTTCCAGCCGGACCTGCCCCCCATCGATATTGACGCGGCGCAGATCTACCAGACCCTGAACAACCTCTTCATCAACGCCCGCCAGGCCATGCCCGACGGCGGGACCATCACGGTGCGCGCCGGTACCGTCGACCTCGTGCCGGGACGCAGGGGGGATCCCGTCGCGGCCAAGCTTCCCCCGGGGACCTATCTCCGGATCGAGATCAGCGATTCCGGCTCGGGGATCAGCCCCGAGGACCAGGAGAGGATTTTCACTCCCTACTATTCGACCAAGGAGCGGGGGACCGGCCTGGGGCTGGCCACGGCCTACTCCATCGTGATCAAACACCGGGGCACCATCGATTTCAGGTCCGCGCCGGGGAAAGGGACCACCTTTACCATCCATCTTCCCTACTCCGGCACCGAGTCGGTGGCGCCGGAGTCGCCGCCGGAGCCGCCGGTGAAACGCTATTCCATGAAGGCGATCATCATGGATGACGAGGAGTCGATACTGGACATCCTGGAGGCGATGCTGTCGCGCCTCGGGTTCACGGTCGCCAGGGTACGAAACGGCGATGACCTTGTCCGGGAATACGTCGACGCCGCGGGGCGCGGGGAGAAGTTTGACCTGGTGATCAGCGATCTCACCATACCCGGCGGAAAGGGGGGCGGGGACGCTGCGAAGGAGCTGCGCGCCTTCGATCCGGGCGCGCGGATCATCGTTTCGAGCGGCTACTCCCCCGACGAGGTCCTGAGCAATTACCGCGAGTTCGGGTTCAGCGGCGTGCTGAAAAAGCCCTACACCTTCGACGATCTCCGCCGGATGATTGACGATATCGCCGGCGACTGACCGTCGTGAAACGCGACGCCCCCTGGCGTCAGGCCGGCCACCGGGTCCGGGCAGGGAGAAGAAAATCACCGGCCGAGGAGGATACGCACGTGCGAAAGATGATAACATACCGGGACATCAGGCGCTACAAGTACCAGCTCCTGAACGACTACGTGATCGGCATTGAGATCCGCCCCCCGGAAGAGATCCTGGAGCCCCCGCCGCCCCTGGAAACCTACGTGCGCCTCGGCGGGGACGGCAGGCTCGCCATATCGCGCTTCTACGCCTGGGACGGGCCGAGCGGCCCGAGCATCGACACGAAAACCTTCATGCGGGGCTCCCTGGTCCACGACGCCCTCTACCAGCTCATCAGGGCTGGCCGACTCCCTGAAACGAGCCGTAAATACGCCGACGATCTTCTCCGCGCCATCTGCATCGAGGACGGGATGTGCCGCTTCCGGGCCTGGTACGTGCACAAAGCCGTGCGGCTCTTCGCGAAAGGCGCGACGAAGCCGGGGAGGCGGGACGATTTCATCGTGCGCACGGCGCCGTAACCTGTTTCGCCGGCCGTGTCCGCAGCATATCATCCTCCCGCCGGAAACCTCCCCTCTCCCCGGGGGAAACGAGCCGATGGTGAGCGCCTTTCCGGCCCAACGGCACGACGGGCACGGCACGAGGACACAGCCGGTGGCATCGCAATATAATTAAGCATAAAAAATCAAATTTTTCACGGCGTCCATAATGTAATTGACAAATTGCCCTTCGAGGCCAAAAAGACAGAACGGAGCCGCACCCGTGAAGCCCCTCCGGGGCGATGGGAAGGGGACCCGGATATTCCTGAAGGATCGAGAGACAGGCAATGAGCACACCGAACACCCCCGGCGACGGGAACCCAAAACTCAAGCTATTCGGTTCCATAACCCGCATCGCGGCGATTTTCTTCATCGGGTTTTCCCTCTTCCTCCTGGTATCGACCATCATCCTCATCATACTGACGAAGCCGGACCGCGAGGTCACGGTCCCCCACGTCGTGGGAAAGATGTTCATCGAATCCTACAACGGCCTCGTGCGGAAAGGGCTCAGGCCGGAGCTGAAATTCAAGGACATCGCCGACACGGACGACGGCCTGATCCTCTCGCAGTATCCGATGAAGGGAAAGGTCGTGCCGGAGAACAGCACGATAAAGCTCCTGGTCAGCCGTTCGCGATACTACATTGACGTCCCCAACCTCGTGGGAAGGGAACTCCAGATGGCCACGAACAGCCTGAGGAGCATACACCGCTACGACCGCACGCTCTCCCTGGGCACCGGCACGATTTCCTTCATCCCGTCCGAAACCGTGGCGGAGGGCATCGTCATCGACCAGAGCCCCCCGGCGGGTGAGCGCGTACGGCCGGACCGGAAGGTCAACCTCCTCGTTTCATCCGGGGCCGCGCCGCCGAAGGCCGTCATGCCCGACGTCACGGGCCAGTCGATCGAACTCTGCTACGATCTTCTCCGCGCCATGGGCCTGGTGATCCGCCAGGAAATCGTACCCACGGCCGACCCCGCCGCCAGCGGCACCGTGTCGGCCCAGACGCCGGCGAAGGGCGCGTTCATCGCGAAGGGCCAGGCCTGCACCCTCCGGGTGTTCGTGCAGCCCATGGAGAAAAATCCCTACGGCGCCTACGAAAAGGTGTCGTACCTGATACCGGCCTCGGCGCCGAAAGGCCACTACGAGGCGCAGGTCGAGGACCGCGCGGGGAAGCGCATACGCTTTGAAGGCATCGCCGGTCCGGGCGGGACCGTTTCATTCGTCTTTCGTCGCGCGGGAAACGCCGTTATCACGATCCTCTGCGACAAGAAACCCGTTGATACGATGGAAATCGATGTCGATTGAACCGAGGAACATACGCATTTCCCCATCCGTCATCGCCACGGACCTCACGGTCCTCGGCGAGCAGGTACAGGGCTTCGACCCGGCCGTCGTCGACCTCCTCCACATAGACGTGATGGACGGGAATTTCGTGCCGAACCTCACCATCGGCCCGGGGTACATCGCCTCGCTGAAGAAGAGGACCCCCATCCCCCTGGACGTGCACCTGATGATCGAGGCGCCGGAGCGCTCCCTTGACCGCTATATCGAGATCGCTCCCTGGGCCCTCACCGTGCACTATGAGAGCACGCGGTTCCCGGCGCGCCTCCTCCAGGCCATCCGGGGAGCGGGAATCGTCGCGGGCCTCACCATCAACCCGGCGACGCCCGTGGAGGCCGTCTACGATCTCCTCCCCTGGACCGACATGGTACTCATCATGTCCGTGGATCCCGGATTCTACGGCCAGGCCTTCATGGAGCCGGCCCTGGAGAGGATCGCGAAGCTCTCCTCGTTCATCCAGTCGGGCCCGCGTCCCGAGACCATGATCCAGGTCGACGGCGGCATCAATGTGCGAAACATCGGGGACGTGGTGCGTGCCGGCGCGGACATCATCGTGGCGGGGAACTCCGCCTTCAGCGGGGGCGACGTGAACGCCAGGGTCGGCGAGCTGAAGCGCATCGCGAACGAGGCGCTGCCGGGCGCCTGAGCCCGGGCTATCCCGCGAGCTCTTCCTTCAGCTCCCTCTTGAGTATCTTGCCCGAGGGGTTCTTCGGGAGGCTTTCCCGCATCACCACCCTCTTCGGGCACTTGAACCCCGCGAGCCGTTGCTTCGCGAAATCCGCGATCTCCTTCCCGGAGAGCTCGACGCCCTTCTTCGGCACCACCACGGCGGTCACGACCTCGATCCACTTGGGATCGGGGAGCCCGATCACGGCCACCTCCTCGATGCCCGGGTGCTCGTAGAGCGCCTCCTCCACCTCCCGGGAGGCGACGTTCTCGCCGCCGGTCTTGATCATGTCCTTCTTGCGGTCCACGACGTAGAGGAAACCGTCGCCGTCGAACCGCCCCAGGTCACCGCTGTGGAACCACCCGAAGGCGAAAGCCTCGGCGGTCTTTTCCGGATCGTCCAGGTACCCCGTCATCACCTGGCCGGACCGGTGGACGATCTCGCCCACGGTGCCGACGGGCACGAAGTTCCCCTCGTCGTCCATCAGCCTGGTTTCCACGTTGAGCACGGGCTTCCCCGCGGACCCCGGCTTCAGGAGCTGGTCCCGGGGCTTCAGGATCGTCGCCACGGGTCCCATCTCCGTCTGGCCGTAATAGTTCCAGAGCCTCAGTTCGCCGAAGGTCAGGGAGAGCTGCCTGATGATCTCCACGGGCATGATGCTCGCGCCGTAGGCGGCCTTCTTCAGGCTCGCGTGGTTGAACTTGCCGAACTCGGGATGATTGAGAATGCCGATCCATACCGTGGGCGGGGCGAACATGTGGGTGATCTGGAACCGCTCGATCGACCGTATCATTTCCAGGGGATCGGCCCTGTGGAGGATCACGTTGGTGGCGCCCACGTAGAGAAACGGCATGAGAAAGCAATGGAGCTGCGCGCAGTGAAAGAGCGGAAGGGCGTGGAGGCTCACGTCGTCGGTTTCGTAGCTCCCGTCGAAGATGCAGCTGTAATACTGCGACATGAGGGCCCGGTGGGAGAGCATGGCCCCCTTGGGCTTCGATTCCGTGCCGCTGGTGTAGGGTATCTGCACGATGTCCTCGGGGCCCACATCGACCTGCGGCTCGTCCACGGGCATCGCCGCCAGTTCCTCCATGATGTTGCGGAATCCCGGTGGCACCGTTGACCCCTCCAGGGGGATGAAACCCCACTGCTCCACGGACGTGAACTTCCCCTCGGCCCTGGCCCCCTCGATCACCGGGTAAAGGGTGTCCTCGGCGATGAAGACCTTCGCCCCGGAATGGTTGACGATGTAGGCGATCTCCTCGGCGTTGAGCATGTAGTTGATGGGCACCTGGATGGCGCCGATCTTCCCCAGCCCCATGAGGCTTATCGGGTAGTAATGGGAATTGTAGGCGTAGAGGGCGACCCGGTCCCCCTTCCTGACCCCCATGTCGGTCATGAGGTGTGCGAAGCGGCGCGATTCACGCTCCAGGTCGTAGAATGATAGCGCCGTGTCCCTGAAGACGACCGCCGTTTTTTCGCCATACTTGGTGGCGGCGCGGCGCGCCATGTCCCCGATGGTGTCCCTGTTGATGATGTTGGCCATGACCCTCACCTCCCCTCTCAGCGATAGGGGGCCCACCTCCTCCCCGGCACAAGGGATGTCCCCGGCATCAGCCGCGGAGGAGCCGCGGTTTCCCCGCGTTCATTGGAACGCCCTGCCTGCGCGGGAGCAATAATAATTGCATAGCAAAAAATGCCATTTTTTCCATGGCGGAATCCGGCGAGAGGGACCCCGGGGGGCACCATTTCGTTCCATGGGACATAATAACCTGAAACCGGCTTTTCCGGGCGCCTATAAAAATATTTTATGTTGACAAAAAATGGGGTGTAAAAACAAATTAGTTCCTAATCATTTCAGGAGGAATCCGCGGTGGCCGTAAAGATACGCTTACAGAGGACCGGTACGAAGAAAAAGCCGTTCTACCGGATTATTGCAGTCGACGGAAAGGCGAAACGGGACGGTAAATACATCGATCAGCTCGGACGCTACCAGCCGATAGTGGACGGCGAGCAATTCATCATCAACGAGGAGAAACTCCTTCACTGGCTCGGCAAGGGGGCCCAGCCGACCGACACCATCCTGCAGCTTTTGAAGAAAAACGGGATCTGGCAGAAGTATACATCAGCCCGTTAGGCGGGACGGAGGCTCGCATGAACTACAGGGACCTCGTGGATTACATGGTCAAGTCGCTGGTTGACCATCCTGACCAGGTCGAGATAACGGAGGTCGAGGGCGAGAAGTCGACGATCCTCGAGCTGAAGGTGACCAAAGAGGACATTGGAAAAGTCATAGGAAAGCACGGGCGGATCGCCCGGGCCATTCGTACGATAATCAACGCCTCGGCGACGAAATCCGGGAAACGGGTGGTCCTGGAAATACTCGATTGACAACGCCCGACGACCATGTTCGCATCGCCGTGATCACCGGCGTCCACGGCCTGACGGGCCGCCTGCGGCTGCGCATCACCACCGACATACGGGAACGATTCCAGGCGAACACCACGGTCATTATCAGGTCGATGGGCGGTGAAGGGAGGTACCGGATCCTCGAATTCGCCGAGGGAGGAAAAAGGGGCGCCCTCCTGCGCCTGGAGGGCATCGAGGACCGCGACGCGGCCATCGCCCTGCGGGGCGGAGAGGTGCTCATCGAGAAGGCCGAAGCGGAACGCACGAGAGGCCTTCTCGGCGATGAAAGCTTCTATTACTATGATATCATCGGGTGTGCCGTCTTCCGTGAAGGAAGGGAATTCGGCGCCGTGGTCGACATACTGGAGGCGGGGGCCGGCGAGGTCCTCGTGATCGCCGACGGACGGGGGGCGCGCTACATGCTCCCCTTCGTTGAGTCGATGGTGGACACATCGGAAATACGGAACAAGAGACTCGACATCAGTCCCGTCGAGGGGTTGTTTGAAATTCAAGATCGCGACACTGTTCCCTGACTTTTTCACCTCGCCGCTCCGAACGGGGCTTCTCGGCAGGGCGATCGGTTCGGGACTCATCGCGGTCGAGGTGATCGACATACGCGACTTCGCGTCGGGCAACTACCGCAGTTGCGACGATTATCCTTACGGCGGCGGCTCCGGCATGGTGCTCATGGCGCAGCCCCTGGCCGCTGCGGTGGAACGGGCGAAGGAAGAGGGTACCCGGGTGGTCCTCACCTCCGCGTCGGGAACCCTCCTGGACCAGTCCCTGGTACGGAAGCTCGCGGGCCATGACGACCTCTGCGTCATCTGCGGGCACTACGAGGGGGTCGACCAGAGGGTCATCGACCGTCACGTCGATTACGAGATATCAGTGGGGGATTACGTCCTCTCGGGGGGCGAGTACGCCGCGCTCACCATCATGAACGCGGTGTCGCGCCTGGTCCCGGGTTTCCTGTCGAACCGCGAGTCCCTGGCGGAGGAGAGTTTCGAGGATGATCTCCTCGAATATCCCCACTACACCCGCCCGGAGGAGATATTCGGCATGAGGGTCCCGGAGGTCCTCCTGAGCGGGAACCATGAAAGGATCGCCCGGTGGCGCCTTGAACGGAGCATTGAAAAGACGAAACGGCTACGACCGGATCTCTATATACGGCATCTCAGAAGAAAACTATCAGGAGAATGAGCAATGGATATCGTTCAGCAGATCGAGCGGGAAATCGCCCCAGTCGATAGAAAGGTGGACTTCGAAATCGGCGACACGGTGAAGGTGCACTACCGGATCGTGGAAGGCACCCGGGAGAGGGTACAGATCTTCGAGGGGATCGTCATCGCCATCGACAACAAGGGTTTGAACAAGAACTTCACGGTGCGAAAGCTCTCCTTCGACGTCGGCGTCGAGCGGATTTTCCCCCTTTTCTCGCCGCGAATCGCGAAGATCCAGGTGGTGCGCAAGGGGAAGGCCCGGCGCTCGAAGCTCTACTACCTGAGGGAGCGGAGGGGCAAGTCCGCCAAGCTTCGCGAAAAAAGCGTCGGCGGCCAGAAGAAGCACAGCGTCACCACGGAGGACGTCCCCGCCACGGGGGAGGCGCAGACCGATACGCCGGAAGAAGCCCCTCCCGTCCAGGAATCATGACGGCGTGACGGGGACACCCGTTGAAAAACGTCCCGGACCGCGGAGGCGCCTCGCGCCGTGAACGGGCGGTCGTCGGGTCAGCCCCGTCGCGCGGCCCGACCTTCGACATCGAGCGGGGCCTCCTCCGCGAGGGCAACGCCCTGATCGCCGGCGTTGACGAGGCGGGACGGGGGTCCCTCGCCGGCCCCCTCTGCCTGGGCGTCGTCATGTACGACGCCGCCTTCATCGAATCCGTTCCCGGGACGATTCCCGGCATCGACGATTCCAAGAAACTCACTCCCCGGCGGCGCGGCGTGGCCCTCGACTACATCCGGTCCCACTCCCTTCTTTCCTCGTCCATCCTGGTCTCCCACCGCACCGTCGACCGCATGAACATCAACGGCGCGACGGCATTCGCCCTGCGAAGGCTCATCGAGAGCCTTCCCCTTGTTCCCGACATCGTGATCATGGACGGAAATTTTTCTTTCTCTCTTCCCGTTCCCCTTCGTTCAATACGCGGAGGGGACGCGCGATCGATCGCCATCGCGTCGGCCTCCATCGTGGCGAAGACGCGCCGTGACGCCGTGCTCAACGCCATGGCGCCTCTCTTCCCGGCGTACCGTTTCGACGCAAACAAGGGTTACGGCACCCGGGAGCATATCCGGGCTATTCACGTCTCGGGCATCTCGCCGGTGCACCGCCGGAGCTACGAGCCGGTGAAGAGCCTCCTCGAAGGAAGGGAAGGATGAAGATCGATCCGTCGAACGCCATCAGGATAACCGGGTCCTCCATCCCCGCGGATACGCTTCGCGGCATCCCCCGGGGGGCCGAGATCCCCGCGCGGATCCTGGAACGCCTCGGTCCCCGGGAGGCGATCCTCGAACTGGCCGGCACCCGGGTTCGCGCCGAGTTCCTGAAGGGAGTCCCCCCGGAGGGGGCCGTCACCCTCCGGCTCGAGGAAGCGGGCCGCGCCTCCTTTCTGTTCAAAATGGTGGATCCCGCGGCGCGTGAGGAACTCGCGCGCCTCGTCATGGAATTCATTCTCCCCGGAAGGGGCGGACCGCGCGACACCGTCATCCATGAGCTCAACGCGGCCATGGCGCACAACCCGTCGGGAATACTCGAGCTGAATGCCCTTCTCCTGGGACGGAACCCGAAGGAGATGGACCGGGGAATGGCGCGCTTCCTGGCGCACCTCCTCCGCCTGGGCGCCTCTCCCGCAGCCCTGGCCGATCTGTCGGTGATACTCTCCGGCATGGGCGGCCCGCCGGCCCCCCTCAGGGCGCTCCTCAGGTCCCTGGGCTTTGAAGAAGGAACCAGGCGCGGCGGGACCTCCTCCGCCGAGGCCGCGCTCAGCGGGGCACTTGAAACCGTCATCGGGGACATCGAGGCGATCGATGACCCCGCGGAACGGGAATCGGTGCTTCGGAAACTCGTGGCGCTCCTCTCCGAGAACGCCGACGACGGGGATAGAAGCCGATCGGGTGAGTTCGCCCTGTACCATGACGGGGCGTTTCATCCCGTGCGTTACCTCGAAGCGGGGGGATCATGGGTATTCTCCGTTGAATTTTCGAACATCGGCGTGGTCGAACTGGTCGCCGGGGAGGCCCGGGGATCGCGCTTCCTCTCCGTCTTCGCCGCATCCCCCGGGGCCCTCGAGGCCCTGGAAAAAACAAAAAAAAACCTCATGGGAAGAATTAAAAAAATCGATCCATCCATTCATATTAATTTTTATACAACGCGCCAGGCCCTCAATAAAATAGTTGAAATTAATTCACATTACTCGGTACATAGTGTCTTTGATATACGGGTATGATATGGAAGAGAAAAAACTCGGCGTAGCCCTTGAATATTCCGGCGACCTTCCCACGGTGCTGGCCGTCGCCCGCGGAAAGCTGTACGACCGCCTCATGGAGCTCGCCAGGGAGCACGGGATCGAGGTGTACCGCGATCCGGACCTCGCGGAAACCCTCTCGTTCCTCCCCCCGGGCACGGAAATCCCGGAGGCCCTCTTCCTCGCCGTGGCCGAGGTCCTCGCGCACTGCTACCGCGTGAACGCGGGCTTCAGGGCAAAACTTGACTCAATGGGTACCGCCTGATGGCGAAGATGCGAAAGATATCCGTCGAGGAGCTCAAGCCCGGGATGGTCTACGACAAGCCCATCTACGTCGACAGCAACAACATGCTCATCACCTCGAACTCTCCCGTTCGTGAAAGCGACATCAAGAAACTGATGACATGGGGAATCACCGAGGTCGAGACCGCGGGGGTCCTGGTGAAAAAGGTCGACGTGAAGGATGAGAAGCCGGATGAGACCCCGGCGGCTCCTCCCCCAGAGCGTCCGAAGGAAAAGTCCCCCGATTCCGAGAGCGAGAAGAGGATCGTCACCGAGTACAACGACCTCCTGAAAAAAAGAAAGGCCCTCATCGAGGTGCACAGCCGCGCCCGGAACGCCGTCGACGCCGCCTACAAGTCGATTCGCGCCGGGGAACCCTTCGAAACGCGCGATCTCGATAACGCGGTGCAGTCCATCGTCAAGCTCCTCAAGGAGAGCAGCAGTATCTTCCTCTTCCTCTACGGTCTCGACGAGGGCAAGGATTACACCCTGACCCACTCGGTCAACGTCACCTTCTATTCGCTTATCATCGGCATCGCCCTGAAGTACAGCCCCATCAAGCTGAACGACCTGGGCCTGGGCACGCTCCTCATCGACGCGGGAATGGTGCGGCTCCCGGTGTACATCATCCACAAGCAGTCCAACCTCACGGACCAGGAATACAACCAGATCAAGACCCATCCCCTCCTGGGCTACAAGGCCCTGAAGGACCTGGGAAAGGTGAAGGAAAGCTCCGCCCTGGTGTCCCTCCAGCACCATGAGCAGTTCGACGGGAAGGGATACCCCCGGGGACTCCGGGGCAACGACATCGACGAGTTCGCCCGCATCGCCGCGATCGCCGACAGCTACGAGGCCCAGATATCGAACCGGAGCTACCGGAAAAAGGTCTATTTCTACCACGCCATGCGGAACCTCCTGAGCAGCGGCGTGAACAAGTTCGACCCCGTCATCCTCAGGGTCTTCCTCTCCCGCATGTCGGTGTATCCCATCGGCTCCATCGTCGAGCTGAACGACGGCACCATCGGCATCATCATAGGCTCCGCTCCCGAGAAGCCGCTTCGTCCCATCATCAAGCTGGTATTCGACGCGGACCGGAGGCGAATCGAGGACACCCGCATCATCAGCCTCCTCACCGAGTCCTCCCTCTACATCGTCAGGGCCCTGGACGAGTCCGAGGCGGGCATCAACATCTTCGACGTCCTCTGACCGCGCCGTGGAGGGTTCCCGCAACCGCACCCTCGGCTCCGAGGGCGAGGACCTCGCGGTCCGATTCCTCACCGACAGGGGATTCAGCATCATCGAGCGCAACTACCGCGCCGGCCGCGCCGGGGAGATCGACATCATCGCCGAACGGGGGGACCTGGTCATCTTCGCCGAGGTGAAGAACCGCACGACGGAACGCTTCGGCGGCGCCCTCTATTCAATCGGCGCGAAGAAGCGGAGCCACATCCGGGCCGCGGCGCGGGCCTTCCTGGCAGCCCGTCCCTGCTACAACCGCCGTGGCAGGAGCTTCCGGTACGACCTCCTGGCCGTGGGCGGCGGCTCCGTTGAATGGGTGGAGGACATGTTCCGCTAGGCGTGCTTCATCGAGCGGAATTTCCGCACCATGCTTCTGTTGATCACGTCCATGAGCCACGGGGCGAGCTTCTGGACCCACCAGAAGGCCCGGGCGTGGAAGGGAAAGATGATCATCTTCCTGTTCTTCGCCACGCCCCGGAGGATCAGGGCGGCGGCCCTCTCCGCGTCAATGGCCCTCTTCGGAAGATGCGAATTGTACGCCTCGCGGCACGCCCCCACCACCTCGATCGAATCGTAAAAGGTCGTGCGCACGATCCCCGGGCAGACCAGGGTCATTTTCACGCCATGGTCGGCGGCCTCGGGCCGGAGGGCGTGGGTGAAGCCCACCACGGCGTATTTCGCCGCGGTGTAGGGGGTGTTGATCGAAAAGGGGGCGAAACCGGCCAGGGAGGCCATGTTGACGATATGCCCCCCGCCGAGGCGCGCCATGGCCTCGTAGGCCGCCATGGTGCCGTGGATCACGCCCCCCAGGTTCACTGCCATGAGGCGGTCCCATTTCTCAACCGGTATGTCCAGGGCGTCGCCGGTGACGCAGATCGCGGCGTTATTGAAGAAGAAATCAATGCCGCCGAACTCTTCCACGCACCCATCCACGGCGGCGCGGACCGCCTGCCCGTCCGACACGTCCAGGGCCGCGGCGCGGGCCCGCCCCCCCGTTGCTTCGATGGAGGCGGCGACCATGCGGGCGCCCTCGTGGTCCACGTCGGCGACGGTGACCCGGGCGCCGCGGCGGGCGAGTCCCTCGCAGAGGGCGCGCCCTATCCCCGACGCGCCTCCCGTCACCACGGCTATCCTGTCGCGAAACATCTCCTTCATTGCCTCACGCTCCCCGGCGGACCGCTGCCCGCCCTGTCATCCTACGGATTACCGCCGGGGAAAGTCAAGAGTTAGTTGACAGGGGGCGCGTCCTGGCCCTGAGTATCACGATGACGCCGGCGCGGTGAAGGCGGCGTCCCGAATCACCGTACCGGGGTATGCCCATGGCAAAGGAAAAGCTCTTCACACCGGCATCGATAGGCCCCCTGAAGCTCAGGAACCGGACCATACGCTCCGCCGCCTTCGAGGGCATGTGCCCCGGCGGCGTTCCCTCGAAAGCCCTCCTGGAATACCACCGCGCCGTCGCCGCCGGGGGCGTGGGCATGACCACCGTGGCCTACGTTTCGGTGACCAACGGCGGCCGCACCTTCGCGCACCAGGCCTGGATGCGCCCGGAGATCGTCCCGCACCTGAAAAAGCTCACCGACGCCGTGCACCGCGAGGGAGCCGCCGCCTCGATCCAGCTTGGCCACGGCGGCCACATGGGGGACCGGAAGGTGACGGGGGAGCGCGCCGTCTCCCCCTCGGGGAGGTTCAACCTCTTCGGCCTCACCCTCCCCCGGGCCATGACGGAAACCGAGATCGAGGAGATGGCCCGCGCCCACGGCACCGCCGTGACCATGGCCCGGGAGGCGGGCTTCGACGCCGTGGAAATCCACGCCGGCCACGGCTACCTCCTGAGCCAGTTCCTCTCCCCCTACACCAACCGCCGGAAGGACCGGTGGGGGGGGGGCCTGGAGAACCGTGCGCTCTTTCTCCGCCTGGTGATGCGCGAGGTGAAGAGGGCCGCGGGAAACAAGATCGCCGTGGTGGTGAAGGCAAACATGGAGGACGGCTTCCCCGGAGGCCTTGAAGCAGATGAGGCCCTCCGGGTAGCGGCAATCCTCGAAGAGGAGGGCGCCGACGCCCTGGTACTCTCCGGGGGATTCGTGAGCAAGACGCCCTTCTACATGATGCGCGGCATCACCCCCCACCGGGAGCTGATCAGCTACCAGAGGGACCCCCTGATCAAGCTCGGCATGATCGCCTTTTCGCGCATCATGATCCGCGACTACCCCTACACCGAGGCCTACTTCCTCGGGCCCGCCCTGGCCTTCCGGAAGGCGCTTCGCCTTCCCCTGGTCTACCAGGGGGGCCTCGTCTCCAGAAGCACCATGGAAGAGGTCCTGGGCCATGGATTCGAGTTCGTGGGCCTTGCCCGGGCCCTCGTGGCCGAGACCGATTTTGTCAACCGGATCCGGAAGGACCCGGCCCACGTGTCGAAGTGCCTCCGCTGCGGCCCCTGCAACAGCTGCGTGGCCGTGATGTACGTGGATTCCATGCGCTGCACCTTCGAGGGATAAGAAGCCATGACCGAACGCGCCGCGTCGCCGGACAGGAAGATCCTGGTCGCCATACTTATCGCCGTGATCGGCGGAACCCTCACCGGGGGGTTCCTCCCTTCCTTCTCGCGCTCCCTGGCGATATTCGGCGAAATCTTCCTGAATCTTTTAATGATGGTCGTCGTGCCCCTGGTATTTTTCTCCATGGTGACCGGGATCACCAACCTCGGCGACCTGAGGGAGTTCGGTTCCATAGGCAAGCGGACGATTTTCTACTACCTGTTCACCACGGCCATCGCCGTGGCGATCGGGTTGATCATGGTCAACCTGGTCCGTCCCGGCGTCGGCATCTATCACGGCGAGCGCCGCGACGGCGCCGCCTACTCGATCGACGCACATGACCCGACCCGCGTGACGCTCTCCGCGCCCCTCTCGGGGACCCGGCCCTCGGGACTCCGCCTCCGCCTCCTGGACCAAGGAGTCGCGGGTGAGATCGAGGGGGTATGCGGCATGGAGGTGCGGGTAAAGAAATGGAATCCGGTGGTGACGCCGGCTCCCGCCGGAAAAGGCTACGAGGTCCTGATCGCGCGGCGCGATGACCTTCCCGGGGAGAGAAAGGGCGCACTCGAGACATTGAAAGAAGTGATCGTGGGCGACGCGCAGTCCGGCCGCGAGGGCCTTATACCGCGCAACATCGCGAACGCCATGGTGCGGATGGACATCCTGCCGGTCATTTTCTTTTCCATCCTCCTGGGACTCGCCTTCTCCTCCCTCGGCAAGAAGGCCGAACGGGCCGTGGAGATCTTCTCCCTCTGCAACGACGCGATCCTGAAGATCGTGGACTGGATCATGCGCTACGCCCCCGTGGGTATCTTCGCCCTCGTGGCGGAGCGGATCGGCCGCGCCGGGGGTTTCGAGGGCTTCCTCCCTGAGCTCCTGGCCATCGGGAAATACGCGGGCACCGTGGCGGGGGGACTCCTCCTCCACGGCCTCCTGGTGCTTCCGCTGCTTCTTTATTTCATCGGCAGGCGCTCGCCCTGGAGGTACCTCTCGGGATCCGGGGCGCCGCTCCTGAACGCCCTCTCCACGGCGTCGAGCTCCGCCACCCTTCCCGTCACCATCGAGACGGCGGAGCGCGCCCACGGCCTGAAAAACAGGATCGCCGGATTCGTCCTCCCCCTGGGCGCGACGATCAACATGGACGGCACGGCCCTCTACGAGGCCGTGGCCGCCATCTTCATCGCCCAGGCCTACGGGATCCACCTCGGCGTCGTCGAACAATCCATCGTCGCGGTCACGGCGACCCTGGCGGCCATCGGCGCCGCGGGCATACCCGAGGCGGGGCTCGTGACCATGGTGATCGTCCTCAGGGCCGCGGGGCTCCCCGTGGAGGGAATCGGCCTCCTCCTTTCCATCGACTGGCTCCTGGACCGCCTGCGGACCACGGTGAACGTGTGGGGGGACCTTGTGTGCGCGGGGATCATCGGCACCCTTGAGGAGAGGGACGGCGCCTCATCAGGGGGGTGAGTCTCCCCGACCCCTGCGGCGCATGATGCACCGCACCGCCAGGGCGGCGAGAACCGAAAAGGGATAGTAGAGCGCCGGGGCCAGGAAGATCATCGCCTCGGGGCCGTATTCCTCGAGGGAAATCCCGGACATTCGATCGGCCATCGTCACCGAGGTGAAGAGGAGGAGGACCAGGATCGCCGCCGACTGGGCGGTGTAGAGCCCGTAGCTTCGCGCCCGGAGACCCAGGAAGGGATTGATGAGCGCGTACAGGAGAAGGAGTCCCGCCGCGGCGAGCCAGATCCCCCGGTCCACGCGGAAGGCCCGGAAAACCGCCATGAGGATCACCTCCATTCCCAGGACCAGGCCGCACTGCACTGCCGGGGAGGCGATGTCGATCCGCCTGAGGAACGCGAGGATCGGGAAGCGGGACTCCACGCGGGGATCATCGCCCATTGCGGGCGCTCCTCCCCGCGCAGCGCCCGTTGACGCAGGCGGGTATCTCCGCCAGTCGCGGCGCGCAGGCGATGACCCGGGGGCATCCCTCCTGCCGGTACCTCTCGTGGAGCTCTGCCAGCCGCTCTGCCGTGGCCGCGTCCGTCACCCCACCGCAGTTGACCAGGACCGGGTAGAGGGCGCATCCCCCGTCGTTCTCACAGGCGTCCGTGGCCTCACCGAGGACCCGGGAAAATTCCCTTCGTATCGATTCGCACCTCGATTCCCGGCACGACGCCGCGGCGAAGGCGGCCCAGGCCACCGCAAGAAGGAGCGCGATCCGGAAACCCGTTGTCGCTGTCGATTTCCGCTTACACGGTTTCATAGCACACCTCCGGCTGACATCCGGTTCCCGTTTCCGCTACCGCCCCGGCTCGTACACCACTTTGATATAGTGGAAGAGCCCCCGGGCCGTGGTGATCCCCGCGAGGTCTTCATTAATGCGATGGTCCCTTCCCAGGACCTCGCCATGGCCCGCGAGGACCGGGGTGACGGAGCCCTGTCCCTTCGAGGTGTCGATCCGGGCCTTCCACACGAGGGAGGGCTGGCCGTTCACGCCGCTATAGGCGGCGTCGCCCTCCTTCGCCTTTTTCGGATACCGCTCGTTGTAGTCGAAGGAGACGTTGGCCTCGATGAATATGTCCACGGTTTTACCCCGGAGCTCACGCGGCAGGGGCCAGAGTACGCTGAAGCTCTCCCCCGAGGGCGTGGCACCCGTCACCGCGTCAATATCCCCCGCCCCCCCGGCGGACCTTATGCCGTACCATACGGGGAGGGCCGAGGGACGTTTGTCGGCGCCCCACCACTTGTCCCGGGCGCCGCTCTTCGTCGCGTAGAGAGTGCGGGTGTAACCCGCCCCCGTCACCCAGACCGCCATCTGGGGATACATCTTCCGGATCATCCTCGGGTATGATTCCGGGTTGAAGGAAAAAATGACCCTGATGACGGGCCCGTTCCGGTCAACGGCCGCGGCATCATTCAGGGCCCACCATGCCGCGCCGGCCAGCAAGGCGATACAGATACCCGTTCCCCATCTTTTCACGGTCCCCTCCTCTTAATGCATGGCATGACCCCTGGAGGGATCCGCCCCCTCCAGGGGTGTCGGTAGTGCCCCGCGCACAAACCCGGGGGGCTCAGCGGAGGCGGATCAGCTGAAGGCCCACTGTCCTTTTGTCCCCGTCATCGAACTGGATGGAATACTGGTCCCCTTCGATCGACGCCACGACGCCGGGGTAGTATTTCCCGTTGGTCCACTCCGCCAGGACCCTGGAGCCCTTCTTCACCTGGTCCTTCGGGGGCGCGACGTCCTTCACGACCTTGTCCGGTGAACAGCATTTCTGGTCACCGTCGTCATAGAGGATGTGCCACCCGAGGTCGCACTGTTTCGTGATCTTGCCATGGTACCAGTCGTTGGGCTGCCATTCGGCCCAGACGACGTCCCCGGCCTTGAGGGGCGCCTTGGCGTCGAGCCCCTGCCGCATGCCGGGCATGAGAAGAAGCGCCGCCGCGCACAGGATTCCCACGGCACCTCGTAGGGTGTGTGCTCTGTTCATCATTCGTTGCCTCCATTTACTCGTGGTGTGTATAGACGCCGCGCGGCGAAGACCGTCGCGCGGAATGGTCTCAGATCCACCTGTACTGGCCGCCCAGGGCGAGGCCGTATCCCATCCTCCCGTGGGCGATAATGCC
The DNA here is from genome assembly GCA_964554685.1 of uncultured Leptospirales bacterium. GTDB lineage: Bacteria > Spirochaetota > UBA4802 > UBA4802 > UBA5550 > RBG-16-49-21. The sequence goes on along the minus strand of CAZKPR010000017.1, from coordinate 12,775 downwards.
ATGGGCGCTCTTCTCGGGCATGAAGATGCTGCAGCTCGCCCCCAGGGTGAGATCAAGACGCTCCGTGGCGCGGTACCTGACTCCGGCCCCCACGGACCAGTGGTCGAGGGCCGGGTTGGCGGCCTGGGCCGTGCGCTCCAGGGCCTTCGGCGTGATCCCCGACGAGCTGTAGGCCACCCCGATACCCAGGCGCACCGCCGGGGAGACCCCCGCCAAGAATCCCAGGGCCCCCTCCCACCCCGTGTCAACCTCCCGCTCCATGCCGCGCCACATGGCCGCGCGGTTGAAATAGACCGCCCAGCTCGTGCTCACCGTGTACTTTTCCGTGATGGCGTACTCCGCGCCGGCGAGGAGGATCGGCTGCAACAGGTACACGGTGTTCCTCTTCTCCGATTCCCCCTTTGACCAGAGGAGGAGCGTCACCGGGACCTGGACCCCTGCATTCGCAAGGGAGCCGGCCCCCGACCGGGTATCGACGCAGAAGGCGTTGTTCCGGTAGCTGGCGTAACCGTACCTGATGTAGGCCGGGGTGTGGGCCGTGAGGGCCAGGGTGAGGCCCTTCACGGGCCGCACGTCGATCCCAATGGCCCCGCCGATGCCGTGGCCCGAGCCCCGGTAGTCCACGGCGCTTCCCGTGAGGAGGAGGCCGGGACCGGGGCCGAGGTCATAGGGGAGATAGCTCTGGTACCGCACCCGTGCTTCTTTGTTCGCGGCGAAATACCTTGCCTTGAGTGTGAGGCTCACCGCGTCGCCGAGCCGGCAGGCCCCCCCGAGGGTGAGCCCGAAGATGGCGTTGGAGGCCCTGAAGCTCTGGGACACGACGGGAAGGGACGTCACGCCGCCGGCCAGGGCGTTCACCTGGAGGGCCAGGAGATCCATCTGGTTCCGGATATGCCCCAGGCCGTTCGAATAGCGCACGGTCCCGGAGCCCCCGGGGACCGTGAAGGAGAAGAACCCCGCCCACCGCTCCTTCTTGTACACAAGATACACCGCGGGCATGAAGACCGGCTCCCGGTCCCGATGGCGCGTCCTCCCATAGGAGTGCTCGTACACGGAGAGTATCGACTGGAGGGAGCCGTTCAGGTAGAGCCCGTCCTCCATGAAGGCGGTGCCCGCGGGGTTGTAGTTGACGATGTCGGCGCCGTCCGTGGCGGCGTTTCTGCTGAGGCCCGCGTAGAATTCCGCGCTCTGGTGGCTCAGGGAGTCGATGCCGCTTGCGCGGAGTGCCGCGACGGGAAGGAAGATGATAAAGAATATGCCGAGGGGCCTGATCGATCCGTTCATCTATGCCTCCTTGACCATCACGAGTCGGGATACCGAGTCAAAGGCATGAACAACGTCACCTCGCGCATGGTACACCCCGCGGGGCGCCCTGTCTATAAAAAAATACCGCGGAAAAAGGGCGCGCGGCGCCGTCAGGAATCCTCCGCGCCCTCGCGCACAAAAAGGCCCAGGGAGCGGTTCAGGGCCTCGGGCTGGCCCAGGAGGAGGATGATGTCTTCCGCCTCGATGCGGGCCTCGGCGTCGGGGTTCTGGAGCATCCCCTCGCCCCGGTAGATCGCGATGACCGTGGCCCCGTGGCGCTTCCGCACCTCCATCTCCGCGATGGTGCGGCCCGTGGCCGGGGCCCCCGGCTCCACCCTCACGGTGATGAACTCCATCCCCCTGAGGGACTTCATGTCCAGGCCGAAAGTCCCCGCGGCGCTCCGGTACCCCCGCAACATGCCGTAGCCGTCGGCCCGGATCGAGTCCACCATGCGGGCGATGTCGTTCCGCGGCACCATGTAGCGGTTGAGGACCCGGGCGAAGATCTCCACGGAGGTCTCGTACTCTTCGGGGATCACCTCGTTGGCCCCCAGGTCGAAGAGATCGTTCACCTCCTGGACGTAGCGCGTCCGGGCGATGACGTAGATGACGGGGTTGAGGCGCCGCGCCGTGACGACGATGCGCCGCACGGCCGCGGCGTCGGGGATGGTGATGACGACGACCCGGGCCTCCCCGACGCAGGCGTGGCGAAGCACCTCCTCGTGGGAGGCGTCGCCGAAGAATATCGACTCGCCCTTCTCCTTCTCGTGCTTCACCGTGTCCGGGTTCATCTCGATCACCACGTAGGGTATTTCCGCCATCTTCGCGGAGCGGGCCACGTTCCTCCCGTTCACGCCGAAACCGACGATGACCAGGTGGTCCCGCATGGTCCTCCGTGAATCCTCCTCCCGCAGTTCCCCACCGAAGAGGCCCCGCTTCAGCCTCCCCGGCAGGGGAAGGAGAAGCAGGCGCTCCACCAGGCGCGGCGAATAGGCGATGATGAAGGGCGTGGCGATCATGGTGAAGATCGACGCCGTGAGGAAGGCCTGGTAATCGGACCCCGAGAGGAGCTCCAGGTTAAGGGCGTGCTTCGAGAGGATGAAGGAGAACTCCCCCACCTGGCAGATAGCGAAGCTCACCAGGAGCACGGTCCGCAGGGGATAGCCGAGGAAGAGCGTTGCCGCCAGGGCGCAGAAAAATTTCAGGGCCAGGACCGCGGCGGTAAGCCCCGCGGCGAAGAGGGGGTTCTCCACGATGAAGGAGAGGTCCAGGAGCATGCCCACGGACACGAAGAAGATGCTGGTGAACACGTCCCTGAAGGGGACAACGGAGGCCACGGCCTCGTGGCCGTACTCGGTCTCCGACACGATGAGCCCGGCCAGGAAGGCCCCCAGGGCCAGGGAGAGCCCCGCGATATGGGTGAGCCAGGCCACGGCGAAGCAGAGGACCACCAGGGCGAGCATGAAGAGCTCCCTGCTCCTGGTACGGGCGATCCGGTGGAACACCCAGGGCACCACCCACTTCGAGCCCACGATCACCACCAGGATGATCCCCACGGCCTCGGCGGCGAGGAGGAGGTAGGAGCCCTGGAAGGTCCCCCCTTCCGAGAGGAGGGGAAGGGCCAGCATCATCGGCACGATGATGATGTCCTGGAAGATCAGGATCCCCAGGGTGGTCTTCCCGTGGGGGGTCTCGATCTCCGAGCGCTCCTGGAGCACCTTCAGCACCACGGCGGTGCTGCTCAGCGAGACCAGGAAGCCGTAGGCCACGGCCTGGCCCCAAGGACTCCCCGTGGCGAAGGCGATGACCGCCGAGGCGGCCAGGGTGATCCCCACCTGGAGGGCGCCCCCCAGGAATACCGAGCGCCGTATCAGGAGAAGCTGCTTGATGGAGAGCTCGAGGCCGATGGTGAAGAGAAGGAGGATGACCCCGATTTCCGCCAGGACCTCGACGTCGGCGACGGTGTGCACCACGCTCAGTGCGTGGGGGCCCGCGATGATACCCGTGATGAGAAGCCCCGCGATGGCGGGGATCCTCAGCCGCATGCAGATATAGATCACCACGATGGCGATCGAAAAAACGATGATGATGTTACCGAGGAGTTCCATTGCAATTATCCCCCGCCATTCTGCATCGCGCCCGAGGATTATTCAAAAACTTTTTTCTTTCCGGGGGGATTCGAACACCCTAGCCTTTCGGCTCCTCGCCCTCCAGGGCGCGGTTCAGGTTTCCCATGCGGTAGCCCCCGAGGTCCAGTGCCACCCAGGTGAAGCCGAGGCCCTTCAGAAACGACTCGATCCGCTCCCTGGTCTCGCCATCGAGGAGCCGCCCCATCTCCTCCGCGGGGACCTCGATCCGGGCGATCGTATCATAGTGGCGCACCCGCACCCCGGAAAAGCCGAGGGAGACGATAAAGGCCTCGGCCTTCGCCACGGCGGCGAGGCGTTCCAGGGTGATCGGGGTGCCGTAGGGAATTCGGCTCGCCAGGCAGGGGCTGGCGGGGCGGTCCCACCCCGGCACGCCGAGTTCCCGGGAAAGGGCCCGCACCTCGTCCTTCCCGATCCCCGCTTCGGCCAGGGGAGAGCGCACGCCGAGCTCCTCAAGGGCGCGCCGTCCCGGCCGGTAATCGCTTTCATCGTCGGCGTTCGTGCCGTCGCATAACAGGGCAAAGCCCTCATCCCGCGCCAGGGCGGCCAGTTCGGTCATGAATCTCTTTTTGCAGTGATAGCACCGGTCCCCGTCGTTCTTCACGAAATCCGGGTCCTCCATCTCATCCGCAGCAAGAAGAAGGTGCCGCGCCCCCAGCAAGCGGGCCAGCTCCGCGGCCTTGCGCGACTCCCTTTCGGGTCGAATCTCAGACGCAGCCGTCACGGCGAGGACGTCATCCGGACCAAGAATATCCAGGCCCACCCTGAGGAGCAGCGCCGAATCAACCCCCCCGGAAAAGGCCACGCATGCCCTTCCCATCTCCCCGATGAGGGCGACGAGGCGGTCATGTTTTTTTTTGAGGTGCGCGTTCATCGCTTCCATTTCCACAGTATCGTAATCTCTTCGCTCCCTCGCGTGGATCAGATCATGCAATCGGGCGCCTTACGCTGCCGCGCCGCCAGGTCCTCCAGGGTTAAGGAATCGAGATAGTCGATGAGGCGGGAACTCATTTCCTCCCATACCCCCCGGGTGACGCACCCGGCCGAGCGCCGGCAGGTCTTCGGCGTGCCGACGCACTCCACGAGGCGCAGGTCCCCCTCCAGGGGCTCAACGATCTCCCTGAGGCGTATCTCGCGGGCGGGTCGCCCCAGGACATACCCCCCGTGGGACCCCCGGAAGGCGGCGAGAAGCCCCCTGGCCTTCAGGGGTATGATGATCTGGCTCAGGTACTTCTCCGAGATCTCCTCGGACCGCGCGATCTCCCTTAAAAACACCGGCCCCTCCCCTTCGCGAGCCGCCAGGGCGAGCATCATCCTGACCCCGTAGCGGGTGCGCGTTGACAGCTTCATGTCGCCTGCTCCATTATCATCACATCTCCCGTGCCGCTCTCTTCTCGCGCCAGGCGCCTCCGGGCGCGCCTCCTAAAACTGGTTGACACGGGGCTTTCTTACCGGGTCATCATGGCCCATGGAACCGAAGGGCATTCCTCCCCATCCCGAACTGACCCGCCGCGTCGAAATGCTCCTGGGCCCCGCCGCCATGGAGCGGATCGCCCGGGCCAGGGTGATTCTCTTCGGCCTGGGGGGCGTGGGGAGCTGGTGCGCCGAGGCCCTGGCGCGGAGCGGCGTCACGCGGATCACCCTGGTGGACCCCGACGTCGTGGTCGCCACGAACGTCAACCGCCAGGCCCAGGCCACGAGCCGCACCATCGGCGCGCCCAAGGCCGGTGAGCTCCGCCATCGCCTCCTTGCCGTGAACCCCGCCGCCGAGGTCACGGCGATCAACCGCGCCTACAGCGCGGAGAGCGCCGACTCCTTCAACCTCGCCGGGTATGACTACGTCATCGACGCCATCGACAGCGTCGACGACAAGGTCCTTCTCATCGAACGGTGCCGCCAGTCGGGCGTCGTTCTCTTCTCCTCCATGGGGGCCGCGGCGAAGCGGGACCCCACCCGCGTGCGCGTCGCCCCCCTGGGAGAGACGAAGCAGTGCCCCCTGGCGCGCATCGTACGGCGGCGACTCCGCGCGAAGGGCGTTGACGACGCCTTCCTCTGCGTGTATAGCGATGAGCCGCCCCTGGACGGGGCCTCCGAAGAGGAGGAGGGCCCCGCCGGGAACAGAAGGCGCGTCAACGGCGCCCTGGTCCAGGTCACGGCGGTCTTCGGCTTCACCCTGGCGGGCCTGGTCATCAACGACCTGGCGGACAGGGGCTGACTCCTACGCGTCGATCCCCTCGAAGAGCACGCTCGAGAGGTAGCGCTCCCCCGCGTCGGGGAGTATGACGACGATGGTCTTCCCCCGGCTCTCCTCCCGCGCCGCCACCTTCACCGCCGCGGCCATGGCGGCGCCGCAGGATATTCCCACGGTGATCCCCTCCTCCCGGTGGAGGCGCCGCGCCGTCTCGATCGCTTCCCCGCTCGCCACGGTGACGATCTCGTCCACGAGGTCGAGGTCCAGCACCGCGGGCTTGAACCCCGCGCCGATCCCCTGGATCCGGTGGGACCCCGGCTTCGGCGCCTCGCCGCGCCTGATCTGCGTGAGGACCGGTGACTCCTCCGGTTCCACGGCGACGCTCCATATCGCCTTCTTCTTTCCCTTGAGGAAGCGGCTCACCCCGGTGACGGTACCCCCGGTGCCCACGCCGGCCACGATGATGTCCACGGCGCCTTCCGTGTCCTCCCATATCTCGGGGCCCGTGGTGCGGACATGGATATCCGGGTTCGCCGGGTTCGCGAACTGGTTCGGCATGAAGTGGCGCTTCGGGTCCCGGGCGAGGATCTCCTCGGCCTTCGCGATGGCGCCGGGCATGCCCTTCGCCCCCTCGGTGAGGATGAGCTCCGCGCCGAAGGCCTTCAGCATGCGGCGCCGCTCCATGGACATGGTCTCCGGCATGGTGAGAATGAGGGGGTAGTTCCGCGCCGCGCACACGAAGGCCAGGGCGATGCCGGTGTTGCCGCTCGTGGGCTCGACCACCGTCACCTCCCGGCTCCCCGGGGCGAGGATCCCGTCCCGCTCCGCGGCCCAGATCATGGAGGCGCCGATGCGGCACTTCACGGAATAGGCGGGGTTGCGCCCCTCGATCTTTCCGAATACCGTGGCGGAAAGTCCCGCGGCGATCCGGTTGATCCGCACCAGGGGGGTGCGCCCTATGCTCAGGCTGTTGTCGTCGTATATTCTCGCCATGTCGCCGCTCCTTGTCGTGGTGCGCGGTTACGATACCGCGGCCTTCAGGGCCCCGTCGATGTCCGCGATGATGTCGTCGATATGCTCGATGCCGATGGAGAGGCGCACGAAGTCCGGCGTGACCCCCGTGGCGGCCTGCTCCTCGGGTGAGAGCTGCTGGTGCGTGGTCGAGGCCGGGTGGATGGCCAGGGACTTCGCGTCCCCCACGTTGGCCAGGTGCGAAATCAGCCCCAGTGAGTCGATGAACTTCCGCCCCGCGGCGGCGCCTCCCCTTATGCCGAAGCCGATAATGGCCCCGGCGCCGCGGGGAAGGTACTTCCCGGCGCGCTTTTTCTCCGGGCTCGAGGCGAGGCCCGGGTAGTTGACCCAGGCCACGGCGGGATGCCCCTCGAGGTGCGTCGCCGCGGCCAGTGCGTTTTCCGAGTGGCGCGGCATCCGGAGGTGGAGGGTCTCCAGGCCCTGGAGAAAAAGAAACGAGTTGAAGGGCGACAGGGCCGGCCCCGTGTCGCGGAGGAGTGTCACCCGTGCCTTCACGATGTAGGCGATGTTCCCCGCGGGCTCCAGGGCCCTGATGAACTCCAGGCCGTGATAGCTCGGGTCCGGGTCGGAGATAAGGGGAAACTTCCCGCTCCCCCAGTCGAATTTCCCGGAGTCGACGATCACCCCGCCGAGGGAGGTGCCGTGGCCCCCGATGAACTTCGTGGCCGAGTAAACGATGATGTCCGCGCCATGGTCAAAGGGCCGCAGGAGGTAGGGGGAGAGGGTGTTGTCCAGTATGAAGGGTACGCCGTTTTCGTGCGCCACCGCGGCGATCCCCTCCAGGTCCGCCACGTCGAGCTTCGGGTTGCCGATCGACTCAGCGTAGAGGGCCTTCGTGTTCCGGGTGATCGCCTTTTTAAACGCAGCGAGGTCGTTGGAGGGCACGAAGGTTACCTTCACCCCGAAGCGGGGAAACGTGTGGTGAAAGAGATTATAGGTGCCGCCGTAGAGATTGTCCGCGGACACGATCTCGTCCCCGGCCCGGGCGATGTTCAGGACCGCCAGGGTGATGGCCGCCGAGCCGCTCGCCACGGCCAGGGCGCCCACGCCCCCCTCCAGGGCGGCCATGCGCTTCTCGAACACGTCCGTCGTGGGGTTCATGAGGCGCGTGTAGATGTTGCCGAAGGCGCGCAGTCCGAAGAGGTCCGCGGCGTGCTCCGTGCTCTCGAACTGGTAGGAGGTGGTCTGGTAGATCGGCACGGCCCGGGAGCCCGTGGCCGGGTCCGGCTCCTGCCCGCCGTGAAGGGCCAGGGATTCCACCCGTAATTGCGCGTCCAGCTTGCTCATGGGATGCCTCCGGTGTATAGGCAAGTTACACTATCATTTTGGTAGTATATAAAGTATCCATTTCGGAGTCAAGAAGAAATAGAATAAATCGGCTGTTTACGGAAAAAGAACTCTTGCAGAAAATGGCCGCGCCGCGGGGCCCTTCGTTCATTTCGCAATGTAACGAACCGACTCGATCTCCCTGAAATCCGCATCCTGCGTCCAGAGCAATGCGCCGTGCATGCGCGCCGTGGCGAGGATGATGCGGTCCCCCATGAGGAACCGCCTCCCGACGGCGAGGTACACGGGCATGGCATGCCCTCAACACAACGATCAGGAGCCTGAAAAAAAGATTTTTCCCATTTTCATGGGTATTCGTATATACCTTCACGCCCGTTTCACTGACCGGTATGGTGTAATAATATTCTTGACGGGTAGTATAAAAGTAGTATATTTATTGGATGAAAGTGAAAACATCGATCACCATCACGAAAAGCGTATTGAAAGAGATCGACGCGGCGGTTTCACGGAGGGGAAACCGCTCCCTGTTTATCGAGGAAGCCGTTATCCATTACCTCAACCGCAGAAAACTCGCCGAGCAGGGCAAGCGGGACCTCGACATCATCAACCGCGCCGCCGCGGAACTGAACAGGGAGGCCGACGATACCCTGACCTACCAGGCGGACAATTGAAACGGGGCGAGCTCTACAGGGTCTATAAAGGATCGAAGGATGATCCCCGGAGCCACCGCGTCTTTGTCGTGGCGAGCCGTCAGGCCCTCATCGATTCGAAATTTTCCACTGTCATGTGCGTTCCCGTGTACACCAGGTACCATGGCCTCTCCACACAGGTCCCCATCGATATTGAGGAGGGCATGAAGCATGTGAGCTGCATCCACTGCGACGAGGTGATCAGCATCCCGAAGGGCTCGCTGACCCACTGCATCGGCACGCTCTCCCGGAGGAAGATCGATGAGCTGATCAGGGCCCTGCGCGTCGCCCTGGACCTGGAATGAGAAAAAAAAGGATTGACTCCTGCCGGGATATGTATTACATTTTGTATTACAATTCAGGGAGAAAACCATGCTATCGCTCAGGCTGTCCAGGGACCTGGAACAAAAATTGCGGACAATGGCGGAAACCGAAAAGATTTCCAGGTCCGAGGTCGTCAAGCGGGCCCTGGCCCTCTATTTCGACGCGCATGACAGGAAGCGCCGCCCCTATGACCTGGGACGGGACCTTTTCGGAAGGTACGGCAGCGGCAGCGGTAACCTCTCCCGTGATTACAAGAAGATAGTTAAAGGGAAACTGCGTGAAAAGCATTCTCGCTGACGCGGGCCCCTTCATCGCCCTCTTCGACAGGGACGACGCCTACCATGAAGCCGTAATCAATTTTTTAAAGGACTTCAGGGGGACCCTCCTCACCACCTGGCCGGTCATCACCGAGGCGGCGCACCTCCTCGATTTCAACATCAATGTACAGATCGATTTCCTGGAGTGGCTGCGGCGGGAAGCGGTGCGCATCGTTCCCCTGGAAAGCGCCCACCTTGAACGGATCATTGAGCTCTCCAGAAAATATTCCGATGTCCCCATGGACCTGGCTGATTCATCGCTCATCGTGATCGCCGAAATGACCGGGATACACGACATCATCTCCATAGATTCCGATTACCAGATCTATCGAACCAGATTCAAAAAAAGGCTGAATAACCTGCTGCTTAACTACATGCGATAGAGGAGGCGGACGCCGTCATGGCGAAAGGCGTGAAGCAGGCACGCCGCATCCATTGCGGCGAGTTGATCGGCGTACCTCAAGGAAGCCGGACTATCCGGATGATTTTTTTGATGCGTGGCGTCTCGGTGTAGCCCAGCATCTGGTAGTGGTGCTCGCGAATGGTTTCCACGGCCTCGACGCGCTCCTCCGGGGTTTTCGACATCCAGAATTCCCTGGTGGTGTCGGGCACGTCTCGATCGATCATTCTGAATATTTTTTTCATGCCCAAATACTACGATCCGATAGCGGTTTGCGCAATCATTTTTTGGCCTGCGCGCCCCGGCATGCCGCCGCCTTCGAGGCGCCCTCGTCCACGCAGAGGGGCACCATGGCCGAGGAATCCCAGAACCTCATCGCCCCTCTTCCCGGTCCCTGAGAAGCGCGGCCACGGCGGACCCCTTCACCGGGGGCCGCTTCATGGCCCAGAAGCCCCGCGGCAGGCCCTCCTTCCCCGGGCGAAGGAGCCCGGCCCTCTCAAGCTCGTGGAGATGGGGGGGCACGGCCTCCTCGTCCCGCGTCACGGCCACGATCTTCGCGATGGTCTTTCCCCGCTCCGTGATGTAGAGCTCCTCCCCCGCCTTCACCCTCATGAGGTATTCGCTCAGGGAGGCCTTCAGCTTCGAGATCGTGGTGCTTTTCATGGACGGCGTCCCCCGGTAGATATATGACTAATTTAGTCTTTTTATTGTAACCTATCAAGTCTTTTGGATTGAACTGCCATCATCACACTATAGACCCATGCGTAAGGATCAATTGGCAGGGGGCATGTCTCTCTTAGAATCATTATACTTTCAGTCGTTCACAACGTACGATACGCCCGCATTATCTGGAGCGAGCGTGGCATAATGCCGGCGAATCGGAAAGGGCGCGGAGAACAAGCTCAATGCACACCAGGAAAATAAGCCGCAAGAAATACGCGAGGTTTAATTATTTCAAGGTCAAAGACTCCATTCTGGTCTAATAAATGTTTGTCTCCTGATATAATTATTCCGGCATTACCAGCCAGGGCACAGGCTATGAATTTGTCGTCATCTTTGTCCGCGCAGATTTGCTCTTTCAATTTCTTCTGCTTCACCATGATTGAATTCATGGACAACAGGGAAATAATCTGGTCAAGATCATCACTCTTTAATCTTTTAGATAACTCATTCCCGACCCGCACATACTCCTTAAAAACTTTTTCACTAATAACAAATACAAACTTCTTCCGTTTCCATAACTGTAAAATCTCATAAGGCGGACCTTTAAAAAATATACCCGACATCAAAACATTTGTATCAATGACAATCTTCAAGATTTTCTTCGTACCGAAGAGATAGCATCTGCAATATCACTCTTTTTCAACCCTGCTTTTTTTGCACTCTGTCGTGCCTTTTTAATCAGATCATCAAACTCATTCAATGAAGGAGGCGTAATAGATTTAAGGATCACCACATCTTTATCACCAATTACGACAAACTGGGAGCCTGACTCAAGGCCGAGTTCTTTTCGTATTTCTTCAGGAATAACGATTTGCCCTTTGGAAGACATCTTCGTTGTTGCAATATTTCCCATAATAAATATACCTCTTTTCTGAATCTTACTGGTAAGAATATACGAAATTACCTGATAGTTAGCAAGCAACAATTTTCAAAATATATAAAAAACTATTCCAGATCATCCCGCGAACTTCAGCGATAAAATGCCTTATGCCGCATTGCTCCGCAAGGTACCCTCTCTTCGTTCGGCGAACATGAGGCATTTTATCGTAAGTTCGCTACCCTTCTGTGGTCCCGCAGCGTTTCAGTATCTCCCCTTTGAGTCGCTCCACAGTATCCCGATACTCCCCGTCAACCTCGTCAAAATACTGGTTTTCCCGTGGTTGCGCTCTTGTATGCCCGTTTCATATGCTCCATCATGAGATGGGTATACCTGGCCGTGGTCTCAATGGATTCATGACCCAGAAGCCCCGCGGCAGGCCCTCCTTTCCCGGGCGAAGGAGCCCGGCCCTCTCCAGCTCGTGGAGATGGGGGGGCACGGCCTCCTCGTCCCGCGTCACGGCCACGATCTTCGCGATGGTCTTGCCCCGCTCCGTGATGTAGAGATCCTCCCCCGCCTTCACCCTCATGAGGTATTCGCTCAATGAGGCCTTCAGCTTCGAGATCAATGAAGAAATTCCCATAATTCTTTTCCAATTATTGAAATCTCATACAAGGAGAATAATAATTGATATTTTTTCTGCATTTATCACGATAGATTGTTATTTGCCGATTCAATGGGAGGAAAAATGGATTCATCATATTACTATGATTCTTGCTATTCAGACTATGCTAACTATTATTCCGATGATCATCTCCATTACGGATTCTGGCATGACAACACCGAAGACTTCAACGAATCATTACTAAACACGCTACGTGAAGTCATTGCGAGGCTTGATATTCACGAAGGGGACAGAATACTCGATGCGGGTTGTGGCATTGGAGGAAGCTGCAGATATATTGCTGAACAATTCGGAGTTGAAATATATGGTATTACTAATTCCAACGAACTATTAAAACATGCTCATGATAAACTTACAAGCCCTATTCATAAAAAACTAATCAATATAGCTATAGGGGACTATGAACAAACAAAATTTGAATCAGGTTTTTTCAACAAGCTTTATGCCCTTGAGAGCTTTTGCCATGCCAAAGATAAAACAAAATTTACACGTGAAGCCCACCGCGTGCTTGGCAACGCCGGCAAAATTGTCGTCGCAGATTTTTTCAAAACCGAAAGGCCTTTTAATGACCGAGAAACACATATATATAACGAATGGTTAAACGGATGGTTTCTACCCCATTTGCTGACTCCTAAGGAATTTTCGGATATTTTGGCATCAAGCGGATTCAATGCAAGAGGTTATGAAGACATGACCGACCTGATATTTAAAAGCAGCGATATCATATATGACAATGCACGCACTTTAATAATCGATCATATCATGAAAAAGGGAACCGCGAGCCTCGAATCGCCAAAAATGAAAAACATTCTTTCCTGTTGCCTCCAGAAGGAATGCGTTGAAAGGGACATATGGCGC
>CAZKPR010000016.1:29470-34686 GCA_964554685.1 uncultured Leptospirales bacterium | reverse complement strand
GATAGCCCAAGGCCGTTGCCCTTTTCCTTCGTGGTATAAAATGGATCGAAAATCTTATGCAAATCCCTCTTCGGAATTCCGCAGCCGGTGTCGGAAATGCGCAACTGGATATAGTTGCCCCCGTCGATATGGGGGATCTCGCCGCTCTTCACGGTCCGGTTGCACGCATTGATCGCAACAACCCCGCCTTCCGGCATCGCCTCCCGGGCGTTCAGGACGAGATTGTGGATAACCTGGCTGATCTGGCCTTCGTCGATTTCGGCGCCCCATAGATCATCACTGATGGAGAATTCCGATCGTATCCCCGATCCGCTCAGCACGAATTCCGATGTGTCGACGAGGAGGTCCCGGATAGATGAAAGTTTTTTGATGGGGGCTCCCCCCCTCGAAAAGGTGAGGAGCTGCATCGTCAGGTCACGGGCGCGCTCGGCGGCATGCGTGGCTTCCACGAGGGACCTGTAGTTGGGGTTTTCCGGATCGGCCTCCATCTTTGCGATGGAGATGTTTCCCAGAATGGCCGTGAGGAGGTTGTTGAAGTCATGGGCGATGCCGCCGGCAAAGACGCCAAGGGATTCGATCTTGCATGTTTTCAGAAGTTCTTCCTCGCTTTTTTTCCTTTCCGTGATATCGTGGACAATGGACCAGGTCCCCTTGTTGTTGCCCTCCTCGTCCCTGATGAGCTGTATGCGCAGCTCCACGGGAATGAGCGTGCCGTCCCTCCGACGGTATTCCTTTTCGAAAATATCGGAGTGGCCCCTGGCAAGGACATCGCGCCCCATGATGGTCTTCTGCATGTCATGCCACCGCCCCGGGGTCAGGTCCCAGACGGACATTCGGCGAAGCTCCGCCGAGGAGTAACCGGTCATCTGCCGGTAGGCGGAGTTAAACTCGAGAATGTTTCCCTCCATGTCGAGGCTCACGAATCCGTCGAGCATGCTGTCGTAGAGGGCGCGGTAGCGTCGCTCCGAGGCGAGGAGGGACCGTTCGACGATTTTACGGTTGGTGACATCATCGAGGAGCATGAGCCCCCTCCCGCCGTCGAGGGAAACGTAACGGATCATGATGTCGTGTATGCTCCCTTCGCGGGAGAGAATGCGCGCCTCGATGGGCCTCGCGCATCCCGACGCCAGGGTGTCGCGTTTCATCCTGCCCCATTCTTTTATTATCATCATCCGGTAATTTTCGTCGGGGAAGGCGAGCTCCCACCATCGGTCGATGCGGGGGATCTCCTCAAGGGTGTATCCGAACGCGGAGGCCCTGAACTCGCTGACGAATTCAAGCGTGCCGTCGGCATTGACGATGATGATCTCCTGGGGCGAACCCTCGACCACGCCGCGGAAGAGCTCGGCTCCGCGGTTGATCATTTCAACCGCTTCGACGGACCTGTCGAGGGCGGCGGTATTGATCCTGAATACCTGGTAGGAAATAACCCCGATCATCAGCATTGCAATCCCGGTGTCGAGGATGTAGGAAAAGACCGTGGACCTGTGGAGGGAGGGTTCTGAAAGGAGGAGGAAAACGAACGCGATGAACGCGAGGATGTTGGCCGCAAAATAGAACACGATGACATGGGTGCGCCGGTAGGTTACCAGGGGAGTGAATACGAGGAGGCCCAGGACAAGCGCGATGGTGTCCATCCGGTTCTGGATGATGTCGCCGCCGATATCCGTGAGGATGGTCGTCCAGATTGCGGCGAAGACCAGGATCATGAGTGAATGGGCGGCCAGGAAGTAGTGGCCGGATTTCAGGATGACAAGGACGACGATCGAAAGGGCGATCACGAGAAGAATAATGATGCCCAGCTGCATGTCGTCCTTGACGGACGAGAAGAAGATGGAGTAGACGGGGAGGACCAGGACGAGAACCGCTTACGAGACGATGAAGAGCACCGTGGCCTTCTGCTCGATAACGTAATCACCGCCGCGGTATTTCCCGAGAAAATATCCGGCAATCGCATTCTTAATGTGACGCATGTAAATAATAAATACATGAAAAACGGATCTGTCAAGCCGAATACGGTGGGTGGCGGGACGAATCCTCGATGAGAGGGACAGAAAAAAAGAATCCCTCTCGATGAGAGGGATTCTTTGAAAGTCCCTGGAAAGCTGATACTACGCCGCTGCCTTGGCCTTCTTCTGCCTGGAATAGAACCACACTCCGGCGAAGACGCCGCCCCCGATCAGGAGAAGTATTATCCCCAGGAGCGGACGATAGACGATCCAGGCGATGGCGATGGTGAGGAGCGAGAAGAAGAGGGCGATGACGAAGGCGATGACGCCGGTGCCCATGCTCAGGATGCTCCCCACCACGGGGACCACGTCCCCGAAGGTCGATATCGGCTTGAAGATCATGGTCATGCCGATGAACATCATCAGGAATCCCACGAGGCGAATGATCCAGGTCCGGATTCTGTTTTCATCCTGCATCTGGGCGATCATGCTCTCGATGGAGCGGTTGCCGCTCATGAGGCGGTCGATATCCGTGCCCTGGCTCGTCTTGTACGCTTCGAAGGTTGCGTTCTGCTGTCGGGAGAGAATGGAAACCTCCTGGGGCTTGACGATGTTGAAATTAATCCTCAGGTCGCCGATCTGGGGATCAGACGGGTTGTTGCCCTTGTAGATGCCGCCGTCGTTCAGCACCGCGCCGGTCCTGACCGTCGCGGGGAGCTTGTTGAACGCCGCCTGGTCAAGGGATATCTTCTCCCCATCCGTGATCTGCGATATCAGGGAAGGGCTCAGCCTGAAGGCCCCCAGGTTCACAAGCCGTGCCTGCCAGCTCTGGGAGGAGTAGGGCATCTGCGGGTTGTTGTATCCCTGCTTCTTGAATTTGCTCGAATCTATCCTTGTTGATGACCAGTCCTTTTCATACCGATACGTGGTGGTAGTTTCTTCCTTGCCGCCCATTTTCTTTTCAGTTTTCGATTCCGATATTTCCTTCCACTGGTACATCTCGACTTTACGGCTCAGCCGAATGCCCTTGTCACTAACCTGGAAGAGGGGATCGGTCAGTGTCTCGTCGGTAACGGCCTGGCCTGTCATGTGGACGAGCTTCCCGTTGTTGGCCGGATCCACCTTGTCGATCTCTACATGTATCGCCGCCTTTCCGCCCTCTTCAAGGCCCTTCGCGGTCTTCACCGAACAGCCTTCATTCTTAAAGAGCACCGGAAACGCCGCGAGAAAGAGGAGGAGACCCACGAGAACGCCCTTGATCGACTCCATCAGGCGCGATCCCCACGATTTGGTGGTCACCTCTGTGTACGAATCACCATTTGACATTATGCACCTCCTGAAGATGATGGATAACCATGAAAGACCGGGCCTCCCTCGGAATCAAGGGCGAACGCGCGATCGCGAAAGAATGACCACCCCGGCGGCATGGCTCCTGCGAATTGATAATCGTAATCGGTGAATATGGACCCGTCAAGTAAAATTACTGGTACCTGACGGGAAGGATGAAAAAACGAAGGTGGTACTGTATGCCCCGGGTGATCCCGCGCGGTCAAGCCGGGACGAAAATTGAGGCGAGCGCCTGGTCGATCCCGGGAAGGGAAAAGCTGAAGCTTTCCCTGTTCAGGCGTCCCGGCAGGACTCTCTGTCCTTTCAGGAGAAAGTCGCCGAATTCACCGAGCACCGCTTTCAGTACAAAGGCGGGAGCGGGGGGCACCAGGGGGAAGGTACCCATGGCGCGGTTGAGTGCCCTGGTAAGGTCGCGATTGGTGACCGGGTTCGGCGAAGTGCAGTTGACCGGTCCCGTGATCGATTGTTTCTCGAGGAGAAAGAGGAGGGCCGACGCGAGGTCGTCCCGGGCGATCCATGAGAACCACTGCGCGCCCGAACCGAGGCGGGCGCCGAGTCGGAGGCGGTAGAGGCGCTCAAGGACGCCGATGGCGCCGCCCCCGGAACCGAGGACCACGCCGAAACGGGGGATCACCACGCGGGAAACCGATCCCGACGCCTTCATCGCCTCCGCCTCCCATTCACGGCACACACCGGCGAGGAAATCATACCCCGGGGGGTCGGTCTCGTCAAGCTCCTCGTCGCCATGGTAACCGTAGTACCCCGTGGCCGAGGCGGAGATAAGGGTAACGGAGGAAGCACGGTTTCTTTTAAGGGCGTCGACGATGTTACGGGTAACGTGGATCCTGCTGTCGTGAATACGTTTTTTCGCCACGGGGCTCCACCTTGTGAAGATCGACGCGCCGGCCAGGTTGATGACCGCGTCATGGCCCGCGACGGCATCCTGCCAGGGTCCGGGAGTAGACGCGTCGGCGGGGATGACCGAAACGCCGTCGGGAAGGTGTTCCCCGGGTGCCGGGTTCAGGTCAAGCAGCGTTACCCTGTTTCCCCCCGCGGCAAGGCGCTGGGTAAGGCCGCGGCCGATGAAACCGAGGCCGCCGGTTATGAATACTTTCATGATGCCTCGCTTTGATAATCCACCGGATGACTGAATATTTTCAATAAAAAGAAGTATGGAGCATTTCACGTCAGTTGTCAACGCTTAACGGCGCCTCGGAATAAAATATTTCTGGAATCGGATCGCGCCATGTCACACCGGAGGGATGGTAATACCGGTAACATGATTGACGGTAGGGCGTCATAGTATAGCATGGGCACATTCATGCTATATATTAATTTCAGCAGGGAGTAACGTGGATGAAAAAACCGGCAATTATCATAGGTATCATTATCATGATCGGTCTTTTCTTTTATATCTGCTCCGGGCCTGATTCAGAGAAGAAGGATGATACGCTTGTCGGTATGGAGAGTGCGGGTGTCGAGGCACACAGGGACAACCGAGACGATGAAACGGCTGACGACCCCTTCGTGGGGTACGAGGATACCGATGCGCCTCCGGGTGACGCGGCGCCGGTCGCGAAGAATACCCTCTCGTATAAATTTGACCGAGAGATGACACCCTATGTCTATGAAGCGATGGGGGGCTTCACCAGGATCGCCGCGTCTGAGGAGATGACCGGTTATGTCGTGAATTTCACGATAAACCGCAGCGGCCTTAACACGTCGGACGCGACAAAGATCAGCCACGTGCTGTCGATACTCATGCCCACCGTCGTCACTCCCGGCACCTTCACGGAACAGACGGCGGGACTCATCGTGCAGTACTTCGGACCCGAGCCCGGCATATACTACGAGCTGGACCAGGACTCGCCTTTTTCGATAACCATCCAGGAATGGGGCGGCCCGGGGGGAAGGGCCCGC
>CAZKPR010000016.1:0-29460 GCA_964554685.1 uncultured Leptospirales bacterium | reverse complement strand
CGGATACTTTTCCGGCACACTGAAATCCAACCAGACTTCGGGAAGGGTCATGCTCCATGATGGAAGGTTTGACGCCTCGATTCGATGATTCCCGCTGATTCTCAATTCTTTCCTCTTGACTTATTGTACATCGGATTAAAATATGTACACAAATACGTTGTCCCGGCACAGGCGGCGTGGAAGCATTTTCGCGTCATTCTGGATTGGCGCGCAGGATTGCGGTCCAGCATTCGCTGGCACTCCATGCCGCCACGCGGGGATGGCATTGCAACCGGGAGGGGCCCATGTCGAACAATCCCTTGCACAACCTGATGAATCCCGCCTCGATCGCCATAGCCGGGGCCGGGAACAATTTCATGAAAATGGGCACCATGCACGCCCTGAGCATCGTAAAGGACGGGTATGCCGGGAAACTGTATCCTGTCCATCCCCGCGAGAAGAGCGTCATCGGGATCCCGGCGTATCCCTCCGTGGCGGATCTCCCGGAAACGCCGGACCTGGCGTTTCTCGTGGTGCCGGCACACCAGGTGCTGCCGCTCATGGAGGAATTCGGTGCCCGGGGCACGCGGAGCGCCGTCATCATCACCGCGGGATTCGGGGAAACGGGCCTGGAGGGAAGAAACATGCAGGAGCGCCTCCTGGAGATTTCGCGTGAATACGGCATACGATTTCTCGGCCCCAACTGCATGGGTATCATCAACACCGCCATCTCCCTCAATACCACGGTGATGCCCTATATCTTCGGCGAGGGTTCCCTGGGATTCGCGTCCCAGAGCGGCACCTACGTCACCCAGTCGATACCCTACCTGGGTGAGCACGGTATTCGCTTCAGCAAGGCGATCAGCGTGGGGAACAGCGCGAACATCGACATCATCGACGCCCTGGAATACATGGGTGAGGACGATAAAACGAAAGCGATATCCCTCTATATCGAGGGTCTGAAAGACATATCCCGCTTCATAGAGGTGGCGAGGAAGATCACCCCCGTGAAGCCGGTCCTGGCGCAGTACGTGGGAGGATCCGGCGCCGGGGCCCGGTCGAGCCTCAGCCATACCGGCTCCATGGCGGCGCCGGACCATCTCTATGACGGCCTTTTCCGCCAGGCGGGGATCATCCGCGCCGGCTCCGTCGAGGAGCTTTACCACTACGGGAACATGCTCGCGGTCCAGCCGCCTATCCGTGGCAGGCGCATCGGCGTGGTGACCAATTCCGGGGGGCCCGGCTCTGCCATGGCGAATGTCCTGGAACAGGGCGGTTTCGAGGTGCCGGAATTCTCACAGGAACTCCAGGAGAAGATACGGCCCCTCATGCCCCCCCATGCCCCCTGCGGCAATCCCGTCGACCTGACCTTCAGCATGGACATCGAGGTGCTCTCCGTGAAAATCCCCCAGCTGGTGCTGGGGAGCGGCGAGGTGGACGGGATCACCATGCACGGCGTGATGCGGTCGGGTTTCCTCGTCGCGGCGTACGATCACGTGAAGGATTTCATCGGCGGGGCGTCCGTTGAGACGCTTCTCAAGACGCTTCCCGACAATTCCGCTAAGAACGTGGAAACCCTGAAGGGGGCGGCGCGCCCCGTGGCGGTATCGAGCTTTTACGGCCGCAGCGACGACTATACGATGGCCTACCAGGACGGCGGCATCCCGGTATTCGATGCTCCCGAAAAGGCCGCGGGGGCCATGCTGAGCCTCCTGCGACACCTGGAAGTCCGCGAGCGGCCTCCCTGGAAGCGGCCGGAAGTTCCCCGTCCTCCCCGGGAAGCGTCGCGGATCATCGAGGCGTGCCTCGCGCGGGGGCAGGCCAATTGCGACGAGCACGAATCAAAGCTCATCCTCAAGGCCTGGGGCCTTCCCGTCCCCGAGGAGGTCCTTGCCGCGTCGGAAGACGAGGTGGCCGAAGGCGCCCGGGCGATAGGCTTCCCCCTGGCGATCAAGGCGTGCGCTCCCGATATACTCCACAAGACGGGCAAGGGGCTGATGCACCTCAACGTTTCATCCGTGGACGGAGCGGTGGACTCATTTAAAAAAATTCGCGCGGCCGCGGGACGAGATGTACCCGTTATCATGGGTCCCATGGCGAGGGGAGAACGGGAGTTCGTCGCCGGGGCCGTGCGACCGGCTGGGTTCGTGGCGTCCGTGATGTTCGGACTCGGGGGCATCTTCACCGAGGCCCTGGGCGACGCGCTTTTCAGGCCCGCGCCGCTTTCCGAGGACGACGCCGCGGAGATGATAGGACAGATTCGGTCACGGAAGCTCCTGGGGCCCTTCAGGGGAATGCCAGGGGTCCGTGTTGACCTTCTCGCCCGGGCCCTCCATGTCCTGAGCCTTATTCCCCTCGCGCATCCCGGCGTGGCGGAGATCGACATCAATCCGATCATAATAGAGGGCGATTCCCCCGTCGTGGTCGACGCCCTGGTGATACTGGGACCCCGGCAGTAGCGAGGGGGCGTCTACAATTCCCTGATCCACGCCGTGACGAGTCCGTCCATAACGCTCCGCGCGCCGTTGTGCCACGCGGCGACGCGCCTCGACCATTCCTTGTTCCTTCGATCGGGATCGCCGTCGTAGCGCCGTCGCGTTTCGATGTCGTTCACGAAGACAACGAAGGCCATGTTCCTGCCTCTCGACGTGTGGAGATACCCTGCGAGGCCCTGGGCGAAATTGATCGTGCCGGTCTTAGCCCACACATGGAAGGCGGTCTCGGGGCGCCCCAGGCGCCGCGCAAGGGACCAGGTCCATCCCGAGGCGGGGAGCAGATAGCGAAACCGCTTGCTCCCGTAATCACGGCTGTCGGCATAGGCCAGAAAGGCCAGCATCTGCTCCGGCGATATCCTGCTCGTTGCCGTGAGACCGGATCCGTTTGCGAGGCGGAGTCCCTCCCAGCGCACGCCCCGCATCCTGCCTGAAAGATACTTCTCCATGACGCGGCCCGACTCATCGAGGGTGAGGGCTTTCCCGGATATTTTTTTCGCCGCCGAGAGGAGCATCAGCTCCGAGGTGAGGTTGATGCTGTAGGTGAGGGTCGTGTCGATGATGCCTGCGAGGCCTCCACCACGGTGGACAGAAAGGGTGCGCGCCCGTCCAGGCATGGTTCCCGCCTCGGGCGGGGGCAGGGTGATCCCCCTCATGGCGCAGAGCTTGGCGAAGAGCTGCGCCGTGTAAAGACCGGGGCGCTTCACCGGGAGACGGTCGCTGCCGCTCGATTTTTCCCCGGGAGAGAGCAGCCATGTTTCGATTCCTCCCGTATCGCGGTAGGCGAAGGTCACGTTCTCCCTGAGCGTATCGCCGGAAATGCCGGCCCTGTTCATCGGGAGGGTCGGGATAAGGTAAATATCAGTCGTATCGGATTTCCTTTCGCGCTTCCACTCGGCGACGATGGAGTTGTAGTCGAGGGACAGGGCGCTCAGGCCGGCGTTGTAGGAAACGTCCTGGTCCATGCCTTCGTCTATCTGCCTTGTAACCGCAAGCTCGCTCTCGTCGAAAAAGAACTTTCCCGATACGCTGACGATGCCCTTTCTCTCGATGTCATCGATCATGCCCATCAGATCGCCGACGCCGAGGAGGGGTTCGCCGGTGCCCTTGAGCCAGAGATCGCCATGAAGCGTGCCGCCCCTGACCGAACCCCGGTAGCCGAGTATCGTTTCGAACCGGTGATCCGGTCCGAGTACGTCAAGCGCCGTGATGGCCGTGGGGACCTTCGAGGTGGAGGCGGGGATGAATCCCGTGGCCCTGTTGTGGGCCCTGACGACGAGGGCGCGGTCAAGGTCATAGAGGATAAACCCCACGTGTTCGGGGGGCATGCCCCCGATGATGACACGTTCGGATTGCGGGAAAGGATCGGGGGGTCCGAAGGATATGTCCATGTCAACAGGACCGGGCTCGCAGGCCGCGTAGAATGAAATAAATGCTGAAATAACGAGTGCCTGCACATGAAATAACGGGAAGCGCACCTTGATCCCTCCTGGAGAAAGTATTGTTTTCTCGACACTACCACGAGAACGGGGCAGTGTCGCCACTTTTTTTTGAAAAACAGTTCGCGGCGGCAATGTCAGGCCGGAAATTATATTGAAATAATGATTTTGGCGGGTTAGCATGACCGCGGAGGCGCGCCATGAAGCACTATGAGGACATCGAATCAGACGACTCCTTCGACATGGCGGTGGAGTGGATGCGTCAGGGTAACCTGGAAAAGGCCGAGCGGCACCTGAATCGGAGCATCGAGCTCAATCCGCATTTTACCTACGCCTACATCGTGCTCGCGCGCGTCTACGCCTCGCAAAAACGATACTCCGATGCCGTGCATGTCCTGAAGCGCGCCACGCGCGTCGATCCAGGGTTTTCCCGGCTGCGGTACCTCATGGCGAAGTACGCGTACCGCAACGGGGACTACCGCAGCGCCCTCGGGCATATCGACCGGGCGATGGAAATCGACGCCAGCGAGCTCTACCGCCTGGCGAGGGAGATCATCGAGGGACGATACCGCGGAGGCTAGCCCGTGCGCCCGGTCAGAAAAGCACCGTTGTTCCGAAGACGGCGTAGTGGAACAGGGAGAAGGTGAAGACCTTGCTGTTGTCTGCACCGCCCTCCAGGATGCGGTATCCCGCCTTGAGGATCACATGGTCGTTTACATGGTACTGGATCGCCGCGAGGGCGTCCTCGGCGCGCCCCACGGGTCCCACGAGCCAGTCGACGTCAAGGAGAAGGCTCACCTGGGGAACGAACCGCCACTGGAGCCGCATGGTGATGAGGGGCACGAACCCGAGATCGGGCCTCGTGGTGCGCGCCCCGTAGCTGTGAAGGCGTATATGGGCATGCCTGATCTTCCCCGTGAGACCGATGCCCACCTCGATTTTTTCCTTTTTTATAAAATCGTACCGGTAGGTGAGGCGGTAGGAGTTGAACATGAATGTTCCCGTGATCGGGACCTGGGGGAAAAAGAACCTGTTTTTAAAAATAAGGGGCCGGGAGGATCTGCCCTTGTAATCGATCGACAGAGGGGCCGCGAGGAATGATATGTTATGCTGGTCCTTGATCGCATAGCCTGCCCGGGCACGGATGAAGTACCAGGGTTTTGATCCAAGGACCCCGGGCAGTGAAAGACGGGTTCCGTATTTTCCCGGTATTCTCACGTCGTTGTAGCCCGTGAAGACGGGTCCGGTTTCAATGTCAAGATAGGGCCCCGCGGAGAGAGGGCCTGCTGTGAGGAGAAGGACGATGATAGGCAAATAGTAACGTTTCATACATGCTCCCTTGGATATAAAATGGTAGCGCGTCATTGCAATTTTCAAGGAAAAAAATTATCATTATAATATACAATATTTTTTCAGAATGCTTTGATAAAAAAATTAGTGAATTTAAAAAAAAATAAATTACATCATGTGATAATAAGATTTATTCTGAAATCAGACCGGGAGGGGAACAGAAGAAGTGGCGCCATGGCCGACAGTGCACGAAGAGGTGCTACGGTTTGTCGAGGCGGATCCCGCCATGCCGGGTGTGGTGATGAAAATCAAATTAGTTGTTACAACAATGGTCATAAAGATGGAATTGTTTAACGTGAGTACCAGAGAGAGGGAGGAACGGGTGCAGGTATGAATTATTCTGAAGCAATAGTCGTCCGGAGATCGACACGAAACTATCGGGATGATCCGCTCTCCCGTCGGGAAAAGGAAGCCCTGGAACAGGCTATCGCGGGAACCGCGGCGCCCTTCGGCAACGCGCCCCGGTTTAAGCTCATCACGGCCGGTTCGGGCGACGCCGAATCACTGAGGGGACTCGGCACCTACGGCTTTATCAAGAACCCCACGGCCTTCATCGCGGGGACCGTGGCGGGTGAAGGCACCATGGTGCTCGAGGATTTCGGCTTCGCCATGGAACTCCTCGTTCTGCACGCCACGGTCATGGGTCTCGGGACCTGCTGGCTCGGCGGCAGTTTCACCCGGAGCTCCTTCGCGGCGAGAATGTCTCTGCTTCCAGGTGAGAAAATTCCCGCCGTGGTCGCCCTGGGGCACCCCGCGGAAAAGAAGAGGATGATGGATTCCCTACTACGGAGGAGCGCGGGGTCAGACGCGCGTATGCCCAGGGACGAGCTCTTCTTTTCCGGGGAATTCGGCGCGCGTCTTTCGGAAGATGAAGCCGGTCCATACGAAAAGCCCCTTCAACTCATGAGATTGGCGCCATCAGCCTCGAACAGGCAGCCCTGGCGCGTCGTGAAGCGGCACGGCTCGTTCCATTTCTACCTCGCTCGATCAAAGGGCTATTTCACGCGAAACCGAATCCTTTTCGGATTTGCCGATCTCCAGCGCGTGGACATGGGCATCGCCATGTGTCATTTCCAGATCGCGGCCCAGGATCTCGGCCTGCCCGGAGGATGGAAGCGGGAGGAATCCCTCATCTCTTCACTTCCTGAACATGCGGAATATACCGCTACGTGGAACGAGGGCCGGGGATAGGCCCGGCACGGTGGTATTTTTTATTGACATGGAAATGCAAAAGTAGCAGTATGGCAATTGGTCGGACCACCCGACCAATTGCCATGTACGCCCGCGCGGGGACGGACGGGGGTAGGGCATTGACCGAGGCGCGAAGATGGAAAACCGGCAGACACTCCTTCCACTACAGAAAACCCGGCTTCACGAGGGAATCGTGTCGCTTCTCCGGAACAGGATCATAACCGGGGAACTGCCTCCGGGCGGGAAGCTCCCGGCCGAGCGCGATCTCGCTGAGAGCCTTGCCGTGAACCGCTCGACCCTGCGCGAGGCCATGAAAAAGCTGGAGATGCTCGGCCTCGTCGAAATCCGTCACGGCGACGGCGTCTACGTAATGGATTACCTCGCACGCGGGAATCTCGAGCTCCTTCCCGACCTGATGCGCGCAGGCGGAAGGATCAACCTGGACATACTGAAGGGCCTTCTCGATCTTCGGCGACTGATCCTGCCCGACGTGGCGTTCCAGGCGGCCCACAACAGGACGGAGGGGGACCTGGCGGACATGGAAAGGATCATGTGCAATGGTGCAGCCCTTTCCCGAAACGAACGGGACATGGAACTCTATCGCCTCATCGCCAGGGCGAGCAAGAACATACCCTTTCTCCTGGTCCTCAATTTCTTCAACAACAGCGGCCTCGTGAATGAGCTCCTGGACATCTATTTTTCAGACAGCCGGGTCGTCGCGCGCACGGAGCGGTTTTATAAAGAGATAGTCGCGGCGATACGTGAACGGAGTCGGGACAAGGCGAAACGCATCATGCAGGAGCTTCTCCTCTTCGCGGAGAAGAAAACGATTGCCATCCTGGACAAGAAGATGCATGGTAACGAGAGCCACATGATGACGGATGCAAGGAGCAGGTAATATGGCGAAGAAACGTTTCTATCCCGCGAAAAGCGTCTACGTGAAGAAGCTCGCGTCGACCCACGGGCAGTCGACTTTCACCGAGTACCGTCCCCTCCCTGCCGACCTCGTGCGCGACGTCGAAGCTGCCGTGAGGGAGATCTTCGATTTCTACGGAGGGGCGGCCCTCCTCAAGTCGAGCGGCGATGTGTATGTCAAGCCCAACGCCGTGGACGCCAAGCCCTATGCCTACACGAGGCCTGAGGTCCTCGAGGCGGTGATACGCTACTGGAGGGACCATGGAGCGCGGAATGTCTACGTGTTCGAAAACTCCACGGTCTGCAACTATACCCGCCTGGTCTTCGAGTGTACCGGGTACCGGGACCTCTGCCGCCGAAACGGGGCGGTGCCGGTCTACCTTGACGAGGAGGAGACCGTTGAGGCGGTATTTGCCGGCAAGGAATCCGTGGAGGAGTCGACCGGGGGATACGACCGCACGCGCTTCAGGCTTTCGAAAACCGTGGCGGAAAAGCTTGTCGCACGGAAAGATGAGAACCTCTATATCAATCTCCCGAAGCTCAAGACACACTCGATGGGAGTGGTCACCCTGGGCATCAAGAACCAGTGGGCCTTCCCGCGTCACGCCGACCGCGGCCATGACCATAACTACAACCTCCACAGCAAGCTCGTGGACGTCCTGTCGATCGTGCGCCCGGATTTCACCCTTATCGACGGCGTCGAGGGAAGCATCTACGGCCATTACAACGCCCTTGCCCTGGCCGACCTCTGCGTAAGGCCCTTCAGAGTGATGATCGGGAGCCCCAATGTCGTCGCGGCGGATATTGTCGGCGCGCGTGTTTTCGGGTATGACGTGAAGGACGTGCCGCACCTTGACATTGCCGTGAAGAGGGGGTTGGGAGACGGCGTCCGAACGCGCGCGGATATCGAAATAAGGGGTGACCTCGGTGATGCCCGGAAAATCGATCTCATCGGCGATTTGAAGACCTTTGGAGGCAATTATCCCTTTGATCTCTACCAGGAGTTTCCCTCCGACGTGCGCGTCGTCAGAGGAAAGGATCTGGCGTGCCGCGAGGGATGCGTCAACAATCCCCTCGCCGTGCTCCAGGTCCTGGCGAAGGACTATGGCGGCCGGGGAGGATGGACCCTGATCATGGGGAAGGGGCTTGATTCCCGGGAGATCGACGCGATCAGTGGGCCGGTCCTCGTGGCCGGGCACTGCGCGATAGAGGAAGCATCGGCGGGATTGATGCGCCGTCTCGGGCGGAAGCGCGTCTACCTGAGCGGCACCTGCAACGACCTCCGCGCCACGACTGAATCGATCTGCCACCTGATGAAGGTCAATCCCATGCGCCTCGCACCGATGAACCCGTTGAAGTCAATCCGCGCCCTCGTTATGGCGCGGATCAACCATAGCCAGGGGATGCTGGTGAATCCAATGTCCCACCTTTTTAAATTACGATAAAAGGAGATCATCATGACTGAAAAAAAAGGATTTGTTCCCGACTGGACAGAGCATGCGCCGCCCGGGGGTTCATATCGATCGATATTCAAATGGGGCTCCCCGAACGGGTTCGAACACCCGAGTGCAGCCATGTACCACATGATGAAAGAAGAGTTCGGCATGACCGACGATGATTTCAGGAAGAAAAAAAATGAAGGCCTTGAGCCGGTATCGATCAAGCAGAAGATCCGCATCGGGCAATCCGACATCAGGGCGTTTCGCTCCATCGTCGGCGCGGAAAACGTCGCCCTTGACGGCTACAGCCGTCTCCGCTTCAGCAGGGGAAAGACGATGGAGGAAGCGCTGGAAATGCGAAGCGGAAAGGTCGGCAACGTCACTGACGTGGCGCTCCATCCGCGCTCAAAAGAGGATGTCCGTGCCGTCGTGGCCCACTGCAATAAAAGAAAAATCCCCGTCTACACCTACGGGGGGGGGTCATCCGTAACCCTCGGGCTCAGGCCGAAGCGGGGAGGCGTGACGCTGGTCATGGGAAGCCACATGAACAGGGTCATCGGCATCAACGAGACGAACCAGACGGCAACCGTCCAGGCCGGAATATTCGGACCCGCCTACGAGGAGGCCCTGAACAACGCCCCGGCGCGTTTCGGCACGCGCCACGCCTACACCTGCGGCCATTTCCCCGAGTCATTTGAATATTCCTCCGTGGGAGGATGGATCGTGACACTGGGATCGGGGCAGGCCTCGACCTATTATGGTGACGCCTACGATATCGTGCTCAGCCAGGAGTACGTGACCCCCGCCGGGGATTTCAGGACCCTCGATTACCCCGGCACGGCCACGGGCCCGAAGGTGAACGATATCATGAAAGGCAGCGAAGGGACCTTCGGCATACTGGTCGAAGTGACCATGAAGATCTTCCGGCACATGCCGAAAAACCGTCAGCGCATGGCCTATATGTTCCCCACCTGGGAGGCGGCGGTGGAGGCGAGCCGGGAGGTGATGCAGAGGGAGTTCGGCATGCCCGCGGTCTACCGGATATCCGACCCTGAAGAGACCGACGTGGGCCTCAAGCTCTTCGGCATCCACGGCACCGCCATCGACCGTTTCATGCGGCTTCGGGGATACCGCCCCATGGAGCGGTGTCTCTTCATCGGCACCGCCGAGGGGGAGAAGGGATACGCCCGGCACGTAAAAAAAATGGTCGGAAGGATTTTCTCGAAGCACGGGGCCATGTCCCTCACGGGGTTCGCGACGAAAAAGTGGGAGAAGACCCGGTTCATGAAACCGTACATGCGGGAGGATCTCAGCGACTTCGGAATCGTCACCGACACCCTCGAGTCGGGCGTTACCTGGGACAACCTGCACCGCCTTCACCAGGGTGTGCGTGCCTTCATCAAGAAGCGCCCGGGCACGATCTGCATGACCCACGCCTCGCACTTTTATCCCCAGGGCACGAACCTCTATTTCATCTTCATCCTGAAGACCGACAGCGCGAAGGAATATATCGAATTCCAGCGCGGCGTGATCGATTCCATCACGAAGCACGGCGGGTCCCCGAGCCACCATCACGGCATGGGGAGGATGATCGCCCCCTGGCTCGAGCCCCATATCGGGAAAACGCAGATGGCGGTGCTCCGCGCGCTGAAAAAGCATTTTGACCCGAAGGGGATCATGAACCCCGGCGGGGTCCTGGGCCTCGAATGAGACAGCTCCCCGAGGCCGTTTTCCATTGATACCTATGCATGCGCCGGCACCGGAATCTTCCGGCGCCGGCGCAAAATTTGTCTTGCCAGCATGGCCCCTGCGGTGGAAAACGTCCACCTGCGCCCGTATCGCCGCCTGGATGAACGACCCGCGCACGGAAGAGGAACGCGAATGACCGTAACCTGCGAGCAGTACGCTCCCGTCCCGCGAAGCGGGAACGACGAGGGCACCATACGCAACATCGCCATCATCGCCCATGTCGACCATGGCAAGACCACCCTCGTGGACGCGATGCTCCGCCAGACCGGGACCTTCCGGTCCAATGAGCGCGTGGATGAGCGCGTCATGGATTCCAACGACATCGAGAAGGAGCGGGGGATCACCATTTTCTCGAAGAACGCATCCATTTTCTATAAGGGCCACAAGATCAACATCGTTGACACGCCGGGACACGCCGATTTCGGCGGCGAGGTGCAGCGCGTCCTCACCATGGTCGATTCGGTTCTCCTTGTCGTCGACGCCTTCGAGGGCACGATGCCCCAGACCAAATACGTGCTGAAAAAAGCCCTCGAGGCGGGCCATCGCCCCATCGTGGTGGT
Source organism: uncultured Leptospirales bacterium (assembly GCA_964554685.1). Classification (GTDB taxonomy): domain Bacteria; phylum Spirochaetota; class UBA4802; order UBA4802; family UBA5550; genus RBG-16-49-21. The sequence continues at coordinate 18,346 of CAZKPR010000016.1, read as the reverse complement.
GAACAAGATTGACCGGCCGAACTGCCGTCCGGGACAGGTGGTGGACATGGTCTTTGACCTCTTCGTGGACCTGAACGCCGGGGACCACCAGCTTGATTTCCCCGTGGTATTCACGTCGGCGAAAAACGGGACTTCGCACTACCGCCTGGGAGACGGGCATGCCGACATGACCCCTCTCTTCGACACCATCGTGTCGCACGCCGAACCCGCCCGGGGTGATAGTGAAAGAGACGCCCGATTCCTCATATCCGCTGTCGAGTACGACAATTACATGGGAAAGATCGGCGCGGGGAAGCTTCATCACGGGCGCCTCAGGCCGGGTGACGAGGCCACGCTCATCAAGCAGAGCGGCGAACGCATAAAGGGAAGAATCTCGAAGTTATTCGAGTTCAGGGGGCTGAAGAAATCCGAGGTGGAGGAGGCCCTGGCGGGCGACATCGTCGCCATCGCGGGATTCGAGGCCATCGACCTCGGCGACACCATCGCCACGGGTGACGATCCCGAGGCCCTTCCTTCGATCCGGATCGACGAGCCCACCATCGCGATCCAGTTCCAGGTGAACGACTCCCCGTTCCTCGGGAGGGAGGGGACGTACGTGTCGTCCCGCCATATCTGGGGGCGCCTCGAGCGTGAGCTTGAGACGAACGTCAGCCTCGTCATCGAGCGATCGGAGTTGAAGGACTCCTTCACGGTGAAGGGACGCGGTGAGCTCCAGCTGTCGATCCTCATCGAGAACATGAGGCGCGAGGGCTACGAGTTCCAGGTCTCGCGTCCCCGGGTCATACTCCGCACCGTCGATGGCGTGAAGGAAGAGCCGATGGAGATGGCGATCATCGATGTCGCCGACGAGTTCGCCGGCGTGGTGATAGAGAAGCTGGGCAGGCGGAGGGGCGAGCTGGTGAACATGGTCCAGGGCGCGGACGGCTACACGAGGCTCGAGGTGAGGATCCCCTCCCGGGGCCTCATCGGCTACCGCGGGGAATTCCTCACGGATACCCGGGGCACCGGAATCCTCAACCACGTCTTTGACGGCTACGGGCCCTATCGGGGTGAGATCCCTTCCCGCACCAGGGGAGTCCTCGTGGCCATGGAAAACAGCGTCACGAATTCTTTTTCACTCGATACCCTCCAGGAGCGTGGGTCGCTCTTCGTGGGTCCCGGAGTTCCCGTCTACGAGGGAATGATAATCGGCGAGCACAGCCGTGAGAACGACCTCGAGGTGAACCCCTGCAAGGCGAAGAAACTGACCAATATGCGCGCCGCGGGCTCGGAGGAAGCCGTGCGGCTCACACCACCGAGGCTCTTTTCCCTCGAGCAGGCCATCGAGTACATTGACGACGATGAGCTCCTCGAGGTAACGCCGAAGAACATCCGGATGCGGAAGAAGATCCTCCGGGCGATCGACCGGAAGAGGGCGGGAAAGAAAGAATAGGTCCCGCTCCGATCCTTCATCCTCACACGGCCGCGATTCACCAGGCAAGGGCCTGTCTCCCCCCCGGGCATCCTTTTCCGGCTACCCACACATCAATGCGCATAATGTCCGTGCATATTTCTTGACAGATAGGTGACCCTGGAGCTGAATGTTATCACAATTCATGCCATGGGCGGGGGGTATAAAAATGAAGATAACGGACGTCGCGGCGATCGTGACGGGTGGGGCATCGGGACTCGGCGAGGCGGTGGTGCGCGGGATATCCGCAGGCGGCGGAAAAGTGGCGATCCTCGATCTCGTTGATGAAAAGGGTGAATCGGTAGCACGGGATCTCGGCAAGAACGCGATCTACTGCCGTACCGATGTCGCGGTGGAAAAGGACGTCTCGGATGCCATAGAGAACGCGATCGGCTCTTTCGGTTGCATCAACGTCGTGGTGAATGCGGCCGGCATCGCGCCGGCGGCGCGGACCATCGGGAAAAAAGGTCCCATGGATCTCGACATCTTCGAGCGGGCCCTGCGGGTTAACCTGACCGGGACATTCAACGTGATACGTCTCGCCGCGGCGAAAATGGCTGGGAACGCGCCCAATGAGGACGGCGAGCGCGGCGTGATCGTGAATACCGCTTCAGTGGCGGCCTTCGACGGCCAGATCGGCCAGGCGGCCTACGCCGCCTCGAAGGCGGGCGTCGCGGGCATGACGCTCCCGATAGCCCGGGACCTTTCATCCTACGGCATACGGAACGTCACCATCGCGCCGGGGATTTTCGACACACCGATGATGGCGTCATTTTCACACGAAGTGCGCGCCTCCCTGGGGGCGAGCGTACCATTCCCGGCGCGCCTCGGACGTCCGGAGGAGTTCTCGGCCATGGTCATCCACGTCATTGAGAACGCGATGCTCAACGGAGAAACCATACGCCTTGACGGCGCGCTTCGCATGGCGCCGAAGTAAGGATTGCGCGTGCCCGCGTTGAAGCTACCGGCGAGACGCATATAAATACAACGAGTGAGCAAGGAGCGGCAGTGATGAAGGAAGCGGTGATAGTGAGCGGATGCCGTACGGCCCTGGGAAGGTTCAACGGCACACTGGCGGGAGTCGGCGCGACGAAACTCGGGGCCATCGTTATCGAGGAGGCTGTGCGGAGAGCGGGCATAGACAGGGACGCGGTCGACGAGGTCATCATGGGAATGGTGCTTCCCTGCGGGTACGGCCAGAATCCCGCCAAGCAGGCCGCGGTCATGGCGGGCATCCCGTGGCGTGCCGGGTGCATCACGGTCAACAAGGTATGCGGCTCGAGCCTCAAGGCGGTCATGCTCGCAGCCCAGGCCATCTATGCGGGCGACGCCGAGGTGGTGATCGCCGGGGGCATGGAGAACATGTCCATGGCGCCCTACTACATGGAGAAGGCGCGCTTCGGCTACAGGATGGGCCCGGGGAGGATCGAGGACCACATGGTCCATGACGGCCTCTGGGACATCGTCAACGACTTCCACATGGGCATCTCCAACGAGCTCTGTTCCGAAAAATATTCGGTTTCGCGGGAGGAGCAGGACCGCTACGCCGCTGAAACGTATCGACGCGCCAATGAGGCCATCGCTTCAGGACGCTTCAGGGATGAAATCGTGCCCGTTTCCATCAAGGGGAAGAAGGGAGAGATGCTTTTTGATAACGACGAGTGCCCCCAGGAGACCTCCCTGGAGTCCCTGGCGAAGATGAAACCCGCCTTTCAAGAAGGAGGGGTGACAACGGCGGGCAACGCGTCGGTCATAAGCGACGGCGCCGCAGCCGTGGTGGTGATGTCCCGGGAAAAGGCGGAGGAGCTTGGATGCACGGTTCGGTTCACGATCGGCGCCCAGGCGGCGTGGGGCATCGACATGAAATACGTACTGGTCGCGCCGATATGGGCGGTCCCGAAATGCCTCGAGAAGGAGGGACTGGGCATAGGGGACATTGATCTCTTCGAGGTGAACGAAGCCTTCAGCGGCTCCTCCGTGGCGGTGACACGGGAGCTCGGCATTGACCCGATGAAGGTGAACGTGAACGGCGGGAGCGTTGCCCTGGGGCATCCCATCGGCGCGAGCGGCGCCAGGGTCCTCGTGACGCTGATGCACGAGATGGAGAAGCGCGATCTCCGGAGGGGCCTGGCGACCCTCTGCCTCGGCGGGGGCGAGGCCGTGGCGATGACGGTGCGGCGGTAGGGTCAGGACTCCCGCTCGGTTTCCCGGGCGATCACCATGCGCTGCACCTCGGATGTTCCCTCGTAGATGGTGGTGACCCGGGCGTCGCGATAGATGCGCTCGATCTTGAAATCCCTCAGGTAGCCGTAGCCGCCGAAGATCTGGAGGGCGCGGTAGGCGCACCGGATGAGGGCCTCCGTCGCGAAGAGCTTGGCGATCGAAGCCTCGCGCGAAAAATTTCCTCCCCTGTCCTTGGACGACGCGGCGCTCCAGGCCAGGAGGCTGGCCGCCTCGTGGTCAACGGCGATATCGGCGATCATGTTCTGGATGGACTGGTGGCGGATGATCGCCTTCCCGAACTGCCGCCGCTCCCGGGCGTGATTGAGCGCCTCGTCCCTGCAGGCGGCGATCATTCCCACTGCTTGGGAGGCGATGCCGATCCTCCCGCTGTCAAGGGCGTTCAGGGCGATTTCAAGTCCCATCCCCTGTTTTCCGAGGAGGTTTCCCGCCGGGACCTCGCAGTCGTCGAGGACCAGTTCCACGGTATTCGACGCCCTGAGCCCCATCTTCATTTCCTCCTTGCCCACGGTGAGCCCCTTTGCTCCCGCCGGTATGATAAAGGCGGAAAGCCCGTTCTTTCCCGGGGAGGTCCGCGCGATGAGGATGAATACGCCGGCATGCGCGCCGTTGGTGATAAACTGCTTGGTGCCGTTCAGGATGTATGATTTCCCCTTTTTCACGGCTGACATGCGGAGGGAGGAGGGGTCGGATCCCGCCTCGGGTTCCGTGAGCGCGAAGGCCCCCACATGCTCCCCCGAGGCCAGGGGAATCAGGTGGCGCCGCATCTGCTCGTCGGTGCCGTAGCGCATCAGGGGCTCCGTCGTGAGGTTCGTGACGCTCAGAGTGACCGCCACGGACGCGCAGGAATAGGCGATCTCCTGGAGGGCCAGGCTGTAGCTCACCGCCCCGGCCCCGGAACCCCCGTAGGTTTCCGGGACCATCATGCCGAAGAGGCCGAGGCTTCCGAGGCTTTTGATGATTTTCGCGGGATACTCGCCCCGCTCGTTGTAATCCTGGGCGTGGGGCTCTATCTCGCTCCTGGCGAATTCGTGGATCATGTCCCTGATCATCGCCTGTTCTTCGGTGAGTGGCAGTTTCATGGCGTGGCCTACGGCGTATAGATGGTGACGATGAGCACGGTGGTGGCATTGCCGGGGTTTTTCAGGGCATGCCTGACGCTTGAGTTGAAATGTATCGACTCATCTTTTTTCAGGCGCGTTGTTCGGTTCCCCACGGTGATGTCAACCGTTCCCTTCAGGACATAGACGAATTCCTCGCCCTCGTGGCGGTAGTTGACGCTGGGATGTTCCGACCGGGGGGGGATGACGACACGGAAGGCCCTCAAATGGTCCTTCTTCGCGCCCGGAGTAAGCACCTCGTACCGGTAGGCCTGCTCCCGCTGGGTGAAGACGCTGACCCGGTTTTTTTCCTTTTCATCATCGCTTCCCGACCTGAGAAGCTCGTCGGGGTCCACCGTGAGGGCCCGGGCGATTTTCAGCATGTCGCCGACTGGGGCGAAGGAGGTGCCCGCCTCGATCTCTTCAAGGTGAGCCGCCCCGAGGCCCGTGAGCTCGGCAAGCTCCTCGATCGACAGCTTCTTCCGTTTCCTGAGCCGGATGAGACTTTTCCCCAGGGGCTTTTTCACTCCCGGGGCGCTCTTTTTTGCCATTGATGACCTCGCCGTGATGGTAATATGCGGGTTCCCGTCCCCGCCTGGCTACATTGCTCCGAAGATGAACCCGACGTTGCCGTAGCCCTCGTAGTGGAACCCACCCTTGCCGAGATACAGGACGCCGCAGCGGAAACCTCCCTCGAGGGCGATCTGGACGCTTTCACCGAGTGTAAAGTTCACTCCCAGGGCGATGCCCAGGGGGATGAAAAAGCCCATGCGCCTTTGCCAGACGGTTTCATAATGAAGATAATAGAGGCCGTAGGCGGCGGCCGGGGGTGTGCCCAGGAGCGCGAGGGCCCTTATGTTGTTTTTTCTGTGCCGGGACAGGACTTCGTCCCGGGTGGTGGAGTGAAGCCCGGTGAGGAAGTGGAGCCCGACAAGGGGTCCGATCCAGAGGCGGTACCGTTCGTTTCCCGCAACGCGGAAGGTGAAGACATTGTTGAGGGTTACCCTCATGAGGCGGCTGTATTCGCATTCGCCGCCGAAGGTTGACATGCCTTCGGCTCCGATGGCGAGTCGGTTGCGATACGCCGAAGCGTCTTCTCCGCCTCCTTCAAGGAATAACCCGCCTCCGTAGAACGCGTTTTTCATTGAATAGATCACGTTGTAATCGCCGTCGCCCCTGATCCGCATCATGTCCACCTTGCCGCCGCCGCCGGTGCCGTAGATACCGAAGCCGGCGGAAAATGCCGGGGACGCGAGAAAGAGGATCAGTGACAGAAGGACAATCGATCTCATCGGTAAACTCCTTGCGAAGGGATTGCGGCGCTGAGATTATGACTGTCAGGGATCGGGATTCGCTTGTCAAGAAGCTTTACGGCTCGACATGAAAATTGGGGGCGGAGGGGTACGCCTTCCCGCGACCGGCCGGGGTACGTCCCGGGATTTTCCGTGGACCATTAAAACTATTGACACGAGCTGAGGTTCGCGGGATTTATGGTGTGAACGCCGCGAGGGGAATATGCCGGGCGGGTGGCCCGGTTTATTCGGGCGCATGCATGGAGGAATAGGGTGAAACCCCGGGGACCCGTTGAACTGAAGGCCGAGGTGATCGATCGTGGACTCTGCATCGGATGCGGGGCCTGCGTCTCCCTCTGCCCTTATTTCCATTCGCACAGGGGAAAGACCTCGATGCTCTTTCCCTGCGTCCTCCACTCGGGGAGGTGTCACGCCTACTGTCCGAAAACGTCCGTAGATCTTGACCTTCTTTCTGAAATGATGTTCAAGGCGCCCTATTCCCGGGATCCCATGGGGCGCTTTCTCTCCGTCAGGGCATCCCGCGCGGAGGGAAAAACCGGGGAAGGGAAGGTGCAGTCCGGCGGCACCGTCACGGCGCTCATGACCCACGCCCTTGAGCGGGGCGTGATCGACGCGGCGGTGCTGACGGGAAGGGAAGGAGTGCACGCCGTTCCCGGCGTGGCGACCGACCCGGGGGACGTGGCGCGCTACGCCACGTCGAAGTTCGGCGCCGCGCCTACCGTAGCGGCATACCACAGGGCCGTCTCCCTGGGCTTTTCTTCGATCGGGGTCGTTGCGACTCCATGCCAGGCCCTGGCCCTCGCCCAGATACGCTCAAATCCGATGAATGACCCGAAATTTAACGATACGATCGCCCTTGTCGTAGGGGTGTTCTGCACCTGGGCCCTCGATGAGCGGGGCCTTGCCTCCCTTGTCGATGAGAAGGTGAAGGGGGCATCGATAATGAAGTTCGACATTCCTCCTCCCCCCGCGGAAGTGATGGAAATTCACACCGACCGGGGAATCATGCAGATTCCCCTCGATGCTGTGCGAACCCTGGTGCCCGATACCTGCGGTTACTGCTTCGACATGACCGCGGAATTCGCGGACATCTCCGTGGGACAGCTCGAGGGAACCCCCGGAATGAATACGATTATCATTCGAACGGAAAGGGGACGGCGTCTCGTTGACGACGCGCTTCGTGCCGGACGAATCGAATTGCGTGATATCCCCGATGCCAGCCTTGACCGGCTCGCCGCGGCTGCCGGGGGAAAGAAAGAGCGCGCCCTTGCGGGCGCCAGAAACATGGGGATCATCGCCTATGCCGTATCGTGTTGACCAGCGTGAAGGGTCCTCGTATCTCCTCATGGGAAACGACGCCATCGTGCGCGGCGCCCTCGAGGCGGGGATAGCCGTGGCGAGCGCCTACCCGGGAACTCCCTCTTCGGACATCATAGAGGGGATTTCAAAGGTTTCCGGTGAAAGGGGCGTGTACGTGGAGTGGTCGGTTAACGAAAAGGTGGCACTTGAGGTTGCCTTCGCCGCGTCCCTGGCGGGCCTTCGCTCACTCTGCGCGATGAAGCAGAACGGGGTTAACGTGGCCTCTGATTTCCTCCTGCACCTCGCCCTCTCCGGGACGAGGGGAGGCATGGTCCTGGTGTTCTGCGAGGACCCCGGGGCCCTCTCCAGCATCAACGAGGGTGAATCGCGCCATTTCGCGAAGATGATAGAACTGCCCCTCCTGGAACCCGGTGATTTCCAGGAGGCCCTCGAGATGACCCGGTGGGCCTTCGTGCTTTCCGAGGAACTGGGCACCCTGGTGATGCTTCGGAGCGTCACCCGCCTTTCCCACGCGAGCGGCAACGTGACCCTGGGAAGGCTTCCGGACCTGTCAAGAAGCGCATCCTTCCGGTTCGAGAAATGCCCCGGAGACCCCGGTTCCGGCCCCGTTATAACCATGCCCGTTCCGGCTCACCATGCCGCCGTGCAGGAAAGGCTTCAAAGGGCGGCGGCTATCTTCGAGCGTTCACCCTTCAATACCTACCGGGGGCCTGAAAGGCCCGATCTTCTTATCATCACCTCCAGCGCGTGCAGCCTGTACGTATATGAGGCCGTGCACCTCCTCGGCGTTGATGAACGCGTGGGGATACTCAAGCTGGGAACCACCTGGCCGCTTCCCCGTGGGCTCGTCAGGAAGCATCTCGCCTCGACTGATGCTGTTCTCGTCGTGGAGGAGGTCCTCCCCTTCATGGAGGAGAACATCAAGGTCATCGCGGCGGAAACCGCGGGCGAGATCGGCGTTAAAACGTTTTACGGAAAAAACGACGGCAGTCTCCCCATGACGGGGGAACTCAACCCGGACGCCGTTGTCCAGGCGGTTCAAAAGGTCCTCGGCATTGAATACCACGCAGTTTCACCGGACTATTCCGGACGGGCTTCCCGCCTCGCGGCAGAGATGGCTCCCCATCGGGACCTTACCTTCTGCCCCGGGTGCCCCCACCGCGCCTCGTTCTGGTCGCTCCATAACGCCCTGGCCCTTGACGGCAGGCGGGGTTTCGTGTGCGGCGACATCGGCTGCTACACCCTGGGGTTCCTTCCCTGCGGATTCGAGACCATGAAGACCTCCCATTCCATGGGCTCGGGAATCGGCATCGCAAGCGGCTTCGGAAAGCTTGGCCGGTTCGGGTTCGACCAGCCGGTCCTCGCCGTGTGCGGCGATTCGACCTTCTTCCACGCGGCGATTCCCGCCCTTGTGAACGCGGTCCACTCGGGGTCCGACGTCATCTTCGTCCTCCTTGACAATTACGGCACTGCCATGACGGGCTTTCAGCCCCATCCCGGCACGCCCCTCGACGCGGCGGGGAGCCCCGTGGCCCAGATCGATCCCGCCGAGGTCTGCCGCTCCCTCGGGGCGAGCGTGACCATCGCCGACCCCTTTGACCTTGAGGATACGGGAGAGAAACTGCTCTCTCTCCTCGAGGGGAAGGGCGTAAGGGTCATCATACTACGCCAGATATGCGCCCTTTCCCCGGAGAAGAAGGGGCGGAAGATGTACGAGGTAACGGTGGACGAGGAGGCCTGCCTCGGCGCGGCCTGCGGCTGCGGGCGCTTCTGCACCAGGATATTCCGCTGCCCCGGACTCGTGTGGAACGAGGAGAAGGGCGTCGCGACGATCGACGAGGTGATCTGCGCGGGGTGCGGCGTGTGCGCCGGGATCTGCCCCGCCGGGGCCATCAGGAAATCGGAGGCGCCGCTATGAAAAGGGCCTCGTTGCCGGCTGATCCCTTTAACGTCATCATCACCGGCGTGGGAGGGCAGGGAAACGTGATGGCCTCCAGGATGCTCGGCAACGCCCTGGCGCGGAAGGGCTATCGCGTGACCATCGGCGAAACCTTCGGCGTGTCACAGCGGGGCGGGTCGGTCATGAGCCACATGCGGATATCCGAAACATCATCGTGGAGTCCCCAGATTCCCCGCGGGAAGGCCCACATGGTGGTGGCCCTTGAGCCGAGCGAGGCCCTCAGGGTCCTCGGTATGTACGGCAATGAAAAGGTCACGGTGATTAGCAACACCAGGCCGATACATCCCGTCGGCGTCATAGCCGGCGAGTCGGAGTATCCCGCCTTCGAGGACCTCGCCCGGGCAATACGGGAGCTTTCCGGCGAGGCGCTCTTCATCCCCGCCACGGACGCGGCCCTTGAGGCGGGAAATCCGATCCTCGTCAACGTCATCATGATGGGCGCCGTCTCTGCCGGGGGCATGCTGCCTTTCGGGATCGATGATTTCCGGGAGGTCGCGTCCGCGACCATGCAGCCCGAGAGGCTCTCGATGAACCTCGAGGCCTTCACGCGGGGGAAGGCCCTGGCGGAAAGAAAAGGCTCCTGACGGGTGCGGTACGAGGGAAACATCTTCCGGCCCTTCAGCGAGGCGAACAGCTATCTCCTCCAGTGCACCGTCGGCTGTTCTCACAACGCCTGCACCTTCTGCGGCATGTACAAGGACAAGCGCTACCGCGAGCGGGATATCACGGATATCATGGAGGACATCCGGATGGCCCGCGACCATTACCGCGATCTCGAGAAGGTCTTCCTCTGCGACGGCGACGCAATCGCCATGCCCACGAAGACGCTCCTGTCGATACTTTCAGGGCTCCGGGAAGCGTTCCCATCCCTTCGCCACGTGGGCGCCTACGTGGGCCCTGCCAGCATCCTGGGAAAGAGCGCTGTGGAGCTGTCGGAACTTCGCGCCGCCGGCCTGACCAAGGCATACCTGGGCGTGGAATCCGGGGATGACGGGGTCCTTGCCGATGTCAACAAGGGCGTGAACGCCGGGGAGATGCTCGCGGCGGGGAGACGCGTCATCGACGCCGGGATGAACCTGTCGTCGATGATCCTCCTCGGCCTTGCGGGAAGCGGCGCCCGCTCCGGGGAGCACGCCCGCGCGACGGCAAAGATAACCAACGCGATGAAGCCCCACTACCTGGCGGCGCTCACGGTCACTCCCGTTCCCGGGACGGTCCTTTACGCGAAGATGCGCCGCGGGGAATTCAAGCTCCCCGGTCCCTTCGAAATCCTCGAGGAGATGAAGGTACTCTTCGAGAACCTTTCAGTTGAGGGGATGAAGTTCGTGGGGATTCACGCCTCCAATTACCTTCCGGTTAACGGCACGCTGATGAAAGACCGGGATGCCATTCTTTCGGAAATTGAATCAATACTATCCAGGCGCGACACCTCGGCACTCCGGCGTGAGGATGAGAGGGGACTCTGATCCGGCATGATTTCGGGAGGCTCCGCCATGATCCGCGCAAACGTCACGGTTCGCGGTCCATGGCCTTGAGCCAGCAGACTCCGTAGGGTTGCATGGCAACGCGAATAATCCCATTCTCGGCGCGGACCGTCGTCTTGCCGAGGAGGTCGTACCATGAACGAGACGCACGCTCCGCCGCCGCGTTATAAACAAATTCCTGTGACATGGCGGTGACATTGGTGACGCAGAGGATGCTGTCATCGCCATCAACCGAAACCCTGAGGAGCGTGAAAAACCGCGGACCCGCGTCAATCAGGGTCTGGGGCGCGTTCGGGTGGAAGGCCTTTTCCCTTATGCGCTTCATTATCATCCTTCCGAGCTGATAGGCGATTTTATGGGTCGTTGACTCAGGGTTCTCGTAGACCGCGACCAGGTCCCGCTTCCTCAGTATTTTCCTGTTTATGCTCCGCTTGTCCTCGGTGTCGAGGACCGCCTGGATATCGTTGCGTGAACCGATGAGCCCGTGAAAATAGACGCCCGGTACTCCCATCAGGACGAGGGTAATCGATCGGGCGGCGAGATAGCGCCGAATCTGCAGGCCGGTGTCCTCATTTGAGTTTTCAGGATTTAACGCGCTGTAGAAGGTGATATTCAGTTCGTAGGGGCTCAGGCTGCCGTCAGATTCTTTCTTGTATGATATGAAGCCCCCGTGACGCTCCACTCCCCGGACAAGGGAGTCAATCTCCTCCCTCGACAATATATCCCTGGCTCCCAGCACCCCGATTCCGTCATGGCTGTCCAGGAAGTTCAGGTAGGTGGCGGTTTCGGATACCCTGGTGAGTCCCGACGCCCATCCATTGATTCTCGTTGAATCGCCGGTCATGAAGGTGTGGAGCACGAGGGGCGGCAGGGCGAAATTATACACCATCTGGGCCTCGTCATGGCCGTTCCCGAAATAGCTGATGTTTTCCCGGTGGGGGACGTTGGTCTCGGTGACGAGGGCGACGTGGGGGGCCGCCACGTTCAGGATGTCCCGCAGGAGCTTGATGATCAGGTGTGTCTGCTGCAGGTGCACGCCGCTGGTCCCCCGTTCGTACCAGAGATATGTCACGGCGTCGAGGCGGATGATGTCCGCGCCGCGCCTCACGTAGTAGAGGAGTATTTCAATGATCTTCGTGAGCACGCGGGGATTGTGGTAATTCAGGTCCACCTGGTCGGGGCTGAAGGTGGTCCATACGTATTTCGTTCCGCGGAGCGTGTCGAAGGGAGTGAGCACCTCCGTGGTGCGTGGGCGGAAAAGAATGTTGAGATGGTCGCGCGAAATCCTCTTCTTCGTTGAGAAATCGATGAAGAAGTCCCTGAATTCCGGCGTGTCGTTGAGGTATTCGTGAAACCATTCGCTCTGGGCCGAGATATGGTTGAATACGCCGTCGAACATGAGCTTGAAGTCGTCCTTGATCTCGAGTATGCTCTCCCAGCTCCCCAGGCGCGGATCAACCTCCCTGAAGTCCGTTACGGAAAAACCCCTGTCGGATGAATAGGGAAAGAACGGAAGGATATGGACGATGTTGAAGACATTGTTGAGATAGTTCTTGCAGATCCTGGAAAGCGTTTCGAGGGGGCGTTCATCTTCATCCTTGATAAGATCGCCGTAGGTGATAAGCATCACGTCCTTTTCCGTAAACCGGTCAAACGGCACGAATGATTGTTCCCACTCAAGCATTTCATCGGTCTTATGGGCGTAGTAGACGCCTATGATGCGGAGGATTTCCTTGAAGCAGTACTCGGCTCTCCTGGCGCCGTAGAGGAACACGAGCTTGGCGATGATTCTCGGCCAGTACTCCTCGGGTACCATGTAGGTCGGCCGCCCGTAATCGGGAGCGGCGCGATGAAATCGTGATGGTTTAATATTCTCTGGTATCATTGTCCACCTGTCCCGTTCGCCGGTACGCCGGCCAGAACCGCAGGGCCATGTCCGATTACATTAAATATCGGTGTATACACGATGTCAATTGTTTCGCAGTAAAACAATTGACATTATCGGTGAACGATTAATTATCCTGATGATGCGCGCTATCCCGGTTCAACGGCGGTGCCGGGTATACGTAATGCCGCGCCCTGGAGGAAATTTCTGATGGAATCCATCCTCGCACGAATGCGCACGCGCCCGGTGATTTTCGACGGCGCGATGGGGACCATGATCTACGGCATGGGGGTTTTCATAAACAGCTGCTACGATGAGCTGAATGTCGTCAACCCGGACCTCATTTCGCGTATTCACAGGGAGTACCGCGATGCCGGGGCCGAGGTCCTGGAGACCAACACCTTCGGCGCCAACCGCATTAAGCTCAGGGCCTTCGGCATGGGCGAAAGGGTAGAAGAGATAAACCGGGCCGCCGCCGCCCTGGCCAGGGACGTGGCGGGTGATGGCGCATGGGTGGCGGGATCGGTCGGCCCCTGCCTTCATTCCCATGAGATATTCGAGGAATCCCGGAAGGGAGAGTACACCGAGGCCTTTTTGGAGCAGTGCCGCGCCCTCGCGGGAGCGGGGGTGGATTTTATCCATCTCGAAACCTACAGCCACCTTGCGGAGATAACGATCGCTGCCGCGACCGCGAAGGAAACGGGTCTCCTGGTATCGGCGAGCTTTACGGTTAACGAGGAGGGGGTTGCCTTCGACGGGCATACCATAGAGGACTTCGTCAGGGCCCTCTGCGTCGATTCGAACGTCGACATCATTGGCGTCAACTGCGGCATGGGCCCCTCGGGAATCCTCCAGGCCCTGGAGCGGATGATACCACTCTGCAAAAAACCGATCGTGGTGATGCCCAACGCGGGGTATCCCCAGGACGTGGGCGGTCGCACGATGTACCTGACCAGCCCGGATTATTTCGCCACGTATGCCAGCAGGTATATTCAGCTGGGCGCCCGCGGCGTGGGAGGATGCTGCGGCACGACGCCGGAACATATCGCCAAGGCGGTATCGATGATCAGGAACCTCGGCGAGTTGAAGAAATACCGGACGATACGGGAGGTGAAGGAATTACCGGAGAACGTGACACCGGTTCCCACGGAGAAAAAATCACCCTTCGCGGAAAAGCTCGCCCGCGGGATCCGGGTGAACACCGTCGAGGTCGTCCCCCCGAGATCGATTGACCTTTCCGGCATGCTTGAACGGGTCGCGCGGTGCCATGAGCGGAAGGCCGATGCCGTGAACATCCCCGACGGGCCCCGCGCCTCGGCGCGGATATCGAACCTGGTGGCGGCGGTGCGGATCCAGGAACAGGTCGGCATCGAGGCCATCCCCCATTTCTGCTGCAGGGACCGCAACCTGATGGCGATGCAGGGCGACCTGATGGGGGGATTCGCCTCGGGGCTCAGCAACTTTCTGCTCATTACCGGGGATCCCCCGAAAATCGGCGACTACCCGGAGATGACCGGCGTGTTCGACGTGGACGCGATAGGGCTTGTGGAAATGGCGAGGAACCTTAACCACGGCTATGATCTCGCCGGCCATCCCATCGGGGCGCCGACCGGGATACTCATCGGCGTTGCCGCCAACCCCTGCGCCATTGACCTGAAGCGCGAAGTAGATCGCTTTTTCAGGAAAATCGACGCAGGGGCCGAGTACGCGATCACCCAGCCCGTATTCGACCCCGAGGCCCTTTTCAGGTTCCTGGAAATGGTATCGGTTTACCCGCGTACGATCCCCGTCGTAGCGGGTGTCTGGCCCCTTGCGAGCTACCGAAACGCGCTCTTCATGGCGACCGAGTTGCCCGGCGTGATGGTGCCGACGGAGATCCTGGAGAGGATGGAGCGCTGTGCTTCGGCGGAGGAAAGCAGGAAGACGGGCATCGACCTTGCCCTGGAGCTGAAATCAAAAATCGCATCATCCGTCCAGGGTTTCCAGGTGAGCGCGCCCATGGGCAACGTGGAGACCGCGCTCCGGGTGCTCGAGCTGGTTTGACATGAAACATTCATTATCAGCGATCATGGCGGTCTTCATGTTCTTCTCAGGGCACGAGACGTTATACGCCAGGTCGGCGGTACCGAAACCCGCGCAGAGGGAGACGATCGCCCACCTGTTCCTTGAGATGGAGCGGTCCCTCGGCGCGAAAGACAGCCATCGGGCCTACCTCGACGGGCTGATCGAACGGGCCCGCATGAGGATCGGCACGGTTTCCATCGGGGATACCGCGGGAGCGGCGGCGGTTTTGAAGAAAATCGACGCCCTGCTGCGCGACGAGGGTTTCCGGTTCAAGAGCAATTATCTTCTCTTCAGGGGAATCGACAGCAGGTCGATCGACTGTGATAATTATTCCGCCCTCTATGTGTCGATCGGCGAATCCCTCGGGATCCCCATCCTGCCGGTGTACGCTCCGAATCACAGCTTCCTGCGCATCTATTTCGAAGACGGGTCATACATGAACTGGGAGGCCACGGAGGGGAAATCCCTTCCCGATGCCTATTTCATCGAAAAGCTTCGCGTCGAGGGTTCGTCCATACGCATGGGCGTGTACATGAAAACGCTCAGCAGGAGTGAGTTTATCGGAGTGGAGTACAATAACATGGGCGCCTCCCTTATAAGCGCGGGCCGGTATGCCGACGCGGTGCCGTACTTCGACCGGGCCATTCGCCTTTATCCCGTCTTCTCCTCGGCCTATCACAACCGGGGATCGTCGAGGTACGCGATGGGACGCCTCGAGGCGGCGAGGGATGATCTCACTGAGGCGATACGACTTGATCCGGGGCGGGCCTCAACGAGGAACACCCTTGGAGATGTGTACTTTGACCGCAGGGAATACGAAAGGGCCGTCGAGGAGTACCTCGAATCCATCAGGCTCGATCCCTGCTTTTACGTCCCCTACGTGAGTATCGGTCTGATAATGCGCGCACGGGGTGACGAGGCGGCTGCCCTGGAGTGGCTGAAAAAGGCCGAGGGGGTGAAAAAGAAAAAGTGTTATTGACATTATTTTCCAGATGAATTAAATGGGCCCCGGGCGACAGAACCGCTGCGCTCATGGCGCGCGAGAAATCGTCCCTTCCCCTCCCGGTGACGGTCCGTACCTTTTCCACCTGGCTGATCCGCTTCCGGCGGAGAGGGAATATATTACATAAATAAGGGTGGTTTTATGAATACTGTGGGTGCGGCGAAAAAAATTCTCCTCGTACTTATCATCTCGATGATTTCCTGCGGCAGCGCGAACCTCGACACGGACATCGCCAAGGTCAGCTACGGGATCGGGACACAGTTCGCAAACGACATGAAGAACCGGGGTTTCGAGCTTGACATGAAGGCGTTCAACCAGGCGGTGGAGGACGTGCTCAAGGGGAAGGAAAGCAGGATTTCAGACGCAGACATACGGATGGCGTTTCAGAAGGTCTCCGAAGAGCTGATGAAAAAGGCCATGGCCCGGGCGGAAGAGAACGCGAAGGCCGGCGAGGATTACCTGAAAAAGAACGGCAAAAAAGATGGCGTGAAGGTCACGGCAAGCGGGCTCCAGTACCGGGTGCTGAAAGAGGGTTCCGGCGTTTCGCCCGCTGCCACGAGCATGGTAAAGGTCCACTACAAGGGGACGCTTATCGACGGCAAGGAGTTCGACAGCTCATACAAGCGCAACCAGCCCGTTGAGTTCAAGCTGGACGAGGTGATCCCGGGATGGACCGAGGGGCTCCAGCTGATGAAAACGGGAGCCAAATACGAATTCACCATCCCGAGCGAATTGGGATACGGCGAAAGGGGCAACAACGCGATACCGGGGAATTCCGTTCTGGTCTTCGAGGTGGAGCTGCTCGAGGTAAAGTGATTCCCGCCGGGGACTTTCTGGTGCCGCGGGGATTCACGACAGGGGACAGGGAATATGCTTACGACCTTTTTCCTTCTTTTTCTGCTGACCGCCTTTTTCATCCTGGTGGGAAGAATGGTCGGCGGGAAACGGGGCATGATCATCGCCTTCGGGCTCGCCTGCATACTGAATTTTTCCGCGTACTGGTTCTCCGACACCATTGTGCTTTCCGCGTACCGGGCCAGGCCGGTACCGGCGGGTCACAGGCTGGAGCGGATAACCCACGGCCTGGCGCGAAAGGCCGGGTTGCCGACCCCCACGGTACATGTCATACCCTCTCAATCACCCAACGCCTTCGCCACGGGGAGGAACCCTGAACACGCGGCAGTGGCGGCCACGGAGGGACTCCTGGCTGCCATGGGCGACCGTGAACTCGCCGCGGTGATGGCCCATGAACTGGGCCACATTCATAACAGGGACACACTCGTCGCCACCATGGCCGCGTCGCTTTCCGGGGGCGTGATGATTCTTTCACGCATGGCGCTTTTTTTCGGCGGCGGGCGATCGGGCTGGGGGAAGCGGATCGCCGTGGCGTTACTCGCCCCCGCCGCATCGACCCTTGTCGTTCTCGCCATCTCGAGGGAGAGGGAATTCGAGGCGGACGCTTTTTCGGCGCGGCTCACCGGGAGGCCCATGGACCTCGCGCGGGCGCTCCTCACGCTTGAGCGTGCCGTGCGGCGTTCGCCGATGCCTGAACACAGCCCTGAAACGGCGCATCTTTTTATCGTGCACCCGTTCTCCGGCGGGGGCATGGGCCAGTTCTTTTCAACCCATCCTCCGGTTGAAAAGAGAATTGAACGACTCGTGAAGATCCGTGACGAGGCAGGCAGGTGAACAGGCCCTCGCCGAAGCAGGATGCAAATAAATCCGGGGGACGGAGTAAATCGTACCGCCATGAGGGGAGAGGACCGTGCGAGGATGAGCGGATCAAGTCGACCGCTTCGGTAAAGAGCGGGGAGAAGGTAGTGCCCGGGAAGAAGTCAACATCGAAAAAGAGCACCACGAGGGGCGGCCGAAACGGCGGGTCTGCTGAACTGCTCCAGGAGAACAGGCTGCTCAAGAAGTGCATAACCGATCTTCAGAACCGCTACGACATACTCTCAGAAATGTTCGACGGGGCCCAGCAGCATTACCAGATATCGGCCGAGGCATCGGTCGATCTTCTTTTCGAACTCGAGTACCATCGCTACAAGTCGAGATTCATCGATATCGACATCGAGTACACGCCGGGGAAAGTGAAGCTCGCCCAGTACGGCAGGAACATAAAGGATTTTTTCATCCGGGAGTTGCACTGCACCTACCTCTTTATAGAATGCAACGGGATCACGGAAGACCTGCAGAACCTTCTTCGAATAAAGGTCAACAGCAAGAAAAGCGATCCCGCGAGCTTTTCATCCGAAAGCAACGTGGTCTATTACAGCGATCTCGAGAATACCGATCTTCCCGAGAGGAAGCTCGGCCGGATCATCGTGGGGAGGTACCCCTACAAGTCCGAGAAGAAGGAGGCGATTTTCGACAAAAGAATTAAGTCGGAGATGATGCTTACCAGGAGGCTCCTTGAAAAGAGCATCCTTGAGATCCAGAACAAGGAGCTCGCGATAAAGGACGCCCTGACGGGGCTTCATTCCAGGAAATACCTCATCGAGAGGCTCACCGAGGAATACCAGAGCA
>CAZKPR010000015.1:0-34846 GCA_964554685.1 uncultured Leptospirales bacterium | reverse complement strand
CGTTGAAACCGGAGAGCTTGTAGATGTTAAACCGCCGGTCGAGCATTTCCCCCAGGTGGTTCACCTGGGGCGTGTCCATGGAATTGACCAGGACCTTGAGGAAATTGCGCCTGATGTCGAGCTTCGTGGCCATGGTGTCCGTTGCCTCACCCGTCCGTTGTCGTGTTTATGGCCGTCCCGCCTTCCGTCGCGCCCCTCTTTCCCGCGCTGAAGGAGTAGGTCAGGGAAACCGTCCCGCCGTAGGAGTGGTCGAACTTGTGATTGTAGTTGTAGAATCTGCCCCTCCCCGGGTTCTGCAGGTAGAACTGTCCCTGGTAGCGGAACCCCAGGGCCAGGGTGAGCCCCGCCTTCTCGATGTAGTAGACCAGGGCGAGGCTCCCGTTCCCCGTGATGCTGTAGAACTTCTCCCCGCTGAACTGGCCCAGGGGTATGAAGTAGCCCGCGGGGTTGATTGTTAATACGATATGACGCTTGATGCGGTACTTCTCCGAGCCGAAGAGGCAGGATGCCGAGAGGGTGTTTAGTAGGAATAGATTTCGGTGCAGTGGGATGGTGAAGCCCACGCCCATGCCGGGCCCGAAGCTGTTCATCGTGGCCCTGCCCCTGGAATTGTACATGCCTTCCATGCCGGGGGTTACGGTAACGTAGTAGACCCTTTCCAGGTAGCGGTAACCTTGGTACTTGAATCCGAGGAAGAGCCTCACCGCGTCGTGGACGCGGTAGCCGATGGTCGAATCGCTGTCGAACCTGTCGATGGTGCGGTGGTAGCGCGACCCCGCCATTAAAAAATATTCACTTGCGAAGGGCCCGTCAGAAAGGGATGTCAGTCGCCCAAGCATGAACACCGAGGTGAAGCTGACCCTGTTGATCGACAGGGCGAGGGACGGCCCGTAGAGAAAGGCCGGATCCGTCTTGAAGGTGTTGGTGTTTAATCGCGTTGAATAATTCCCGCTTTCCTTTGCAGTCCCCGGCGGCAGGAAGAGCTTCCCGTCGCTCCATGCCGGGATCCACTGGACGTACCAGGCGTTGGCGCCGATGCTGAAGCCGACCCCGGCCCTGAGGGGGGAGGCCAGGCCCGCCAGGAGCATGGCCGCAAGGGTGAAGGCGAGTGGCGTTTTATTCATGAACGATCCCTTCCTTGTGCATGCCGTCCCATGGCAAAAAAGTGCATGGTGTTGAGACAGAATCCTAACGAACCTTTTCGGAACCGTCAAGATAAAAAAAGGGCTGGGCATATTCGCCCGCAGCATCCCGTGATGTCATGCGTTACTGCCGCACCTGAAGCAACCGACGACATGCGCAAACCTACCGGATCTCGCATTTGAATATTTGCGTATTCAACCCGTCGGACTGTTGCCATACGATGATGGCCTCGCCGTTGTCGTTCATGGCCACTTGTGGATACTGGGCAGTATATCCGTCGGGGCTGATATTGTCGGAGAGATCATCCGGATGGTTCCATACTCCGCCGCGATATTCGCTCAAGAATACCTGGCTGGTTGACCCGTCGGATTGTTCCCAGACAATGATGGCATTGCCATTATCATCCATTGCGATATGGCGGGGGCCGGGGCTCGTTCCGATTGGGTTGATATTGTCGTCCTCCAGGCTGGTCGGATGCGTCCATGCTCCATCTCGGTATTCGCTCTTGTATAACCCAATATATGATATGCCAATCTGGCTCCATGCAATAATGGCGTTTCCATTGTTGTCCATAGCCACTTGGGGGGATAATGCGTCATAGCCATCGGGGGTGATGTGGTCGTTCTCCAGACTGGTCGGATGGGTCCATGCTCCATTGCGGTACTCGCTCATGTAGATCTGGCTATAAGAGCCGTAATTCTGCTGCCAGACGATGATGGTATTGCCTTCATCGTCCATTGCCACCTGGTGATATTTAGCGAGTGTTTCGTCCGGGCTTATGTTGTCGGAGAGGTCATCTGGGTGGTCCCACACTCCGCCGCGATATTCGCTCATGAATATCTGGCTTCTTGACCCGTCTGATTGTTCCCAGGCGATGATGGCGTTGCCGTTATCGCTCATGGCCACCATGGGTTCAGCGGCATGTGTGTCGTCCGGGCTTATGTTGTCGGAGAGGTCATCCGGGTGGTCCCACACTCCGCCGCGGTATTCGCTCATGAATATCTGGCTTCTTGACCCATCTGACTGTTGCCATACGATAATGGCGTTTCCATTGTTTTCCATGGCCACCTGGGGAGCTACGGCGTTCTGCCCATCCATGCTGATGTGGTCGTCCTCAAGGCTGGTCGGATGCGTCCACGAGCCGGAGCGGTACTCGCTCATGTATATCTGGCTATTGGAGCCGTCTGATTGTTTCCATACGATAATGGCTTCTCCCTGATCGTTCATGGCCACCTGCAGACTGGAGGCCGTTGTTCCGTCGGGGCTTAGGTTGTCGGAGAGGTCATCCGGGTGGTCCCACACTCCGCCGCGGTATTCGCTCATAAATACTTGGTCATGGTTCTCATCTGACTGGATCCACACGATTAAGGTATTATCGTCATTATCCTTCGCCACCTTGGGTAAGACGCCATTCTGACCATCAGGGCTGATATTGTCCGTCACGTCTTCCGGGTAATCCCATTCCACTGAATTATTCGGGCCCAGGAGCGACAGGAGAAGCAGGTCCGTGTTGCCGCTGCCGCTTCCTTCGCACCCTGAACAGCCGGGAAAGGCCGCGGTGATGAAAATGGAAGCGATGAGGCACGCGAGCGCGCGTCCGGTATTTTTCACCGGCGCGAGAGCCCGTGAAACTTGTGAAAATATTATAGTGTTGTTTGTTCTCTTATGCATACCCCTGCCCCATGTATACTAGTTGTGGCAACAGGCATGCTCCAATACCCTTCAGAATTGCCTGCTTTTTATCTATTTTTTCAGTGGATGGTGTTAAAGATTCAGCTATTATCCTGAATAGCCGCATAAATGAAAAGAAGAAAATGCTCGAAGTTTCTAAAATTCAAAGAAGCACTACAGATTACATTTGCCCTTATTTTTTTATAGGTATACTGTATTAAGCCGGATGAGAGTCAGAATAAATCTCCACTACACAAGATTAATGGGCTCTGCTGCCACTGGTGTGGCCGCAGAGCCTGCTTACTCGTCCTTGACTGGCCCGGCCTCGCCGCTCCCGGCGAGCTTTTTATACCGGCCGTACCTTTTCTTCGCGCTCTCCTCGGCGGCCTTGAAGAGATCCCGGGCGCTTTCAGGGAAGGATTTCATCAGGGAGCTGTAGCGCACCTCTCCCTGGAGGAAGTCCTGGAACTTCTCCCACTTAGGCTCCTTCGAGTCGAGGATGAAGGGGTTCTTCCCCTGGTCCTCCAGGAGGGGATTGTAGCGGTAGAGGTGCCAGTAACCGCACTCCACGGCGAGCTTTTCCTCGAGCTGGGACTTGCCCATACCCGCGCGGAGGCCGTGGTTGATGCAGGGGGAGTAGGCGATGATGATCGAGGGCCCCGGGTAGGCCTCCGCCTCCATGATGGCGCGGACCGTCTGGGGCTGGCTCGCCCCCATGGCGATCTGGGCCACGTAGACGTTGCCGTAGGTCATGGCCATCATGCCCAGGTCCTTTTTCCCCACGCGCTTCCCCGCGGCGGCGAATTTCGCCACGGCCCCCAGGGGCGTGGCCTTGGAGGACTGGCCTCCCGTGTTCGAGTAGACCTCAGTGTCCATGACCAGTATGTTGATGTCCTCCCCCGAGGCGATGACGTGGTCGATGCCGCCGAAGCCGATGTCGTAGGCGAAGCCGTCGCCGCCGAAGGACCAGACCGATTTTTTCACCAGGTACTGCCTGAGCTTCACTATCTCCCGCGGGCATTCGCCGCCGTCGCGCTCCAGTAGGGGAATGAGACGCGCGGCGATCTCCTTTGTCTTCACGGCGTCCTGGTGGTGCTCCAGCCACTCGCCGAGCGTGGTTTTCAGCTCCGGGGCGACGTTCTTCTCGAGGATGTTGGCGGCCAGGTCCGCGATGCGCTGTTTCATCTGTGTGATCCCCGCGAGCATGCCGTAACCGTACTCCGCGGCGTCCTCGAAGAGGGAGCTCGCCCAGGCCGGGCCGTGACCCTCGGCGTTGGTGCAGTAGGGTGTCGAGGGGGCCGTCCCGCCGTATATGGAAGAGCACCCCGTGGCGTTGGCGATCATCATCCGGTCGCCGTAGAGCTGCGTGATGAGCTTGACGTAGGGCGTTTCGCCGCATCCGGAACAGGCCCCGGAGAACTCGAAGAGCGGCTGGGCGAACTGGATCCCCTTCACCGTAGTCTTGGGAAGGAGGTGGTCCTTGTAGGTCACCCTGCCGGCGAAATATTCCCAGGCGCGCGCCTGGTCCAGCTGGAGGTCCAGGGGCTTCATCACCAGGGCTTTTTCCTTGGCCGGGCACACGTCGGCGCAGTTGCCGCACCCGGTGCAGTCCAGGGGGCTCACCTGTATCCTGAACCTGAGGCCCGCGAGCTCCTTCCCCTTCGCGTCGAGGAGGGCCGTGCCCTCGGGGACCCCCGCTGCCTCCTTCTCGTCCAGGAGGAAGGGGCGTATGGACGCGTGGGGGCACACGAGGGCGCACTGGTTGCACTGGATGCAGTGATCGGGAAGCCACTCGGGGACGTTGACGGCGATTCCCCGCTTCTCGTATTTCGTGGTGCCCGGCGGAAAGGTGCCGTCGGGGTTGTCGATGAAGGCGCTCACCGGAAGGTGCCCCCCCTCGTACCGGTTGATCGGCAGCACCACCTTCCGGATGAACTTCGAGAGCTCCTTTTCCCTGCCCCCGCCCCGTGCCAGGCTGATGTGCTTCCACTCCTCGGGGACCTCGACCCTGACGACCTCGCTTCCCCCCCGGTCGATCGCCTCGATGTTCATTTTCACCACGTGGTCGCCCTTGATGCCGTAGGTTTTCTTCACGGCCTCCTTCATTTTTTCAAGGGCCGCCTCGAAGTCCATGATGCCGGCCAGTTTGAAGAAGGCGGCCTGCATGATGGAGTTGGTCCTCGTGCCGAGGCCTATCTCCTGGGCGATCTTGGTGGCGTTGATGATGTAAAACTGGATGTTGTGCTCCGCCAGGTATTTTTTCATCCGGTCGGGAAGCCGCTTTTTCGTCTCTTCGGCGTCCCAGATGCTGTTCAGGAGGAAGGTACCGTCGCGGTCAAGCCCCTCGAGCATGTTGTACTTGTAGATGTAGACCGGGACGTGGCAGGCGACGAAGCGCGGGTGGTGGATCAGGTAGGTCGACTTGATCGGTTCCTTGCCGAAGCGAAGGTGCGATATGGTGATCCCCCCCGACTTCTTCGCGTCGTAGGCGAAGTAGGCCTGGGCGTAGAAATCGGTGTTGTCCCCGATGATCTTCATGGAGTTCTTGTTGGCTCCCACAGTACCGTCGGCGCCCACGCCGTAGAACTTGTAGGCCATGGTTCCCTTCGGGCCCAGGAAGCGCTGCTCCCCCACGGGGAGGGAGCGGTAGGTGATGTCGTCCGTGATCCCGACGGTGAAGAAATTCTTCGGCTCGAAGGATTTCAGGTTGTCGAAGACCGCCAGGAGGCGCCCCGGCGTGGTGTCCTTGGACGAGAGGCCGTAGGTGCCTGAAACGATCATCGGCTTGTTGTCGATGTTGTAGAATATCTCCTTCAGCTCCTGGTAGAGAGGGCCGCCGTTCGCCCCGGGCTCCTTGGTGCGGTCCAGGGCGGCGATGCGCTTCACCGTGACGGGAATCACCTTCATGAGGTGGCGCTTGGAGAAGGGCC
Source organism: uncultured Leptospirales bacterium (assembly GCA_964554685.1). GTDB lineage: Bacteria > Spirochaetota > UBA4802 > UBA4802 > UBA5550 > RBG-16-49-21. The sequence goes on along the minus strand of CAZKPR010000015.1, from coordinate 29,102 downwards.
GGTAGAGGTGCACGGTTATCACGCCCACCTTCTCGCCGCGTGCCATGAGGGTGTCCACCGCTTCGTGGAGGCTCTCGGTCACGGAGCCCATGGCGACGACGATGAACTCGGCGTTCTTGTCACCGTAATAGGTGAAGGGGTGGTACTCCCGGCCGATGACGGAGCTCAGCTCGTTCATGTACCCGTCGACCATGTCGGGGATGGCGTCGTAGAACACGTTCGATGCCTCGCGCATCTGGAAGAAGATGTCGGGGTTCTGGGAGGTGCCGCGCGTGACGGGGAACTCCGGGTTAAGGGCCCTGCGCCGGAATGCGTCCACGGCCGGGAAATCAGCCAGGCGCTCGAGGTCCTCGTAGTCGATGACCTCGATCTTCTGGATCTCGTGGGAGGTGCGGAACCCGTCGAAGAAATGGAGAAAGGGGACCCGGCTCCTGATCGCCGCCAGGTGGGCGATGGCGCCGAGGTCCATCACCTGCTGGACGCTGGAGCTGGCGAGCATCGCGAAGCCCGTCTGGCGCACGGCGTAGATGTCGGAATGGTCGCCGAATATCGAGAGGGCGTGGGTCGATATCGACCGCGCCGTCACGTGGATGACGCCGGGGAGGAGCTCCCCGGACATCTTGTACATGTTCGGTATCATCAGCAACAGGCCCTGGGAGGCGGTGTAGGTCGAGGAGAGGGCCCCGGCCTGGAGGGCGCCGTGCATCGTGGCCGCGGCCCCGGCCTCGGACTGCATCTCGATGACCTTCACCACGTTGCCGAAGATGTTCTTCCTTCCCGCGGCGGCCCACTCGTCGATCGTTTCGGCGATGGGGGAGGAGGGCGTGATGGGATAGATCGACGCCACCTCGGTAAAGGCGTAGGCGACATGGGCCGCCGCCATATTGCCGTCCATTGACTTCATAATCCTGTTGCCGGCCATGTGGGGCACTCCTCTGACTGATGGTGTTGCACGCGTGCCGCCGGCACGAAGAACCTGATAGGCTGTACCGAGCCCGCCGCGTTCCGGCGCACTCCACCGCCGGCGCCGCTTCGCAGGGGACCTGTCGGGTGCCTTGAATGTACGTGCGCAGGGATGATGGAGGGACCCGCCGCGGACGGGCGCGGAACCCTTCCCACTGTAAACAGGATACTCACTGAACCAAAAGATCAAGAATAAAATTTTCTCATGCGTAAAAACGCCCACGCGAGGGTTCACCATGCCACGGGAGGCAATTCCCCGCGTGCGGCGGTGGCGGGGCGCCGGCCTGCCCCCGCCCCGGGGGACCTTGCGGCGCCCCCGGGGCGGGCCGCGGGGGCGTATCCCCTCCCCCGCCGCGAGGCCCCGCCGGTCCGGTTACCACCACTTCCGCGTCAGGTACTCCGTGGTGAAGATGTCGGTGCGGATGTTCGCCGCTCCCTCGAAGCGCGTGTCGCTCATGATGAGATCGGTCCGTGATCCGGTCTTCAGGTTCTTCATCTCGATGCCGGTCTCGTAGTATACCTTCTGGCCCCTGACGTTGTTCGCCGTGGTGAAGGATATGAGACGAAGCTGCTTTGACCTGATGCCCGCCTCGTTGTAGTAATCCATCTTCAGGGTGATGAGCGTTTTCTTTTCAATGAAAATGACCCGCTTGCTGTAGCCCAGTTCGCGCCGTATCTTCAGGGTCTTCGGGGTGCACTTCACCACGTGGCAGTCGAACTGCTTTCCCTTGAACTCCACTTTTTCCTCGCCCATGTAAAGGTACTTCCACTCGTAGAAGTCGGGCTTGCTCACGTCGCTGTTGGTGAAATCGCTGCCGAAGAAGGAGAGTTTCCGGTCGGCGCCGGTGACTTTTTTCACTTTCCGGATGCCCTTCAGGTAGAGGTACTTTTCGTCCGGGGCGGTCTTGTAGTTGTACGAAAGGTAGGAATTACCCATGTCGTCGGCCGGTGCCGTGAAATAGGAGATGTACTTCTCGCACTGGTTCGGCGTGCCAAGGTTTTCCGTGTAGGCCCCCATGATCATCGACTTCCTGAACCTGAGCTCCCCGGCGGAGTTGTAGATGTTGATGGTGACGGTGTTCTTCACGCGCTCGAAGACGGGCCGGTCGTCGCTCATCTTGAGGATGCGCGTGCCCATTTCCTCGGGCGTTTCCCCGATGCCCGCCCGGACGGCAGCGAGGACGAGGAGGAAAGAAATCATGATTCGAGTATGGTTCATGGCGATCTCCATTCAAGGTATGGTGTATCTGTAGTGGGCGTCCATCACCCGCCTGCTGCGGGGTGTCGCCGCGGACCGTTCCATCATCCCCCACGTGTCGTGCGTCACCGGCTGCCGGAGGCGCCGCGGAGGGGATTGCCCTATGGATCAGTTGTGGCCGGCGCGCCTTCAGGGCGATGAGCGTGATGTACCCGTTGCCATGCGTCTACCTCCTGTGCCGTGGTGTGTATATATGTTTAATCACTTGCCGTTTATGTGACGCCCGGAAGCCGTGCCGCGGACCCGGCGTGGCGGGGGCATCAGCCCTTTTTCCTGGCGATCCGGGCCGCGAGGAGGACCGGGTCGTACACCGGGGAGAAGGGCGGGGCGTACGCCAGGTCAAGGTCAAAGACCCCTTCGACGGTCATGCGGTTGTGTATGGCGGCGGCGAAGACATCGATGCGTTTCACCGATTCGATCCGTCCCGCCATCTGCGCGCCCAGTACGCGCCGGTCGTTCCCTCCAAAAATAAGCAGGGTGTGGATGGGCGATGCGCCTGGGTAGTAGCGCGCCCGGTCCCTGGAGGTGATCACCGTCTTCTCGGGTTCCAGGCCCAGTTCGGCCGCCTGGTCGAAGGAAAGCCCGGTCCGCGCCACGCCGAGGTCGAACACCTTGGTGATGGCCGTGTTCATTACTCCCGCGAAGGGAACCCGCTGGCCCGCGATGTTCATTCCCGCTAAGAACCCCTGCTTGTTGGCCTTCAGGGCCAGGGGGGCGTGGACCTCGATGCCGAAGGTGCCGATCGTCGCGGTGGCGCAGTCGCCGGCGGCATAGATGCCTTCAATGCTGGTTTCCATATACTCGTTGACCCTGATGGCGCGGTTTGTCCCGAGCACCACTCCCGCTGCCTCGGCGATGACGCTGTTCGGCTCAACGCCCACGGCGAGGAGCACGGCGTCGAACTCCAGGTCGTCCACTCCGCGAATGACCGCGACCCTCCCGCCGCGCTTCTCAATGCCGGTTATCGGTTTTCCAAGGCCGAGGTGCACCCCGTTTTCGGAGAGCTTTTTCTTTATGATGTCGGAGATTTCCTTTTCGAAGGAGCGGTGAAGGTCATCCCTGCGGTGGACCAGCGTGGTCTCGATGCCCAGCTCGCGGAAGGACTCCGCGGCCTCGAGGCCGATATATCCGCCGCCGATCACGGCGACGCTGCGGGGCCTCTGTTCGGCGATGAAGCTTTTGATCGCCCCGGCGTCATAGAGGTCGTTCATCGTGAAGACATTCGAAAAGTCCCTGACATCGATCCCCATGGTGCCCGGGCGCGCCCCCGTGGCGATGACGAGCCGGTCGTATGCCTCGATGGCGCGGCCGCCGCCGTGCTCCACGGTGACGGACCGTGATGAGGGATCGATTGCGGTCACGGTGTGTCCCGTGCGCACGTCGACCCCGCGCTTTCCCCGGGCCTCTTCAAGGGAGAGCTCCAGCAGGTCGTCCATGGAGCCCACGGCCTTCGATAGGAAATAGGGGATGCCGCACGCCGCGTAGGAGATGTAGTCCCCCCTTTCAAAGACGACCACCTCGTAGTCCGGTTTCTGGCGCTTGACCTGGCTCGCGGCGCTCATACCCGCCGCGTCGCCGCCGATGACAACTATTTTCATGGTTTACTATTCCTGTAGGGCTCTCACCGGAGCGAACCAGTCATATATCGAGAGAAACCTCGATTAATTGCAAGTATTATTATGTAATGTATCCTCCCGTAACGCCAGGGCCTCTCGCCGACTGGTCGATGAAGCGTCGTGTATTGACTTCGCCTTTAGGGTTCTTTATATTATTCAGTGTCCAGCATGAGAAGGGGGAGGCGTCGCTTATGAAAGAATTTTTCAAAATATGCATGGATGAAGAGTGCAGCCGGTCGTTTCAGTGCTCTCTTCAGGAGCTGATCGATTATATCGAAGCCGTTTCCTGCAGCAGCATCATTCTTTAGCGACTGCAAAAAAATCCGGCATTGAGAGTGCCCTCCGGATTGACTGAATGCGGTGGGAAAAAATTGTTGCGTTTCCGCGGTTGCTGTGTGGTAGAATGCCTTACAATCTTTCCGGGGGCCGGTCAATGGGTCACACAGGGGACTTCACCTGGTGGAAGCATGGCGTCGTGTACCAGATCTACCCGCGCAGCTTCTGCGATTCGAACGGCGACGGGATCGGCGATATCCCGGGCGTCACCGCGAAGCTCGATTACCTGGCACGCCTCGGCGTGGACGCGATCTGGCTTTCCCCCGTCAACACTTCCCCCATGTTCGATTTCGGGTACGACATCTCCGATTACCGGGGCATCGACCCGGTCTTCGGCACCCATGACGACTTCCTCCGCCTGGTCAGTGAGGCCCACGAAAGGGAAATCCGGATTATCATGGACATGGTGATCAATCACACCTCGCACCTTCACCCCTGGTTCGTCGAATCCCGCTCCTCGCGGGACAACCCGAAGCGGGACTGGTATCTCTGGCACGACGGGAGAAAGGGAAGGCCCCCCAATAACTGGATGGCCACCTTCGGCGGCCGGGCCTGGGAATGGGACGCCGCCACGGGGCAGTACTACCACCACACCTTTTTGAAAGAACAGCCCGACCTGAATCTCCGCAACCCGGCGTGCCGGGGGGCCGTCTTCAACGAGCTGCGTTACTGGCTCGACCTGGGCGTGGACGGCTTTCGCCTCGACGCGGTGAACTGGTACATCAAGGACGACCTCTTCCGGAGCAACCCCCCGGGGTGGGGCCCCAACGCCCCCCGGCCCTATGACCTCCAGGACCATGTCTTCGACAAGAACCGCCCCGAGACCCACGACGTGCTCAGGGAGCTCCGGCGCCTCATGGACGGATACGGCGAGCGGATGATGGTGGGGGAGACCTACGAGTCGTCACCCCGGGGGTCGGAGACCGCCGCGTCGTATCTCGGCAACGGAAGAGACGAGCTCCACCTGGCCTTTGATTTTTCCCTGATTTTCTCGAGGTACGGCGCGCGGCATTTCCGCCGCCGCCTCGAGCGATGGTACGCCGCCGTGCCGGAAGGGGGGTGGCCCTCCCTGGTCCTCAACAACCATGACCAGCCCCGCGCCGTCGCCCGGTGGTGCCGGGGCCGTGACGGCATGAAGAGGGCGCGGCTCCTGGCCTTCCTCCTCCTGGCGGCCCGGGGTACCCCCTTCCTCTACTACGGCGAGGAGATAGGCATGGACAACGGCGCCATCAGGAGAGGGGAGATCCGGGATCCCCTGGGGAAGCGGTACTGGCCCTTCCACGGGGGGCGTGACCCGGAGCGGACGCCGATGCAGTGGTCCGCCGACACGCACGGCGGGTTCACCTCGGGGGTCCCGTGGCTCCCGGTGAACCGCGACTACCGGGAGCGGAACGTGGCGGTCCAGGAGCGCGACCCCGCTTCGCTTCTCAACCTGTACCGGGGCCTTGTCGCCCTCCGGAGGGAGCGGGGGGCCCTCCACCGCGGATCGATCGCCATTGTCGGCGACCACCCCGACATCCTTGCTTTTTTCCGGGACCACGACGGCGAGCGCCTTTTCGTGGCCCTCAATTTCGCCGGGCGGCGCGCCTCGATGGCCATGGAAGGCGGGGCGCGGCGCGTTCTCTTCGGCACGGATCGGGAACAGGGAGCCCCGGTCGTGGGTCCGCTCCTGGTAATGGAGCCCCACGAGGCGCTGATCCTTGGATAATCATCATACCCGGAGGTAATCCGATGGCGGTTCGCATGACGGCGCGCGATAAAATCACCCTGGCCCTCCTGGTCTCCATGTCCCTCTTCCTCTTCGCGGACCAGCGTATCATGGCGGCCATTCTAAAAGAGCTCTCCGGGGAATACGGCGTGGGGAAGGACGTACTCGGCTACATCGGCTCCGCGTTCACCGTCGTGGGGGCGGTGACGAGCATTATCTTCGGGTTCTACACGGACAAGTTTTCCAGGAAGAAGCTGCTGATCGCCGCGGTCCTCGTGGGGGAGATCCCCTGCCTCCTCACCGGGTTTAAATTTTTCACCATGGACCTTCAATCGTTCATCATTCTCAGGATCCTCACGGGCATCGGCATCGGGGGGATCTACCCGATCTCCTTCTCCCTCATTTCGGATTACTTCCGGGAGGAGCACCGGGCCACGGCCTCCGCGTGGCTCGGCGTGGCCTGGGCCCTGGGCGCCATGGCGGGCCAGTCCCTGGCGGGGTACCTCACCAACACCTACGGCTGGCGGATCGCCTTCGTCCTCGCCGCGGCGCCGAATTTTCCCCTGGCGGTCTTTTTCGCGCTTTACGCCCGGGAGCCGGAGCGGGGCAGGACGGAGCGGGCACTGGAGGACCTGATACAGAAGGGGATCGCGTACAAGCAGAGGATTTCGATCGGGGATTTTAAAATAATCTTCTCGAACAGGACGAACCTCTTCACCTTTCTCCAGGGGATACCCGGGACGATCCCCTGGGGCATCCTGGGGTTCTTCCTGATCGATTACTTCGAGACGGTCCACGGCATCACGAAGGAGCAGGCCACGACGCTCTTCATCGTCCTCGGCGCCGGGGTGCTCGTGGGGCAGGTGCTCTGGGCCATGCTGGGGGAGCGGCTCTACGCGAGGAAGCCGGCCTACATGCCGCTTCTCTGCGGTGCCGGCGTCCTGGCCGGGGTGGTCCCCGCCTTCGTCCTGATGAACCTCCCCGTGGTGAAGGACGCGCCGGCCTCCTACCTGGCGCTCTTCTACGCCCTCGCCTTCGTCGCCGGCTTCCTGGTCTCGGTGCCGTCCTCGAACGTCAAGGCGATACTGATGAACGTCAACCGCCCCGAGCACCGGGGTTCCGTATTCGCGGTCTTCAATATCACGGACAACCTGGGCCAGGGTTTCGGCCCCGCCATCGGGGGCCTCCTGATATCGAGCGGCTATATCCTCACCATGAACTTCGCCATCGCGTGGTGGGTCCCCTGCGGTCTCCTTTTCTTCCTGGTGGCCCTCACCATCGGGAGGGACAGGGCGGCGATGCAGGAACTTCTCAGGAAACGCGCCGACGGAATGGCCCGGGAGGAGTAAGAGACCGGGCCCGCTGCTCCGGGGAATGATCCATGGTGCCTGCCCGAAGGGTGGGAATGGCGCGGCCCCCGCGCTCTTTTTCTTGACAGGGCGGCCGCGGGGGAGTAGGATTCAATCAGGCGGGGAGATCATGATTGAACGAGCAAGGCCTATTAAATGAAAAAAGTCCAGGAGATCACGCGATCCGTCGAGGTCGATGCGGGGCCCGATACCTGCTATGAGGCGGTCTGCGACATCCCCGGGTACCTTTCCTGGTTCAGGCATGTGAAGAGCCTGGACATAAAGGAAAGGGACGGGGAGGGGCGCCCCGCGAGGGTCTCCTTCACCTTCGACCTCCTTATCAAGAAGGGGCTCCAGATAGTCCTCGTCTACGAGTACGACGACGACGGGCGCACCCTGAAGTTCCGGTCCGGGGGAGGGAACATCGCCGGGGCCTCCGGGTACTACCATTTCAAGGAACTTTCCCCGGGCCGCTCCCGCTTCGTCTTCAGGGTCAAGGTGGATTTCGGCATGCTCCTCCCCGAGGCCCTGGTCGAATTCCTCTCCGGGAGCGTGCTTGATGATTTCATGGCCATGGTGAAGGCGGAATGCGAGCGCCGCGCCGAGCTCGTGGCCATCTGAAATAGTGAGTATACTGAAGAGAAATGTTATCCCTTTCTCTTTCCCCGTTGTTCCTCGAATTTCCGTGTTTGCCGGATGGCGGCTTTAATAAAAAATTCAGGAAAAAACCTGTTTAACCGCCACAGGTGCCATGCCATGGGCGTTACCGGGATGATTGCACGTTTTCTTTTGATCCCCTTCATTATTTTACGGGCACACTCATCCGGGGTGATCATCTTGAATTGCTCAAAGAATCTTTTTTTGTCCTCTTCCGTGAACACTCCCGACACGTCCATGCTCGTGTCGAAGATCGCCGTGCGCACAAAACCGGGGCAGACCACGCTTGCCTTCACCCCGTACAGCGCCGCCTCGATCCTGAGGCTCAGAGTTAGACCGACGACACCGTACTTGCTTGTGGGGTAGGGCGTTCCGCTGGATGGAATCAGCCCGCCCAGCGACGCGGTATTGATGATATGGCCGAACCCCTGCTTCTTCATGACCCGGTAGGAATAGAGACAGCCGTGAATGACTCCCCAGAGATTGACATCCAGTATGCTCTTCCAGTGGTCGGGCTCAAAATCCTCAAACCTGCCCCCGATGCCGATACCGGCGTTGTTGAACATATAGTCGAGCCTTCCGAATTCCTTGACGGCGCCCTCGATTACGGCCCGTACTTCCCCGGCATTCGCAACGTCGAGTCTGACGGCCTTTGCGGTTCCTCCATCCCTGCGTATGGCCGCGGTGGTTTCCTCCGCCCCCGCGGCATTGACGTCGGTAACGATGACCGTGGCACCCTGTTTCCCCAGCTCACGCGAGATCCCTCTTCCTATGCCCGATCCCCCGCCCGTAACGATGGCGAGCGTATCCCGGAAATATTCCATGGCTCCCTCCACCAATAAAGTCCTGACGATGATGCTCTTCATGAGCGCGTAGTGCCTGGATGTCAGGCATCGGTGTCATCATACATGGATTGAATGAGCCCGGCAAATTTTTTTTCTATGACTTTGCGCTTAACCTTGAGTGAGGGTGTCATTTCGCCGCTCTCCTGCGACCATTCTTTATCAATCAGACAAAATTTGCGGATCTGCTCAATCCGCGAGTACTGGGCAGTATGGGCATCGATTTCTTTTCGTATAAAGGAAATCACATCTGGGTGGCTGATGAGCTCCTGAACGGTTGCGGCGGATACTCCATTGGCCCGAGCCCATCTCTGCAATTCTTCCCGTGACGGAACAATGAGCGCCGAAAGATATTTTCGGCGGTCACCGATAATGGCAATTTGTTCGATGTAACGGGATTCCTTGATGCTGTTTTCGATATTCTGCGGCGAAATATTTTTACCGCCCGCGGTGATGATGATATCTTTGATTCTTCCGGTAATGCTGAAGTATCCGTCCTCATCAATAGAGCCGATATCGCCCGTTCTGAAAAAACCGTTTTTGTCAAAGGCGTCGGATGTCGCGGTTTCGTTTCGATAATATCCTTTCATCACCTGAGGCCCTTGTATGAGTATCTCCCCGGTTTCCGGATCAAGGATGGCTTCCGTGTCGGGGACCGCAGGGCCCACCGTGCCCGGCTTGATAAGCCAGGGCCTGTTGCAATGGGTGACGGGACTTGTTTCGGTGAGGCCGTATCCGTCAAGTATCTTTAATCCCATGCCGAGGAAGAATTCAGCCTCGCCAATCGCCAGCGGGGCGCCTCCGGATATGGCGAAGGAGAGCCGGTCAAGACCCAGCGCTTTTTTCATATTCGACAGCACCAGCCTGTCCGCAATTGCATAATTGAGCGCATCGATGCCTCTTTGTTTTTTCCCTGTGCACACATATGGAAGATTCTTTTTTGCGGCTGAAATCGCATACTTGAAAAGCATTCGTTTTATCGCTGAAGCGCCCTCGGCCTTTGAAAAGATCAGGGCGCGAACCTTTTCGTAGATCCTCGGCGCGCTGATGAGGATGGTGGGTCGAACCGTCTGCAGGTCCTGGAGCAGGGTGGAGAGACTCTCCGCGAAGCAGACCTTGCATCCGGCTTGAATCGGAAAATAATACCCGCAGGTGCGTTCCAGTGAATGGGAGAGGGGCATGAATGACAGAAAAACATCGCTGTCATTGATATACGTTGATACTTCGCGATATACCTGCTGGACGTTTGAATAAAAATTTCCGTGGGTCAACATCACGGCCTTCGGCTCGCCCGTGGTTCCCGACGTATACATGAACGTGGCGATATCGTCAGCTTTTACCATGCGGAGCCGTCCCTCTACTTCCTGGATACCGGATTCATTGTTTCCCGCGGACATCGCCGATTCCAGCGATAGCGCGTCTTTTTCCGCGGTTTCATCGAAGGTGACAATGGCCATCAGGTCCGGAAGCCGGTTCTTGATGGCGTATACCTTGTTGAGGCATTCATCATCGCCGACAAAACATGCCCGTGCTTCCGAGTGCTTCAGTACATACAATGTTTCTTCGGCGGAATTGGTTGCATGGACCGGTACGGTAATCGCGCCGATCGTGAGTGCGGCGAGATCGGCAATCCACCACTCATATCTTGTGGGAGAGTAGACCCCCACGCGGTCCCCTTTTTGTATTCCTATTGATATAAGATAAGCCGCGGTATTCTGCACCATGCGGCGAAGCGTGTCCCAGGACACGTCCTGATACATGCCGTGTATCTTGTGCGCAATGATCGTACGGTCGCCGTAGCGTAATGCCTGTCGGTGAAATTGAAAAGCAATACTTTCGATGTCTGTGTGCTGATTCATGCGTGCCTCCCTTCGGAATTGTATGCTGCCGAAAATATGACATCGAAGGTGACGCCGGGCGTCTCAATTAATAAAATGAGACGTCGTAATAATAATGAGAGATCGATGGGTTCGTGAAGCTTGGGCGATGATGGCAAGGGGGAGTTTAATAGAACTGCTCTTTGCTCATCCTTATGAAAAATTTTCGATATTCGGACGGCGACATCTTTGTTTCTGCCTTGAAGACCCTGTTGAAGCTGGCCTTGGAATTGAAGCCGACTTCGAACCCGATAGTGATGATCGATTTTTCCGGCTCATGGATCAGCTTGTGGCGGGCGTCCTGGACCCGATACGAGTTGACCAGGGAGCTGAAGTTCTTGCCAAGATGGCTGTTCATGAAGCTTGACAGCTGATGGGGCTTGATATCGAGGTCATTGGCCAGCATCGAAAGGGTGAGCTCTTCATAGAGATATATTTTATCCTCTTCAAGGAGGCGGTTCAGCTTCTTCTTCAGATCCAATGATTCCGGTGTTTCCTCCGGTCTTCTGGTCCAGGTCGATTCCTTCACGGCCGTATGCATTCCGGCAAAAATGGGATGGCGCTGCGTTATCCAGAAATGGACGCATATAAACATTGTCACGAGGATAAAGGCGGGGTGATACAAGAGGCCTGATGCAACCAGCGGCAGTATCGTTGCGCTTACGCAAAAAACAGAGGCAATGATTAGAAAGATCAGCACCTGTGTCTCGCGGATTATCCGATCAAGGAACCGATACTGGTCGAGGATTTTTTTTAACGTATACACGGCATAGCAGGAGAATTGAACCAGCATCATGCCGGCAACGAGGCGGCACCAGAGCGTTGTATTTTCATTTGCGATGGAGATGGTATTCCCTTGAAGGGAAAGAAAAACTGCTGAAGCCGCAAATACTGCAGGGGCCGGAAGGGAATGCCTGAAATCCCTTAATTCAAATGACTCCAGGAACCCGGTGATAAAGCCTGAATAGAAATAGATAAGCGGGCCAATGCAAAACGGAAGGCACAACAAAAACGCCATAACGGGAATCGGCATCGCTATGCGGTAATAATGAACCGATAGCATGATAAGGATGGAACACAGGGCGGCAGTCAGTGCGGCATAGAAGAAAGATAATGTTTTTTCACGGTTCGTCTTGAAGAAAGGTGCGATGACGAGGATGAGGCAGGTTCCCATGCCTGCGTTAATGCATGTCTGGATTATTTCATGGTGTTGTATTAGTATCATCTGCTTGTATCTTTATCATAAAGGAAAAATGTTTCCTTATCAGCACGGACCAGGGTGACACAGCAGGCGTTATCAGAACACATGATGGACTATTAAATGCCAATTGCAAGACAAATAATCCTTGAAAGGCGAACTATAATTGATGTGCCCGCCCCGGCCATCACTGCAGGCTACGAAAAACGATCATGCCGATAAAAACGCCCGCCGCGGCAACAAAAACCTGCATCAGTACCATCCATGGGTCTGTCAAAGGCGCCGCCCCGATTATACGCCGTTCCTTCATCCTGCGCGGAAGGTCCAGGAGCATGACCGCCAGGGGTATAGCTCCAACAAGCATAAATACCAGAGCCGCCGCCAGGTCGTCCCAATAAGGACCGGGTTTGCCCCCCAGGCCCAATCCGAAATCGAGGAAATTCCATCCCAGGGAGATAAAGAGGGCGGACCAGGAAAGGGAAATCAGGCTGAACCCCCGTTCCCTTCTCAACAGCGCAAAACCGGCGCTCATGCTTGCCACGGTGAGCAGTATCGCCAGTGGCATTACCCAGACCCAGTCCGGCGCCTGGCGGCCAACCAGGTAGGGGCCACCCATGGCCGCGTATCCCCCCAGGTGCATCACCCCCCGCATTCCCTGGTAGAGTAGCGCCAGTGAAAAAGAGAATACGATTAGAATCCCCAGGTTCCGGATTTTTTTTCCAGGGGTTTCCCTGTTACGGCTTACAGCGGTTTCGGGTTCAACGCGCATCTCGATTCTCCCTGCTGTCCTTGATGATACGTGCTTCCGCAGCAGGGCCGGGTGACCCGGGCCCCCGTGGCGCTGTGTTCTATTGACGGCGGCCCCTGGTGAAGGTGAAGAGGCCGATCAGCAATATGGCCCCGCCGAACAATCCGGGAATGACCCTCGGGCCATACCTGCCCCAGAACGTGTTTTCCTGGGCCCGGGACGGGTTGTTTCTTTCGTAAATGATCTCCACCTGCTGGCCCACTTTAAGGTCAAACAGGTCCACGTTTCTGTCAAACTGGCTCAAGAAATGGTAGGTCCGCCCGTCATGGGCCTTGAAGCGGATAAAGGGCGCCCGGTAAATGTCTTTCTTGTTGATGTCGATCACGGTTCCCGTGGCGACCACGCCGTCTTCCACGACATTGACGCCGAGCCGGGCCCAGGTTCCGCTGCTGAAGGTGGCCATGCTTCCCACCACAAGGCCCATCAGCATCACCATGGTTCCGACAAATTTATACACGAACATGATTGCCGCCTCCCTTTGCGATGATGCGATAAAGATACTGCATTACGGCATCGCCGGCAACAGGCCTGGTCCGTCATCGGGAATATTGTGTGACGACCCGCTTTTTAGCGGGGCTTCCCCATGGCTCCGGAAGCCAGCAGCGTCTCGGCGTCCCCGTCGCTTTTCCCCAGGATATCGGTGAGGAGCCAGCGGTTGTCCTGTCCCAGGGAGGGCGCGGGTCCCCGCACTTCCACGCTGCTGTTGGCGGCCTTCACGGAGGGGCCGAAGGTGGTTATGGTGCCGGCCCCCGGCTGTTCAATGTCAACCAGCATGCCCCGCGCCTTCGTGTGGGGGTGCTCGATCACCTGCTTCACGTTGTTGACCGGCGCCACGGGGGCACCGCAGGGCTGCAGCGCCGCGAGCACCTCATCGGTTGGGCGCGTGGAGGACCACTCCTCGATTATCTCCTTGAGCGCCTCCTGGTTCGCGTTGCGTGCCATGAGGTTCGCGAACCGCGGGTCGTCCGCGAGCTCGGGCCTGCCGATGCCCGTGCAGAGACCCCGGAAGGTATGGTCGCTGATGCAGATGATCAGGACATGGGAGTCCGCGGTGCGAAAGGTGTCGAAGGGTGTTATCATGGCGAATCGGTTCCCCGTGCGTTCCGGGATATGGGAGTTTACCGTGTAATCGACGAACTTCGACTCCAGGAGATTGATGCCGACATCATACATGGCGATGTCAAGGTGCTCGCCGTTCCCCCTTTTTTCCCGGGCGTAGAGGGCCGCGCACACGGAAAAGGCCGCGTTGTAGGCCGTGGCGATATCGATGATAAGCGTTCCCGTCCGGAGGGGAGGGCGGTCCGGGTATCCCGTGGTGCTCATGAGACCTGAAGCGGCCTGGATGACGGCGTCATAGCCGGGCAGTGAGGAAAGGGGACCGTACTGCCCGTAGCCGGAGATGGAGCACATGATGAGCCGCGGGTTCACCGCGCGGAGAGATTCATAATCAAGCCCCAGCTTTTTCATGGTGCCCGGTGTCAGGTTTTCTACCAGTACGTCGGAAACGGACACCAGTTCCCTGAAGAGCGCCAGCCCTTCCGGGTGCTTGGCGTCGATAACGGCGCTCCGCTTTCCATGATTCAGTGTGACGAATGACGCCGATATGCCGTTTTTATAGGGGGGGAAGATGCGCGCCTCGTCGCCGATGCCGGGTTTCTCCACCTTGATCACCTCGGCGCCCATGTCGGACATGAAATAACAGCATCCGGGCCCCGCGACGGTGGTTGAAAAATCGATGACGCGTACTCCCTCAAGCATTCCCTTCATGGCGGCACCTCCCCGCGATGTTGACGGCGCTGTGACAGTGTAGAAAAATACTTGCGAAACGCAAGCAATTTTCATATCCACGGGGTCGACGGCCGGGTACGGATCTACCGGGCTGATCCCGTGGATATGAGAAATGCAGGGTGAGGCGGGGGGTCACCAGGATCGAACAGTCCGCGGGAATACGTTATTAATCCGCCATTATGTATTTGTAATGCGCGGATTCCCTGCCTTCGCAGAACACGATAAACAGCAGGTGCGTATCGCTGCTCGACTTTCTCACCCGAACAAGGGCGATTCTACCGCTTTTCGAATACTCGGCGATCATCCCGTTCCTGTTCAACGCGACGGGCGTGCCGTAGACCGCCGTGAATTCCGCGACAAGCGCGTTGAATTCACTTTTCGGATTGGTGATATCCTTTTTCACCGTTATGCTGTTCACATCGTTGTCGGGACTGAAATCGATCATCAGGGCCGCGTCCCGATAATCGCCCACCACGATAGTGCCCCCGCTCCTGACATGGGGCCTGTGCGCGATAATTCCCTCTAGTGCTAGTGCGTCAATGCCGAGGCAGATTTCGCCGTAACAGAAGGCGGTGCTTTTGGTCTGCGCCCCGGCAGCGCTCAACAGCGAGATCAGGAGAACCGGAAAAATCCTTCTCATCGGGGTTTCCCCGTCAGTTCCCGGAGCAATAACCCTTTCCGAAGGCGTTCCGCACACACTTGCCCGAGTTGATGCAATCCGCGTCATTGTTGCATTCCTTGCCGGATTTTCCCGAGCTTCCGAAGTCCCACTCCTTCTTCTTGACGCACACGCCGTCCCTGCATTCGCACTGGGAGTCACACTCCGAATTGTTGAAGCAGTGCTCCCCCTGCTTCTTCCCCGCCAGGACGGCGAGTGAAAAACCCAGGACCATGACGAAGGCTATCATTAATATCTTTTTCATATACCCCTCCACGCAACTGTTGATATAGAGAAGCATTATAGTTATTCATTGCCCCAGGAGTGTCAATCAGAAAACCGGGAGGGCGGCGGTCAATAGCGCGGGCTCGAGTCGATGATGGCCTGTATCCATGCCGGGGAAGAGACGTTCGATCAGGGTCGGACAGCGCGGCACGCCGGGCGTGATCGACAGCAGGGATGGCGCATGGCGCGGTCCCCGGCAGGCAAAAACTGCTGGACAGGGAGCCCGGGATTTCCTTGAATTTCTTCGGCTGGCGGCTGCGACTCCCCCATCGTGTTTCATCGGGCAGGGCGCACCCGCTCCCGCCGCGAGAAAACATGGACAGCTTTGATCACTGGCGTGCAGGGTTTGATGCATGGTCTGCATTTCCGACATCCACTACGGGGCGAATTCCTCGCTCCATATCTCGCGTTTCGTTGAAACAGCCTGCGACGCGCGCCTGAACCGCGACGGTATCGTGGTCATAGCCGGGGACTTGACCCAGCACGCCACGGAAGGGGAATACCGGGACGCTGCGGAACTCCTGCGAGTCCTTCTCGGCGCGGGACTCCGCGTGGTGCTTACGCCGGGGAACCATGACTTCGGCGACTGGATCGGAGAATATCTCTACACCAACCGGAAGGCGCGGAGCCGCTACCGAGCCCTGACGGAGCCGGTTTTCAACCAGAGGGAAATAATCGCCGTGGAGGACTGCGATTCGATCATGAGGTGCGGGAACACCATCTTCGTGTCCCTGAGGAGCACTCACCGGGGTAAGGCCCATTCCCTTGGCGTCATCGGCATGAACCGTATCCGGGAAAGGCAGGTGGAATGGGCGGCCTCGCGTCTCGCGTCCATGGACACGAAGGGGGCGGTGCTCCACCTGGTAACGCACCGGAGCCTCTGGCGGGAGTCCGGGGACCGCCACAAGGGCCTGTACCGGCCCGGGCATATAGAAAAAAACCTCCTGGAGCGGTTCACCTTCCACTCGGTCATCCACGGCCACAACCACCGCTATCTCTTCGCCAGCACCTCAACCCCCCGGCTGGGTGTGCCGGTGATCAGGCTCTCACTCCCTACCATATCCGACCGGAACAGGAAAAACCGCATCGGCTTCGTGCGGTGGGACGCGCCGTACCGGGAGATACCGGAATTCATCGCGCTGTGACGCGTTCCGGGAATACGGTACCCCCTTGCGATAACGCATGCCACCCCCACAGTGCGGTTAGCGGTATCGGTCCCGTAACGTATCACGATCCGTGGAAAGCCGCTCTCACAGGGAGCCCCCCAAGACGTCAGGGTGGATTGGCCGGTTCAGGTCGCAAGGGCGGGCAGGGCCTGCGTTGATATTTCACGTCCATGCCGGGCATGGCATGGCAGGCGTTTATTGTTTCAAAAATTCCTTTTTGAACATGCTGAAAAGCCCGCTGAGGTAAAGGGATTTTGTCTGCATGATGAAAATATCCTTCGATATGAAGAACGTGGAGAGATATCCCGACACGATCCTCGCTATCATCGTCGCGAAGGCCGATCCGATACCGCCGAAATGCTGTATGAGCGGTATGTTCAGGAGGATGTTGATTACCGCCCCGGCCAGGGTCGAATAGAACACCCCCCTGGACAGATTCTCGACGTTGCACCAGCTGTCCCTGGCGACGCCCATGCCGACGAAAAGGCCCGCCCAGATATGGACGCTCAATATCGCGCCGGCGTTGACGTATGCCTCGCCGAAAATCAGGGTGATGATCCATTTGTCGAGAAAGAAGACGGGCAGGATGGCGGAATACGTGATCAGCGAAATCAGGGAGAAAAATTCCTGCAGCCTCTGTGCATACTTCTCGCTGCTGATCTTTTTGTATTCGATTATTTTCGGATAGATTGTCATTGTCATGAGGGCGGGGATGAAATACCAGAGCTCGGAGATTTTCACCGCAGCCGAGTAGTCTCCCAGCTCCTGGTAGTCAACCATTTTGCCGAGCATCACCTGGCCTATCCGAAGGTAGAACACGGTGGACATGATGGAAAGCATGAGCGGCCAGCTGTCACGGAGCAGTTCCCTGGCGATGCCGAGATTCCATTTCCACGAAAACACGGAGTGCCCGGTCCAGCGGTATACGATAACCATTCCAACCTGGGCTACGGCGACCTCGGCAGTCGCCGCGATCACGAACCCCGCCAGGGGGATCTCGAGCAGGATCATCGCGACCCGGACGCCGCTGAGAAGAAGAAACGCGATGTTGTAGGCTATCACCGCGTACTTTGACTTGATCTGGGACTGGAAATAGAGGTCTATCACGTCGAGTGAGCAGAAGAGATAGGTCAGCGAAGAGTAGAAGATGAGCATTCTCGTAAGGGCATCGTCGCTGTTGATGAGTGCCGCCGCGATGACGCTCAGCACGACGGTCAATATCCCGCCGACCTGACGTATTGCGAAGGCGGACCCGAGGATCTCGCCCGTTCTCTCGGGCGTGCGGAGCACCTCCCTGATCACGATGTTGTTCATCCCGAAGCTCGCGAAGGATCCCACCAGGACGGTAAAGCTCATCGCGTAGTTCAGGATCCCGTACTGCTCCCGCCCGAGGTATCGCGCCATCCATGCCACGATGATGAGATTCACGCCGAGGCGAATGACCCGGTCGATGGTGAGCCAGGAAAAATTATGGAGCAGCTTTCGTATCTCGGAATGACCGAAGGCCTTGTCGATTATTCTCTGTATGATTGCAATCACGGGACCGATTCCTTCCGTAGTCTGGACGGCTCTTTTCCCGCCTCCCCCGCGGGGCGGGACTGCATGAAGACCGCGCGGATTGGTTTATACACCGGCGCGGGCATAACAAGTCAAATACAATTTTATTGCTACAAGCTGGCGCGCCGGGGTCGATGAACCCCGCGCTGATCATTGCCCGCCCCGTAAAAATTCTTTCTCGACTGCCGGAATATTCTTTACAAAAACCCCGAAAGGCGCCCTTGATAGCAGGGACGCCGCGAAAAGTTCGACCGCGGGACAGAGGAGGGTGGATGGATTTTTTTCGAGGGCGTGTATTCTCATGGGCCTGCGTTGGTGTATTCGCCATATTCCTTGCGTTGCACGCATTCAACGCGTGGAAGAACCCTTTCCACAACTGGGATATGCTCGGCTACATCGCCGTGGTGAACTCCTACGAATCCGATGACATTGGCGCGATACACGCATGGACGTACGAAACCGTTCGGGCGTCGGTTACGGCCGAAACATACCGGCAGCTCACTCATTCGCTGGATCCGAGCGTTCACAAGCTGGGATCTGAAGGGTACCGGGAGCAGATGGCATCCGATCCCGGCCTCTTCGCCACGATGCTTCCTTTCTATTCTATTAGGCCGGGATACACGGGACTGCTCTATCTCCTTTCGAAGGCCGGGGTTCCGCTGACGGCCGCGGGATATCTCTGCTCCATCGCTGCGATGCTTCTCATGGGATTCGTCTTTCTTCGATGGTTGGTCCACTACGTTCCCGTCTGGCTCGGGGGCCTTGTCTCGATCCTGGCGATGAACGTCTTCTCGATGACCCCCTACGCGCGGGTATATACCCCCGACATGCTCTCGGCCGCCGTGATCCTCATGTCGCTCTACCTCTGGTTCATGCGTTCGAAATTCCACGGGGGCGCGCTTCTCATGCTGGCTTCCGTCTTCATCAGGACCGACAACATTATCCTCGTGATGCTGGTCTTTTCATGGCAGTTTATTGAGATGTCGCGCGGCAGGAAGAGCGGCGGGAGGAGTCCCTGGTCACCGTCGCGCCCTGCGATTGCCGTCTACGGGGCGTGCGCCCTGGCCGCTTACCTGCTCATCAATCACCTGGCGGGCAATTACGGGTGGTGGACGATCTTCTACTTTACCTTCATCCAGGCGGTAAAAGATCCATCATCCATGATTCCCCCCATGGATCCGTTGATATACCTTCGCTACCTGGTTTCCGCGGTTCCCAAGGCCCTGGCCTGGGACAGGGATCTCTCGCTTTTCCTTGCGGTGTTCCTGCTCGGCAATGCCGTGGCCCTGAGGAAAGGCAGATTCGACGGAGGGGTGGCGCTTCTGAACATCATCTTCCTCTCCCTTGCCGCACATTTCGTCCTGTTTCCCGCCGCCTGGGCGCGGTTTTTCCTGGCCCACTACGCCTACGCCATGATTCTCCTGGCGGCACTGGCATATGGTGCAGAACCTGCGGTGGCGACCGGGATCGGGGCGCCATTGGGTGAGCGGGGGGATGATTCTTCGCTTCCAGGCTGATATCCGAACCCTTATGCCTGAGGGCGACGTGGTGACCGCCACATGGAATAGCCGGGAAGGAATGCCAGATCTGGAAGATGGGGACGTATTCCCCGCATTTTTCTTGACATGATTTCGAGCGGTGTCGAAATTCTTCCATGAATGTTAGAATCCCGGGACTGACCTTCGACGACCCCGCCTTGGAAAAGGCGTATCGCCTTGATCATGATTACCGGATGCGCGGCTTCAACAGGCTGGGGTGCCTCCTTTCCATCGGGGTGTGGGTCATCCTGAGCGGATCCGCGTATTTCTTCGTGCCGCGCCATTTCCATGACGCCTGCGTGGTAAGCTATGGGGTCGTGATACCGGTCCTCGTCATCACGATCGCCCTGACGTATATGAGGAAACACGCGCCTCTGTTCCCCTGGGCATCGGGGGCCGCGAACACGGTGACGGCCCTGGCGTTCATGTACGTCTCCTTCACCATGTATTATCACCAGGCGCTTCTTGCCAGCGGCATGGTGCTCATGTCGCTCTACGCCTTTTTCATTTTCCGACTCCGGTTTGTCGTGGCGGCCCTCTTCACCACGGCGTATCTCGCGGTGTACCAGGCGCTCCTGGCGGGCCGGGGCCTGCCCGCCGCGGACATGTTCATCAACTCAATCATGATCTGGGGGTCCCAGGCGGCCTTTATCGTGAGCGCCTACCTCATGGAAAAAACGTCCCGCAGCCTCTTCCTGAACTCAAGGCTTTTAAGCGAAAGAAACCGCGAGATAGAGGAGGACCTTGTCATCGCGCGCATGATCATGGACCGGCTCCTCCCGGCGGAAACGACCCCTGTGGCCGGCTGTTCCGTGCGCTGGCTTTACAGGCCCATGGACATGGTGGGAGGAGATTTTCTGGAGGTCCGCGGGGGGCGGGAGACGCTGAGGCTTTTCATCGCCGACGTATCGGGCCACGGCCTCGCCAGCTCCTACCTGGCCCTCGTGACCGCCATGTCCCTGGGGAAAATCGATCCCGGGCTCCCGCCCGGCCGCGTCATGGAAAAGCTCAACGACATGGTATGCGCTTCCACGGTAAAATCGAACTACGTCACCGCCTTCATGGCAACGGTCGACACGAAGGCCCTCACCCTCACCTTCACCAGCGCGGGGCACCCCCCGGCCCTGCTTTTCAGAAAGTCCACGGGGGAGATTCGGGAGCTCAGGACAATGGGAAAGGTCCTGGGGTGGGTCCCCTCCCTGGAATACCATGAGGAGACGATCCCCCTCCGGAGGGGGGACCGGCTTGTTCTCTATACCGACGGAGTCACGGAATGCATGGACGGGCACGGGGCCTTCTTCGGGGAGAAACGCCTCCGCGGCCTGATGGCGTCGTCCGCCGGCATGCCGGCGGAGGGGTTCGTCGATTCGGTCATCGGGGAGTTGCGCCACTTTTCCGGCGGCGCCGAGTTCGACGATGACGTAACCCTCGTGGTGGCTGACCTTGAGTGACGGTCCTGGGGCCGATGGGTGCTCCCCCGTCGGCCGGGTTTTCAAGGGGAAGAGGGCGCGTAAGGCACAGGGGTGTCAGAGGAACCCGTTGGCGGCGTACCAGTCGTAGGCGTCATCGATCATCCGCTCGAGGGGGAGGACCGTGTATCCCAGGTCCCGGACCGCGCGCGAGGTGTCGTAATACGCGCGCATGGACATGAACCGCGCCATGCCGGGGTCGACCTCGGGCGGCCTCTTCGTCAACAGGGAGAGGAACTGCATCGCGTAGCCGTACGCCACGAAGGCCCCGCGCGGGAATACCAGGGCCGGGCCCCTTTTCCCGAATTTCCGCGCGATGGCGTCGAAGAGCTCCCGGTAGGTGACGTTGACCCCGGCGCAGATATATCCCTCCCCCGGCGTTCCCCGTTCCGCCGCCGCGACGTGGGCCCGCGCCACCTCGGTGACGTGCCCGAAACCGACGCCGCCGCAGGGCGCCCCCGGGACCCTGCCGTCCCGCAGGTCGAAGAAGAGCCTCCCGAACTGGAGGGTGAAATCATAAGGCCCCATCATGCTTCCCGGGTAGATGACCACTACCTCGAGTCCCTTCACGCCGTTGAATGCCCGGACCCGCGCCTCGCCCTCGCGCTTCGTCTCCGCGTAGTTGTACCCGATTCCCGCGTAGTTGAAGCTGCCCCAGCTCTCGTCGGCGATGCCCCCGGGGTCGCACCCGAGGGCGTCGACCGTGCTGGTGTGCACCAGCCGCCGTACGCCCCGGTCGGCGCAGGAACGGGCGACGTTGACCGCCCCTTCAACGTTGATCCGCCGCTGGCGGTCGAAGTTCCGCTTCCACCAGGACGTGTCCCCGGCGACATGGAAGACCACCTCCACCCCCCGGGCGGCCCGGTCCGTGTCCTCCGGGCTGGTGACGTCACCGTACATGATCTCCACGGGCAGCGACTCGATGTAGCGGGACTCGGATCCGGGAAGGCCGAAGGCGCGGACGCGCCACTTTTTCCTGACCAGCTCGTGGACAAGGTTGGTGCCGAGAAAGCCGGTGGCGCCGGTGACCAGGCAGCGCATAGGGGAGACCTCCTTGAGAATGCCTGATGCAAAGATCTCGATTAGCGAGGAAACAGGCGTTATTTCACCTTCAGGTCCGGGCGACGCGATAGCGCTGCCCCGCGCGATTAAGAATCGTCACTCTCGTCTTCCGTGAGTAGCTCGATGAATTCATCGTAGTGATTCCAGTAGAAGGCGATGCTTCCCGCCAGGGACTGCAAAAGGAAGATATGAAAAATAAGAACCTGGTTCGGAGTGCCGGCCGTGTCCATGCCGGCCGCGTAGGTCAGCGCCGTAAGGGCGACCAGGGGCAGGGCGACGAAGAGGACCGCGAGGGCCGGCAGGAGGGACGTGACGCCGCGGGCCCCCACGATGGCATGGCGCGCGGCACGAGCGAGTGAAACCAGAGAAAGTGCGCCGTACTGCCCGATAACCGTGATGATCATGCCATTCAGGACGTCGTTTTTTATACCATCGTATTCAAGGGCGATTGCCGTCACGACGTAGATCGCGGGTCCTGTCATCATCAGCAGGTAGGGCAGCGCTCGGACCCAGTTTCCGTAGAGCATGCCGGTAAGGCGGGCGATGTTCCATTTTATGATCGCAGCCGGAATCCTCACGATGAGGGCGAGGGCGGCGATGCAATACGCGGAAGCCACAAGGAAGAACACAAGGAATGCAAGGATGGTTGCACCCGATATCTCAGCGGGGAAGAGCGTACGGAGGAGCGTGAGAAACCGGTCCTTCAGATAGCTGTTCGTTTCGAAGGCGAGCCTGATGCAGATCACCGGAGCGGCGAGCATGAACGCCGCATGGTACGCGGAAAAAAAGAATATGATACACGGCCTGATGACATGGTCGGCAAGAAAGGATGGGATTTTTTTCATCATGCTGTGTCTTAATTATCAATCCATTGCTTATTACGAAGAATCGAGTTGAAGCGGACCGATGATCTCACCGCGGTTTGTTGCGCATGTGGCCTCATGGGCGAAACATCGCCGAAAGAAACAATTACTCATCCTCACCGGTCCTTGATAAAGGTCCCTTCTTCGAGCTCCCTGTAGGCCATGCGCAGTTCCTCCCGGGTGTTCATCACGATGGGGCCGCGCCACGCCACGGGTTCCCGCAGGGGCGTTCCCGATATAAAAAGGAACCGGACGCCCTCATCCTCCGTTGTTATCTCTATGGCGTCGCCGTCCCCGTAGAGCACCAGGGTGCCGTTCCCCAGGATTCCCTCGTTCGCGAAGTCGAAGTAGTTCTCCCCCACGGCGTCGTAGGAAAAGGGACCTTCCCCGGTGCAGAACCGCCCCCGGCCACCGATGATGTACGCGAGGACCCTGTGTCCCGGCCTGGTCGGGTGGACGTAGTTCACGCCCGGCGGGACCGTCACGTCGAGATACACCGGGTCGATCACCACGTCTCCCACGGGACCCCTGACCCCTGCCGCCTCGCCGCAGATGACCCGTATCCTGACCCCGTTGCCCGGCGAGACGTCGGGAATATCGCGTTCCTTCACCTCGCGGTAGCGCGGCGCCATCATCTTCTGCGACGCCGGAAGGTTCGCCCACAGCTGGAAGCCGTGCATGGACCCCGTCTCGTCGCCCTCGGGCATCTCCTGGTGGATGATCCCCCGACCCGCGGTCATCCACTGCACGTCACCGGGCTCGATGACGCCCCGGTTCCCCAGGCTGTCGCCATGCTCCACGCTGCCCTTCAGCATGTAGGTGATCGTCTCGATGCCCCGGTGGGGATGCCAGGGGAACCCCCTGCGGTAGCGTTCCGGCTCGTCGGACCTGAAATCATCCAGGAGAAGAAACGGATCGAACAGATCCGTGTCCCCGAAACCGAACACCCGCTTCAGGTGCACTCCCGCTCCCTCGATGGTGGGCCTGGCGTGGAGGATCTTCACGATTTTTCGCATATGCCGCTTACCTCCCGGTCGGATTCGAAACATTCCGGCGTATCCGGTCCCGCTGTCCCGCGGACCGCGAAACCATCAGTTCATGAAAACGACCATCAGGCACCGGATCGATTATTTCAACACAAAAACCGTGGCACGGTACATGCGGGTAAGGTCTCTGGCCAAGGGTACCGGCGGGAACATGCCGCTCTCACGGTGAAGCGGCTGTTCGTCATGGGAGTACTAGTGGACGTCGAGCACCAGCATGGTCAGGTCGTCCTCGAACCGCCCGGACACCGAGAATCTCCTGAGCTCGTCAATCAGCGACGAGGAGAATTCGGCAGGAGACAGGTCAGCGCGGGACCTGATGAATTCACGGAACCGGTCATAGCCGAACAGTTCCCGGGACGGATTCATGCATTCGACGATGCCGTCGGTGAAGAGTACCAGGCGATCACCGGATTCGAGCTTGAACTTTTTTTCTTCGAGCTGCACGTGGTCGAGCCAGCCCAGCAGCATTCCCTTCGTGGTCAGCTCATGAAATTCCCCGGTCGGTCTCCTGAAGACCAGCGGCGCACAGTGCCCGGCGTTGCAGTATTTCAGCGTCTTCAGGCGCGTATCCATGGTGCAGCAAAACGCGGTCACGAAGTTGCAGTTCACCGTGGAACGGTGGATAACGTCGTTAAGGATGGCCAGGGTGCGCCTGGTCGACCTCCTGTCCGAAACGCTCTCCAGGGCGACCTTGGTCATCATGGCGAGGAAGGCGCCCGGGAGGCCGTGCCCGGAAACGTCGGCGATGAACAGGTCGATGGTCTTCCCGCGTTGCGCGCAATCGTAGAAATCGCCCCCCACCCTGTCCATGGGTATGTAGACCGCGTGCGTGGTGTAGCCGGCCATATCGGCGGTTTTCCCGGGAAGGAGCCTCTGCTGGAGCATCCTGGCGACCTCGATCTCCTGCTCGATCTCGGTGTTCCGCCTGATTATGATTTTTTCGTATTCGCGCGTTTTTAAAAGGGTCTTTACCCTCGCTAACAGCTCCTTGGAATTGAAGGGCTTGGTCAGGTAGTCGTCCGCACCGTATTCCAGGCCTTCGATCTTCTGGGAAAGCTCCGCCTTGGCCGTGAGCATTATAACCGGCGTGTGCCGGAGGGACGCATCCTTCTTGGCGCGGCGGGTCATTTCGTAACCGTCCATCACGGGCATCATCACGTCCGCGATGACCAGGTCGGGCGCGTGCTTTTCCATCATCCGCAGTCCTTCGCTGCCGTTCGTCGCGGTGATAACGGCGTATTGTCCCTTCATCAGTGTGGAGAGGAAATCGCGCATATCCGGATTGTCGTCCACCACGAGGATTGCGGGGAGATCCGGAGGGGAAATGACCCCGGCGTTCTCCTCCCGGGCGGGCATGACGGGGTGCGAAAGCTCTTCCAGCCCGCGGAGGCGGCTGTCGGTAATCGATTCGGACAACCCGTCCCCTTTTTCAAAGGAGATGCCGGGCTGTCCGAGGAGGTGCTCTTTCCCCTTTAGGAAGGTGACGGTGAACACGCTGCCGTGATTGTCCGGGTGGTCTTCTATGAACCGGCTTGTCACCGTGATGGTTCCGCCGTGCATCTCAACGAGTTCCCTGGCAAGGGCCAGGCCGATGCCGGTGCCGTCGCGTATACGTATGTCGCCCGATTCAGCCTGGCCGAAGCGATCGAATATTTTTTCCAGTGATTGTGACGGGATGCCCTGGCCCGTGTCCTCGATTTCCAGGAAGCAGTACACCTCGTCGTCCCTCACGCGGATCGTGATGGACCCTTTCGCGTTCGTGTACTTGAGGGCGTTTGAGAGCAGGTTCATGAGGATCTTGTCCACTTTTTCTGGATCAGCGTACAGGTCCTCAATGCTGTTTTCCGGATAGAAGGCCAGCGTGATGCCCCTGGAATCGCAGGCCGACTGAAGCGACGTCACGTAGGTGCGGATGAACTGCACGATGTCAATAGGCACGACGGTCATGGTCATGCGCCCTGCCTCGATCTTGGAAAAATCGAGCAGGTTGTTGATGAGCTTGAGGAGGCGGAGGCCGTTACGGTAGAGATTATTGAAGAAGTCCCTGTCGATTTCCTTTCTGTAGTCCCCCTGCAGGTACGATTCGATGGGCGAGAGCATCAGCGTGAGCGGCGTTCGTATCTCGTGCGAGACGTTCGCGAAGAAGCGGCCCTTCTGCTCCTCGAGCTCGCGCCGCGCCGTCTCCGCCGCCTTCTGCTCCGTTATGTCCCTCGCGATGACGTGGAATTCCGGGTCGCCGGATTTGTTCCTGACCAGCATGGCGTACTGTCCCACCCAGAAGACGTTGCCGTCCTTTTTTACGACGGGGAATTCATAGTACTGCCGCTTAATGTCGTTTGAAATCTGGGTAAGGGCGATTTTTATTACGTTTTTCCTGTGCTCGGGGTGCACCAGGTCCCAGAAGTGCATGGAGAGAAGCTCCTCCCTGGTGAAGCCGGACATGGCGAGGCAGGTGCTGTTCACGAAGGTGAAACGTCCGGCGTCGTCCACCCGGTATATCGCATCGCTGGCGCTTTCCACGATCAAGCGGTACCGCTCCTCGCTATCCCGCAGGTTATCCTGGGCCTGCTCGATCCGGGTCAGGTCGATCAGTATTCCCTGGAAGCCGCCCCCGCGGCTTTCCTCCAGTAAGCGGCTGGTGCTCATGTGAACCGGCATGTGCGTGCCATCCCTGCGAACGGCATGGTACTTGATGTTCCGGTATTCTTTTCCTTCCCGAAAAATTCTTTCCATGCCGTGGAACACCGAGGGGTGCTCTTCCGCCTGTATGAAATCGACGGCGGGCCTCTGCAATACCTCCTCGCTGGAATAGCCGAGAAGGCGCAGCCCCGCGGTGTTGACGTAGGTGAGCATTCCCCGCCTGTCGACTTCGAACACGACCAGCGGCAGCTTCTCGATGAAGTCCCGGTACCTTTCCTCGCTTGCGCGAAGGGCCTCCTCGGCCGACTTGAGCTCGGTAACGTCCCTGAGGAGCCCCCTGAAGCCGAGCTTTTTCCCGTCGTCATCGGCAATCAGCGATGCCGTCCCCTGGGCGATCCGTTCGCTTCCGTCCCTGCGCCTGAACCTGAGGTCGAAAATTTCCGACGGCATGCCGGTCCGGTGAATCCGCTGGAATATCGCGAAAATGTCCTCCGCGTTCCGCGGTTCCATATACATGCGGTAACTGGTGCCGATGCACTCGTCCATGCCGTACCCGACAAGGGAGGAGAACGAGTTGTTGGTGAACGTGATCGTTCCCTTCAGGTCGACCTCGTAGTATGCCTCGTTGATGCTCCGGAGGATGTCGCGGTATTTCTTTTCGCTGCTCTTCAGCGCCAGCTCGGCCTGTTTCCTCTCGGTGATGTCCCTCGATATGCCGTAAAATTCATAATTGCCCTCGGCGTTCTTTTCGAGACGGACATTCTGACCGAGCCATATCCGGCTCCCGCCTTTTTGCATGACGGGAAATTCAAGGTACGTCTCCGGAATGCCGCCCTGGATCTGGTCGGAGTAATGCTGTATCACGGCGACCAGGTGCTCGGGGGGAACGAGGTCGCGGTAATTCATTGAAGCGATCTCTTCGAGTGAATATTGAAGGAATTTCAACCCTGAGGGATTCACGAAAATGAAGTTACCCCTAGTATCGTTCCGGAAAATCCCGTCCGTGGCGTTTTCGACCAGGTGGCGGAATTTCAGCTCCGAAATCCGCAGCTCGCCGGTCCTCTCGTCGATGATCTGCTCGAGATGCTGGAGAATGTTCACGTTTTCCAGGAAGGGACCGACGCCGAGGCCGAGCCGGGATAGAAAGTCCCTTTCCTCTTTCGAGTAGAGGGAGCCGTCGCGTTTCGGACCGAGGAGAAGCAGCCCCATCAGCTTGTCCTCGAAAAAAAACGGGATCGATAGTGCCGCGGTTCTCAGTATGTCGTCGATGGGAAGTCGCCTGTCGTTGCGGAGGATCCATTCCTCGATCTCGTCCTGGGATACGGGCCGTCTCGCGGAAAAAAACATGTCCAGGAGCGGGTGGTTCCCCGGGACCGTCGCAATGCTGCTTCCCCCGTCGCCGCATTCCTTTGACTGCGGGGTACCATGCGTATTTCTCTGGACCGTGTATGAATGTCTCGACGCGTCGAGGTGAAGGAACGTACAGCATTCCGCCGAGAGCATTCTGAAAAGAGAATCCGCAAGCGTGTCACCGATATCATGTCGGTTGTGGCATTTCGAAAGCCCGTAGCTCAGCTCTTCGTACGCTCCGGCGAGGGCCGTCCTTCTCGATGAAAATATCCGCCAGTGAAAGACCCGCCAGGCGTATCCGAAGACAAGAATCGACGCGAAGGCCAGGGCGTAATTTGCGGGCGCGGGGATGGTGCGAACCAATCCGGGCAGGTACGCGGCGGCGAATGCCACCCCCGCGGCGAGGACGCCGTAGTAGATGATCCTTCCACCGAACCTGGTGAGTTCGGCGATATTGTACCTGAACATGCCCATGGTTAAAAGGATGACGGGGATGAAGACGAAGTTCCCGGCCGGGTAAATCTCGTAACCGCGCATGGCCGGCAGGTTCCCCAGGGTGAGCAGGCCCGTTGTCGAGGTCCCGATCAACAGGAACAGGTAGCGACGCCTGGTGTTCCGGTTCGCGGTCTCCCTGAATGATTGAATCATGAGCAGAAGGCAGTAGATCAGGCACATCGTTCCGAGGAGACCCATCGTGTTGAAAAGGGGTCCTCCCTGGGCGAAATACCCCCAGTAATACCTGGTGGATCCGGTGATGTAGAGATCCGAATGGGTGGACAACGCCAGGGCGGCGCTCAGAACGTAGGCGAGGGCCAGGATCCGGCGCGGCCTGACCCGTTCCGTGACCACGTAAACCAGGTGCAGGATGAGGGTGGGAAGAAACACGAGAAATGCGTGGTTTATCCTGCTCGCAAGCAGGCAGAGCTCCTGATCGGGCACGACGCAGTTGAAGTAAATGTCGAGGCAGAGAAGGGCGTACACGAGTATGGCAAGGCTGAAAATGAACGATTCATTCCGGTTCACACCAACCTGAAGCCATGTTATCTAATAACCCTGGAATAAGACAAA
>CAZKPR010000014.1:0-37023 GCA_964554685.1 uncultured Leptospirales bacterium | reverse complement strand
CACTCTTCCCCTACACGACGCTCTTCCGATCTGGGAAAAAGTCAAGTGAAACTATGCTCCGCCACGATTACTTTTTTTGTTTTCGATTTATGAAAAAAAAAGTTCCCGCCGCGAGGGCTTAACCCCTCACGGCGGGATAATTGTATGGAGGGTTTACATTGGTTATCTGATCATTGGATGGGAACCATTGCTACGCGCCGGCTCCCTTCCTTCTCCTCAGCCCCAGGACCGCGACGAAAAGTATCATAAGCGCCAGAACACCCAGAAGTAATCCTCTGTGCTAATTGTTCGACGCCCCGAGGAGATAGGCCGAGAGGGGCGAACCGGGTGCCTTGAACACTTTATCTACCTGTGGACGAAGGTACCAGTCCCCGTTCTCAGCGCCCTTCGACTCGTACCAGGGTTTGAAATCGGGATAGGCATCGAAAATCGTCGATTCCTCGTAGGGCCACGCCCAGTCCGATGGGACAAGAAGCGCCCAGGGAAAGTTTTCCTCGTCGAGCACCATCCCCTTGAATTTCGACTTTACGAAGGAGAGGTGCACCTGGTTCGAATCATTGCCGTTGCATTTGATATACGGATCATAGGGCATCGGGTCCATGGCCTCCCGCGCCACCGGAGGATCCAGTATGATCTCCTCGGTGTGGACGGGGCCCACCACGAAATCATCCTTCTCGCGGGCATTCCATTTTCCGCTGAGATCCTGCTTGGGATTGAAAATCAGCTGGTAATCGTTGCCGAGTATCCCGATCCAGAACTGGTTCTTGTAACCCGCGCCGGCAGCAAGGACCTGGGAAGAGATGACGATTTTGCTTATCATGTTGTTCTGGTCGATATACTCCGTAATCCCGAGGCGCACCACCAGGTCATTGAAATCCGCGTCGCCCCTCTTGGGCCAGAGGTCCTCGTAGGCGATGGTGTACTCACCCCGGACTGTGCCGACAAGAAGTGGATCATCGGGAAATTCATCCGAATCGTCGGGAACGCCGTCGCCGTCACGGTCCTCCTTCACGTCATCCTTCCCGCTCAGTTCGAGGTAAATCGACCTCTCCACCGAGGCGAGTTCCTGGATATTTTCGATATCCACCGTTCTTGTGACGCACCCGGGATGCTCGAAAACCAGTGAGATCTCGTCGACGGATTTCGCGATGGTGATCTTGAACGACGAGGTGCCATTCCCCGCGGTCAGTGCCGTGGTGATGTCCCCCTCGCCAGAGGAAACGCGTATCAGCACGTTCGATAATGGAGAACCGTTTTCATCCAGCACGAGCAGATCGAAGGACACATCGTGGATCGTCTGAAAACTGAATTCCTCCGTATCCTTCTGGTCATTGACCACGTCTTTCGCCGCCTCCCCTCCACCAAAGAGCCAGAAGGCCTTGTCATCCTTCTTATCGCAGGATGTGGTCATGGCCGCAAGTATGAGCATGAGCGCTACCGCGACATGTTTCATTTCTTACCCTCCTCCTTTCGAACCCAATTCCGGGATTCAAATAATTGATTTTTTAGCACGCGCATTTTTCTGCACGCACACCGGGATCAGTAAACATTGATGCGTATAAAAAATATATTCCAAAAGCAGATACTTCTCCATTATTATTTCCGAAATATCTTACTATTTCTTAATATACATGTTCAAATGCAATCCGTCAATTTTTTTATTCCATCCGGGTGGGTTTTTTGATTTTTTTGTTTCAATATGCCGTTATTGATCCTCATCCATGCGTGGCAACTGCCCGGGAACCCGTTTCAACATTCGCCTGGATTCTACTAAAATTTTACCAGGTAACTGCACCATCGTCATCCATGCCGGAGTAGCGTATCAACCCGATTCCTCTTTTTTAACACTGTGCCAAAATAGTATTGACTCAACCCGTTTACTGCTTTTTATTAGCAGAGTAAAAATAAAGATCTTTTCCCCGCTGATGGCGTCTAATGTACAGCAAGAGTGACAGAGCCGATCGATCGTCCAGTGAAGACGAGCGATTGATCAGGGAATTTCTCGCCGGCGACGCCGGCGCCTTTGACCGGCTCGTCGCCAGGCACCAGGATATGGCCTTTAATCTTTGCTTCCGGATAACGGGTGATTACGACGAGGCCAATGACTGCGCACAGGAGACGTTTATCAAGGTGTACCCGAATGTAGAAAAATTCAGGTTCCAGTCGAGCTTCACGACTTGGCTC
This sequence comes from uncultured Leptospirales bacterium, assembly GCA_964554685.1. Lineage (GTDB taxonomy): Bacteria > Spirochaetota > UBA4802 > UBA4802 > UBA5550 > RBG-16-49-21. The sequence continues at coordinate 34,839 of CAZKPR010000014.1, read as the reverse complement.
TACCGCATCGCCGTGAACACCTGCAGGAACCGGATGTCATCCGCCGCCGGGAGGCTCCTGAGGCGGATCGTGAGGATAGACGACGATCCGGCCCACGGGGGGCACAATCCCGAGCTACGCGATTCTTCATTTTCCCCTGAATCTATCTTTGAAAAGAACGAGGATGCCCGCGTGATCCACGAGGCGATCGGGTCGCTCCCCTCCACGCTCAGGACACTGGTCGTGCTGAGGGACCTGGAGGGTAAATCCTACGAAGAGATTTCGACGATAACGGGAATCAACCTGGGAACGGTGAAATCCCGGCTTGCCCGGGCGCGGCATCTCCTGAGGGAAACTCTGCGGGAGGTGTGGTAGATGAAGTGCCGCGACGCACGGATCCTGCTGGCCGACTATGCCGCGGGCGCCCTCACCGGCGAGGAACGCGCGACGGTGCAGGCTCACCTCGACTCCTGCGCCGGGTGCCGTGAAGAGCTTGCCTTCCTGAAGGAGTATGGCGCGAGGATCGCCACCTACCCCGCCCTGAAGGCACCCGCCGGCTTCATCGCCTCTCTCCACGGACGCCTTCATGTCGAAACGCGGCGGAGCGTTGCCCGAAAACTCTTTCTTCCCCTGAAGATCAAGCTCCCCCTTCACGCGGCGGGCATTCTTGCCATGTCGATCCTGGCCCTGATCGCTATCCGGCCCCTCCTTCGAGACGACGCGTATCAGCCGGCGGAAGCTCCCGTTGCCCTTTCGTCGAAAGAAAAAGTCTCGGCGCCCCCCTCCGGCGAAAAACGCGTGGACCATGATCGCCCCGAAATCGCCGTCACGGAACGCCGTAAAGATACGATCTCCGTTACCGCCCACGCTCCCGATGACGCCGCGGTGGCCGACTCCCTCCCGGAGAACACCGCCGGGTCCAGAGCCGGTGTTCCGGAGGGGCCCACCCTCTATCTGTCCAGGGCGGCACAGCCCGCCCCCGTTTCGCCCATGCGCGACTCCTTCAGGGCAAAGAAGCTCGAGTCACCCGCGTCAAAGCAGATGGACCGCGCCCTCATGGAGGAAGGGGAAGCACCCGGGGAGGGCAGTGACCTGATCAGCGGCCTCGCACGCTCCCTCGGCGGGACCTCGCGGGGAGGGGAACCGGGAACCGTCGTCGCGGAAATACCGGCAGAACGGTACGCCGATTTCCTGAAGGGGCTCCGGAGCCGCTGGATCGTCAGGGAATCGCCGGGATCGCCGGCCCCGCCGGAGTCCGGGAAGATGCGAATCACCCTTCACCTGAACGACTGAATCAACCCCTTTCAAGCCTGTCCAGGATGAGGCCCCAGAAGGCGTGTCCCCCCGAACGGTACCTCCATCCGAGATGGGCCCGACACCGGGCGCAGAGCGCGAAGCACCAGGAATAGCCGGGAAACCAGGTGTACTCGTCGGTACTCTCCCCGACATCAAGGCATCCCGGCGCTCCCGAGAAACAGCCTATGTGAAACAGGAGGCCGAGGGGGTTCAGGAACGCGTGGTCATGGGACCCATGGACACTGATCCTCTCGGCGTCAGACGTGATATGATTACCGCATATTTTGCAGTGAATACTGTCGTCCCCGTCGGCAAGGGGGCTGTCCCCCGCCCGGGGCTCTTCCTCGACCCGGGCTTGACCCGCCCCCTCCCGGAAGGCAACACCGCCGGGTTCATCCCGGTGACCCGGGACCCGCGTGGAACTGTCGGGGTGTCCTGACATGGCAATCAGTATATCCCTCCCCGCTAGCCCTGTCAACGATTCATTGTCCCGCGAAGCGCCGCTCCATTTTCCCACTTTACCATGACCCTGTGATAAGTATCTTGACAGGGCCCCCTCGGAATTGCATCATACGACCATCGCGCGAGCGGACTATCCGACCACGAGGTTCCCGGCATGAAAAAACGGAACGTGTCACCCATGGCGATCATCTCGGCGGGAATCATTCTCGCCGCCATCGCGTATACCGCTTTTTACTTCAACCATTTCGAGACCCCGACGGGGGACTACATGGGGAACATACGGGTCCGGGTCCTCGACTACATGGCGGGAAATTTCCCCGGCACGAACTACAAGTTCCTCCCCCTCTACCCCCTCATCCTCACGCTCCTGACGCCCCTTAACCCGGCGGACTCCTCCGATCCAATATACCTCACGGCCATCATTCTGAACCTCGCTCTCTTCGTTCCGTACTTTTTTCTTGCCCGCGCGATGTTCAGGAGGTTCCTTGCCGAAGAAGCGGCAAACTGGGCCCTTCTCTTTCTGGGCATCAACATCTACACCGTCTACATAGCCACGAACTCTGAGCTGGAGATGCTCCTCTCGCTCCTCATCATTCTCTCCCTCCACCTGACCCTGAGGGACAACAGGCTTTCCTACGCCACGGCGTTTCTCACCGCGCTCACCAAGTGGGACTCGGTCTTCATCGTCCCCGCCGTCATGTTCCGCGACTTTTTTTATGGCAAGAAACGCCTTCTCGCGATCGCCCTGGGGGCCGCCGCCACGACGGGAGTCGCCGCCTGGCTTATCCTCAGCTTCGTCAACTCCCCGGGGCACGCCCATCCCTACGTGAGCGAGATCGCGCACCGCGGGCCGAACCTCTACCGGTATCCCGCTGATTGCTTCCTCGTCGCCACGAGCTTCATCCAGTGGATGGCAACCCACGCCTGGTTCGCCGAGAGCCCGGCGGTGAAGATTCCTCTCCTCGCCGCCCTCATCGTACCCGGCGTGCTGGCCCTCGGGGGGATCCTCTGGGGTGGCATCCTCACGTGGCGGCGCGCCAGGCGGGATTTCGCCCCGATCTTCCTGTTCCTGGCGGGGTTCGTCCTCATCCACCTTATCTACCAGAACACCAAGGATCGCTACGTCATGCCGATCCTCTGGATCCTGGTACTCTTCATGTTCTACGGTCTCTCCGAGGGAATACTGCCCAGGGCGCGTGAGTTCTTCGCCTCAAAAAGACGTCTCCCCGTGGCGCTGCTCCTTTCCCTCGCCGCCCTTCTCACGGCCGCGGGATACGGCGCGAGCATCCTCGCCCTGGCTCGCGAGCTGACGCCCGGCCACCTGATTTTCGTCTTCGTCTTCACGGCCCTTGCTGCCGCCCTCGTCCTGTACGGTACGGGGACCCTGCCCGGGGCGCAACGGGCCCTTCTCCTCCTGTTCGCCGCCCTCATCATCAACCTTACGGTCTACTACGGCGCCCGGACAATGGACCATCACGGCCTCTCCCGCGTCGAGTTCAAGAAGGTCGCGCTCTGGTACCGGGACAACGCGCAACCGGGCGACAGGATGCTCATATCGGAAACCAACGTGCCGATCTACTATTCGGGCCTCGGGGATGAATACTACCTTATATCGTACCTGGTGAAAGGGAACACCGTCGAGGAGCTTATCCCGGAACTCGCGGACAAGGGGGTGACCCTTGTCTTCGTCGACGATTTCTATATCAGGCGATTGCCCATCAGGGACCCCAACGCCATCGACCGCAAGGCGTGGATATTCAAGGAAATCCGCGACAAAGGAGAGAAGTCCGGGCGGTTCAGGCTGATAAAGACATTTCACACCAGGGGCGGAATCACCAGCCACCTCTTCCGCTTCGTCCGCTGACGGATGCGCCGCAGGGCGGTATTTTGCTTGAATTATTACCGCCCCCCCGGAAGAATACACGCTCTGAGACCGCGGGGCCAGTTCCCCCGGACCATCGAGGTGCACGCATGAAGCTTATTATACAGATACCCTGCTACAACGAGGAGAAGACCCTTCCCGTTGCCCTGAAGGAACTGCCCAGGAAGATTCCGGGGATATCGAAAATCGAATGGCTGATAATCGACGATGGCAGCAGCGACCGGACCGTCGAGGTGGCGAAGCGTCACGGGGTTACCCACGTGGTGCACTTCATCAAGAACAGGGGCCTCGCCGAAGGATTCAAGGCGGGGATCGACGCCTGCATCTCCCTTGGCGCCGACATCATCGTCAACACCGACGCGGACAACCAGTATTTCGCGGGAGACATCCCGAAGCTGATTCAACCGATCCTTGACGGGAAGGCGGACATCGTCGTGGGCGCCCGCCCCATCGACCAGATCAAACATTTTTCCTTCGTGAAAAAACTGCTCCAGAAGTTCGGGAGCTACGTGGTGAGGCGGGTCAGCAACACCGACATCCCCGACGCACCGAGCGGTTTCCGCGCCATAAGCAGGGACGCCGCGATGAAGCTCAACGTGTTCAACGCCTACACCTACACCCTGGAGACCATCATACAGGCGGGGAGAAAGAACATGGCCATCACCTGGGTCCCCGTGAGGGTCAACGAGGACCTGCGTCCCTCGCGACTCGTGAAAAGCATCTCGAGCTACATCAAGCGCTCCATCATCACGATCTTCCGTATCTTCGTGGTGTACGAGCCCTTCCGCTTTTTCATCAGGATCGGCCTCATCCTGTTCATCGGCGGCTTTGCCATCGGTCTTCGATTCCTCTATCACTACGCGAGGGGAGAAGGAGGCGGACATGTGCAGTCACTGATACTCCTCGCGGTGCTCATGACGATGGGTTTCCAGTCCATGCTCGCGGCCTTCATCGTGGACCTCATGGCGGTGAACCGGGCGCTCCTCGAGGATATCCAGTACCGCCTCCGGAAATCATCCGCCGACGCTGCCGCCCCGGGCAAGCGGAAAAAGGACGCCTGAGGAATGACCGGTGCCGCCGAAGACACGCCCCGGAACGAAGAGGCGATCCTGAGGGAGCGTACACGGCGCATCCTCAACCCGCGCACCCTGCTCTTCCTGGTCATTTCCCTCTTCCTGGCGTGGTTTCTTCTCAGGAAGGTGGACGTTGCCCGGGCCCTTGAAACGGTGGGGAACGCGGACCTGTCCCTTCTCGGCGCCTGCGTCCTCACCTATTTCGCGTCTACCTTCTTCAAGATGCTCAGGTACCAGACGATGCTGGGCGACCTGGATATTTCCATCCTCGATCTCTTCGCGATTACCAGCTACCAGTCATTCCTGAACCAGATAATGCCGGCCCGCACGGGGGAGCTGACCTTCGTCTACTACCTGAAAAAAATCGGGAAGGGAGAAATATCCCGGGGGCTTCATGTTCTCGTGGTGACGCGAATATTCGATTTCATCGTCATATCGGCGTTCTTCATCTGTTCGATCATCATCCATTTCGGGATGGACACCTCGTTGCTCCTGGTGGCCCTGGGCGCCGTATTCCTCGCCTTGTCCGTCGTCGGTCTCTTCAACCTCAAGTGGATCGTGATCTGGTCAGGCAGGCTCTTCCACCTCCTCTATACCCGCACCCCCCTGGGCTCCTTTGCCCTGGCGGGAAGAATCATCGGCACAATCGATGTCGTGGTGGAAGAGTTTTCATCCTTTCGCGCGGGAAGGTTCGCGCCCCGGCTGGCATTCACGAGCATTCTTACCTGGATCGCCCTCTACTTTCTTTTTTATCTTTCCATACGGTCCCTGGGGGTCGAGATCGGCTTAGTACAGTCGGTGGCGGGGTCAACGGGGGGCGTCCTGACGAACGTGCTTCCCATCAACAGCTTCGGAAGCTTCGGCACCCTCGAGGCGGGATGGACCGGCGGCTTCATCCTCGTGGGTATGAACGAGCACGACGCCATCGTGACCGGTTTCGGCTACCACCTGATCAGTTTCGCCGCCAGCGCCCTCGCCGCCGCCTTCTCCGCCGCGGGGAGGTGGATGGCATCGAGGATCGCGGGCCGGTGAGTTTCCCCCGCTGGAGCGATTCGTTTTTTTCTTGACTCGCCGTTGAGCCGGGCAAGAATGATCGATGGCCGCTGAATCGACAGCGCGACCCGGCTGCGCCATCGCATGAAAACAGGACAGATACCGCACCATGAGCATGAGCTTTGAAAATCTTTCCATCGTGGCCCTCCGGGCGCTCCGGCGGAATATCATGCGTACCCTCCTTACCTGCCTGGGCATCTTCATCGGCGTGTTCGTGGTCATTCTCCTTACCGGCATCAGCAGCAGCCTGCGCATCGCCGTGCGGGAGAAGATCCAGAGCCTCGGGACCAACGCCATCTCGATGATGTCGGTGAAAAAACCCTTCACGGAAGGAGACCTGAAGGATATCCGCCGCTATATCCCCGAGGTCCAGTACATCACGCCGCTGAATTCGTGGGAATTCCCCGTCAAGTACCGGAACAAGAACATCTCCCGCCAGGTCCTGGGGGTAAGTAACGAGTATTTTCTCATGGGAAACTGGGAGCTGGAAAGCGGGAGCTATTTCTCCCCCGAGGAGATCATGACCTATGAGAAGGTGGCCATCATCGGCCACAGCGTAAAAGAAAAACTCTTCGAATACGAGGACCCGATCGGCAAGGTCATACTGATCAACCGGATTCCATTCCGAATCGTAGGCACCCTCAAGGAAAAAGGGATGGCCCTTTCGGGAAAGGATTTCGACGACTTTATCGTGGGTCCCTATTCCACCCTGGCCATGAAGCTGTTCGGCACCAGCAGCTTCTTCCTTATCAACATCGCCACCTATTCCGAGACCCAGGTTGACATGGTGAAGGACCATCTCATGGACCTCCTGAGGAGAAAATACTCCCTCACGGAGGAGCAGATGCAGGGGTACAGGGTCACCTCGAGTAAAGAGATCATCAAGAGAACCGAGGAGATATCAAACTATCTCGCCATGGCATCGATCGCCATCGCCTTCATTTCACTCATCGTGGGCGGTATCGGCATCATGAACATCATGCTCGCCTCGGTAAGCGAGCGGACGCACGAGATCGGGATACGCATGGCCATCGGGGCGAAGAACAGGGATATCCTGATGCAGTTCCTCATCGAGGCCCTCATCATCAGCCTCATGGGGGGCGTGGCCGGGATCGCCATCGGGCTTTTCACCTACATATTCTACACCGCCATTTCCAAGCAGCCCTTCTCCCTCTCCATGGTATCGATCATCGTGCCGTTCATTTTCGCGGCGCTGGTGGGGGTGCTCTTCGGATTCTACCCCGCCTACAAGGCGTCGCAGCTCAACCCCATCGATGCCCTCAGGCATGAGTGACGGCGCACTGTTGCATTATTGATACCGCCTTCATGCCGTGACTCGACCGGTAAAATCATACGCCCGCCAAACATAATTCCTTGACAGAGCCGATTTCAACTTTTAGTGTGACGACCGTCATGGCGCTTATACAACGAGTCGCGAGCGGCCCGGGAAAGCGTGGTGATGCAGACAGCCATATCCATGCCGGAGATGGTCGACGCGAAGTTAGGTCGCACGCACTTTTCAAAAACCTACGGAATTCGAGGCCATGAAACAAACCGATACGATACGCGTGGCGCTGTTCACCGATGTGCTCAAGGAGAATCTTGACGGCGTCACCTACACGCTTTACAACCTCATCGAACGGGTGCCGAAAAAAAAATTTGAATTTCTTTTCATCACTCCCTACCCTCCCTCCGAGGGAGTGAAGCTTCCCTTCCCGGTAATCGTCTGCCGATACATCAAAATGCCCCTCTACGGGGAATATCCCCTCGCCTTCCCCTATTTTGACAGAAATCTCCAGAAGGCCCTTGAGGAATTCAGGCCCGACCTGGTCCACTTTACCACGCCGTCGTTTCTCGGCCGCTACGCGAGGTCCTACGCGGTTTCGCAGGGAATCCCACTCGTGACGACCTATCATACCCACTTCCCGAACTACGTGGATTACTATTTCAAGTTCCTGCCCTTTCTCCGTTTTCTCAAGGTCCTTGTGCCGGTAATACTCAGGTTCTATTACAACCGCTGCGACCGCGTCTTCGTGCCCACCAGGCCGGTCCTGGAAGACCTTGCGGCCATGGGAATCGAAAGGAACCGGATGACCATCTGGGCCCGGGGAATCGATACGGATCGATACAGCCCCCGCCACAGGGATGACCGTCACATCGACGCCATGGCCGGGAGGGGCACCCTGAGGGTCCTCTTCGTCAGCAGGCTCTTCTGGATCAAGGAGATCAGCACCATCATCAAGATCTACCGCGTCCTGGAAAAAACGAGGCCCAACGTGACGATGGTGATCACGGGGGACGGACCCCAGCGCCGCTACATGGAAAAACGGATGCCGAAAGCCGTCTTCACGGGGAAGCTCATCAACAAAGACCTCTCTAAAATGTACGCTTCTTGCGACATCTTCCTCTTCCCCTCCATCACGGAAACATTCGGCAACGTGGTTCTCGAGGCGATGGCTTCGGGGCTCCCCGTGGTGGCCGCCGCCAAGGGAGGCCCCGCCGGCATCGTGCGGGATGGCGAGACCGGATTCTTGGTTACCCCTAAGAAAATCCCTGAATTCGTTGACCGGCTGACGTATCTCATCGACGACACCGCGGCGAGGAAAAAAATGAGCAAAAACGCAGTCGCCTACGCGAAATCGCAGAAATGGGAAACCCTCTGCAAGGAGATGTACGCCAATTACGAACTCCTCGTCAAGGAAAACAGGAAGGCCCGGTCACGGCGATGAAGCTACCCGCGAAGGCACAGGACGACCGCAAAGGGAAAAAGGGGCTCCTCTACCACCTGGCGCGGGGGGCCGCCTTATGCGGCGGCGTGTTTCTTATCTACTGGTTCGTCTCCCGGACTGACCTGACCGGAATCGGCGACCAGCTTGTCGCCGTCAACGTCCGGTTTCTCGCCCTCATCGGCGCGACCTTTACCGGCTACCTGATGGTAACCTACGCGTGGAAGCTTTCCTTCTACCGCTATCCCGGACATATATCCACGACAATGCTGTTCATCATACGCCAGATCGGCGAAAGCCTCGCCCAGATCAATCCCACGAACGTGATCGCAGGAGAGGCCCTCAAGGCGCTCCTCCTGAAGCGCAGGAACATACCCTACAAGGACAGCGTCGTCTCCCTCACCATCTCGCGCTTTCTGGTTCTGTTCTCCGCCCTGGCCCTGATCATGATCGGCATCTACCTCTTCTTCGACAGGCTGAAGTTCAAGGCCAATCCCGCGCCCCTGGTGATCGCGGTGTGCCTTCTTTTCGCCCTCCTCGTCTTCTGCCTCTACCGCCTCGGCTCCGGCAGCGGGATTCTCTCCCTTCCCGCCGGCCTCCTGGCCCGCCTCCAGCGCAGATTTCCCGATTCCACGCGCATCGCCGGGGCCTTCGCGAAACTGCGCGAGGTCGACGGGGAACTCGTCGATTTCTATAAAAGGAAAAAGCTCAATTTCATCGCGGCGTTCCTCCTTTCTTTCGGAAGCTGGTTCATGGGAGCCATGGAATTTTACCTGATTCTCAAATTCATCGGCCTGGAGGCCACCTTCCTGTCATGCGTGGCAATCGAGGTCGGCGTCATGGTCTTCAAGGCCCTGGGCGCCTTCGTGCCGGGGCAGATAGGGATCGAGGAATACGCCAGCAAGATCATGCTGGAGTTCGTCAACGTGCCCGGCGCGGGAGTCTGGATCACGGTTTCCATTCTTCGCCGGGCCCGCCAGATATTCTGGATCGTTGCGGGACTGATCGCGTTCCTTTTTATCATTCGCATCACCGGGGGACTTGAGGATGGAAGTCCTGTTTATAACTCATAAGTACCCGCCCTCCATCGGGGGGATGGAAAAGCAGAGTTACGAACTCATCAACGGCGTGGCCAGGTGGAGCAAGGTGCACACCCTGATTTACGACAATCGCTCGAGCAGGGTCCTGTTCCTTCTGACCATCCGCCGCAGGGTACGGGCGCTCCTCAGGAAAAACCCGGCCATCTCCCTCATTCACCTCAACGACGGCCTCATGGCGTTTTTTTTCAGCCTCGGGATCGGGAAACTGACCGATCTCCCCGTCCTGGTGACCCTCCACGGCCTGGACATCGTGTTCCCCAGCAGGCTCTTCCAGCGCATCGTGGTGAGCAAGTTCAAGAAGCTCGACGGCGTCATCGCCGTGAGCCAGGCAACGGCGCGGGAATGCATCGCCCGCGGCTTCCAGCGCGACAGGGTCTACGTGGTGCGTAACGGCGTCGACACCGACATGGCCCTCATCAACAAGCATCCGCTCTTCCCCAGGGCCCTCGAGAAAATGCTCGGCATCCCGATCCATGACAAAAAGATCCTCGTTTCCGTGGGGCGGAGCGTGCGAAGGAAGGGGTTTTCATGGTTCATCAACAAGGTGCTCCCCCTTCTCGACGAGTCCATCGTCTACCTTATCGTGGGCCCCACGAATCCCAACATACGGCGGACCGGCTTCATCCTCAACCACCTCCTTCCGAAGCGTCTCGCCGATCTCATCATTCTCCTTTTCGGCCTCGGCATAGACGAACTCGAGGTGCAGAAGGCCCTTGAGAAGCCGGAACTCAATAAAAGGGCCTTTTACCTGGGGAAACAGCCCTTCGAGGACATGGTGCAGATACTGAAGCACGCCGACATGTTCGTGATGCCCAACATCCAGGTCGCGGGAGACGCGGAGGGATTCGGCCTCGTGGCGCTGGAGGCCTCGGTGAACGGCACTCCCGTCATCGCCTCCGCCATCGAGGGGATCACCTGCGCGGTCATGGACGGGAAAAACGGTTTCCTCGTGCCGGCGGAAAACGAATCGGTGTGGATCGACAGGATCCACTCCCTGCTTTCCGACCGTTCCCATCTCCGGGACTTCGGCAGGACGGCGAAGGAATACACCATCAAAAACTACGCCTGGACGAAAATGGTGGACGGCTACCTCAAGGTTTTCAGGAAGTACTGCCACCAGTACGCCTTCAATGAAACGACGGGTGGCCCGGGGGCGAGGCCCCTCGTATCAGAGCGGATGGAAAACAACGCGTGAGGGTGCGTCATGGGGAACCTGCTTGAGAAACTGACGTCGGGACGTCGCTTTTACATCATCATCCCGCTCCTCATCATCGTGTGTACCGGGATCAGGCTTGTCCACATCAACGCCGACGCCCCCCAGGAGCTCACCACATCCGCGGCGATCTACACGGACGAGGGATTCAAGACCTACGAGGCCCGCAATGCCGCCCTCTTCGGGAACGGCAAGTGGACGCCCGAGGACCAGTATGAAGGATGGGCGGATAAAAGCCCCGTCACCAACATTCCCTACCGCTGGCTCTTCGCGCGATTCGGGGCGGGGTACGCCACCATCCGGATGCTGCCGATCGCCTATGCCGCGCTGACGATGGTGCTCCTGGTTGTGTTCCTCGCCAGGACTTACGACCGCGCCACGGCGCTGACGGGCCTGGTCCTCTTCGGCCTCAATTTCTTCACCGCCATGTTCAACCGCCTTGGCCTCTACGAGTCCCACCTCCTCTTTTTCATCATGGTCGCCCTCCTGGGCTTTTCCGAGGCCTTCAGGAAAGGACTCCGCGGCAACGGAAGCGCAGCCGCCGCGGACCTTCTCACGCGCCTCGCCTTTCTCCTTGTCGGAATGGCCGGCGTGATGACCGGCTTCTTCATCAAGCGCAACATGCTGGTGATCATCCCCGCCATCGCCCCGGCCCTTCTCATCGTCTGGGGCGTCCGCCGCGGCTGGACCTCCCGCGCCCTTAACCGCCTCATGGGGGCCTTCATCGTCGCCTCGGCCGCGGGGTACCTCGTAATCGCGCATTTCAACGCCCTCAAGGTCACCCTTGCATTTTCACTCATGTCCGTCCAGGTTTTCGGCAGACCCCTGGCGTCCCTCATCCCCTTTACCGCCTTCGATCCGATCACAAACGTGGCGCCGAAAGGACTCTTCATGGCATTCGTGCTCCTTCACCCCCTGACGCTTTTCGCCGCCTGCACCTGGGCCCTCTGGACGCTGCACCGATATATCTTTACCCAACGTCGCGAAACGACCGACTTCATTCTCTCCTGCTGGCTCCTCTTCGGGACCGCCTTTATCACCGTGATGTACTATAATCCTTCGCGCTATTACCTGCTCTTCGCCCTGCCCCTGGTCACCCTGGCGGCCCGGTTCCTGCTCATGATCCCCGTGTCCGACATCGTATCGTTTTTCAGGGAGCGGAAGCCCTTCCCGCATAATGTCATGTTCGGGGCATTCATCCTCTGCGCGACCCTCTATACCGGCATCACACTTGTGTTTCACGCCGTTCCCTCGTCGGTGAAGAACGGTCTCGTGGATCGCCTGTATCCGTCGATAATGAAGGGAGATTTCTCCGGGGCCGTTCCCGTTATCGCCGCAGTGGCGATTACATGCGCGGTCGCTTCCGCCGCGGCAATCGCTTTTCGGAAACGCCTCCTGGCGTTCATGGGCAGATCGATTTTTCCCGCGGTCTTTCTCTCCGCCGTCATGGCGCTCCAGCTTTTCCAGTACGGCCGCTGGCTCATCTTCCCTGACTACAGCATCCACAGGGCGTCACTTGAGCTGGGAAGGGACCTCCCGGAAAACGCCGTCATCGCGGGGAGCTGGTCCGGAGGCCTCGTGGTGGAGAACCGGCTCAGGGCCCTCATCGTCCAGTCCCTGATCCCGTACAATCACAACCTGATCAAGAAGGTGCTTCACGACATACCCATCCAGGTCAACAGGTTGGAGGACGGCACCCTGCAGACCGTCTACGAAAAAGACATCCCGGTGTACCTCGCGGTTTGTCGCAACGTGGTCTTCGAAAAGGCGATCGCCGAAATCTACGAGGAACATATAAAACCGGAAAGGCTTGAAAAACGTTTCCGCTTTGGTTATTTTAATGTTGAGATATACCGCATGAAGAAATTCAAGACGGAAACGAAAAATGAAGTACTTGATCTCTTCCGCCGCTTTCTCTAGAAGCTCCGCCCTTCGCATGGCCCTCACGGCCCTCCTCGGCCTTACCCTGCTGTCGGCCGATGTCGGGGGAAAGCGCGCCCCCGCAGCCCCCCCCGCGGTGCACGACCTCTCGGTCTCACGGGGAGGCTCGACGGAGCGGGTCGACCTTGAATGGAAATATTCCGAACCAGACGCATCCTATGTCATCCACCGGTCCTATTACGAAAATGACGGGTTCGAGAAAATCGCCGAAACAAGATCGAAGGGATACAGCGACACCACCGTGGAAGAGGCGGTAAAAGCCTGGTACAGGGTGGCAGCGGTGAGGAAAGGCGTGACGGGACCACCGGCGACGGGGTACGGGTACCGGAAGCCCCGGGACCCCAAAAGCCTCACGCTGGACGAACTGACGGGGAACCGTAACCAGCCATGGCCCGAGCCGCCCGGCCCCGAGGAGCGGGAGAGAGAGAAGCTTCACCTCCAGCTCTATGAAAAGTATTACGAGAGCTACTTCATGATGACCTTCATTTACCTCGTGGGAAGGATCTATGTCAAGAGCGGGGACGTTCTCGCCTACCGGGACTTTAAAAGCTACACCTGGGACCCGGCAAACAGGAAGGTCTTTTTCTCCAAGCCGGGAGTGATGAATGTGCGTTTCCATTCAAAACGGTTTTTCCGGTTCGTTCGCGACATGTACAAACTGAAAATTCCCTTCGATGAACTGCTCCCCCGGGTGATCGAAAACGCCATCCTCTTCTGCGTGCGATCCGGGGAAGACGAGATGCGCCTGCGCGACGGGAGAATCCGCTACGTCCCCCGGTATGATTGCGCGGGGATGGGAACGGAGTACGTGAGGGACTACCGGAAGTGGAGGAGCCACTCCATCATGTTCGCGACCAGCGACGAAGAGCTCTACAAGAGAATTCGCGAGGCGCAGAAAAAGGGATACTGAACACTACCCGGGCCGGACCTATTTCTTCCACACGCTGTTGAAAAACTCCATGAAACCCCTCCGCTCCTCCACCAGGGAGTCGCGGAGGGTCGACCCGGCCCTGACGTCGATGAGGCGCCGCATCGTCGCGACCATGGCGGGATCCATGCCGGCAATCCGCACGGCGATCTCTCTCGCACGCGGAAGGAGCCGTTCCGGCGCCACCACCTCGTTGACGAGCCGTATGGACAGGGCCTCCCGGGCGGAGAGGGGATCACAGGTGAGGGACATCTGCCTGGCCATTCTCCCTCCCACTGCCTCCTGGAGAAGCTGGCTCATCCCCCAGCCTGGATGGATGCCCCGCTCGACATGGGAGTCGATGAAGGACGCCCTCTCGGAAGCGATGAGGAAATCGCACTGGAGCGCCAGCTCGAAACCGCCGGTGATGGCGGGACCGTTGACCGCCCCGATAAGGGGCTTGGCGCAGGCCCCCAGCACGTCCACGAGGTCCCTGCCGTCCCCGCGGGGGTCCATGAGATTCTCCACGGCGATCGCCTTGAGGTCGAGGCCGGCGCAGAAGGCCGGCCCGGCACCGGTGAGGACCGCCACCCGTATCTCCGGGTCTTTCGCGACCTCGTCGATGCGGTCATAGAGCCCCGCCAGAAGGTCCCGGTTAAGCGCGTTTCGCTTTTCCGGACGGTTCAGCGTGATGATCGCGACTCCCCTCTCATTCTCGAACAGTACCGCTTCGCCCATTCCCCACCTCTCGTTCCGTTGTGCGTTACTTGATGAAATACCCGTCCTTGACGCCGAGTCCCACGATCCTGCCTTCCTTCATGACGAAATCATAGATCTCGCCCTTCTCCGTCTGTCCCGGGTAGATGTAGACGAAGGTATGAAGCGACGTGGGTGAAATGGCGTAGCGGGCCCCGGTATAGGTCTTGAGGGCCGTCAGGTAGCCCCCGGGATGCACCTCGACGATGATCACCTTGCCGTCGTCGCGCTTCGTGTACCTTCCCGCGAAAAGATGAAGCTGGTCCCTGGAAGGCTTGTCGGGCTGAAAAGTCATCGGGTCAAATCCTTCATCCCCCATCACCACCTTGCTGAAGCGGATCATCCTGCTTTTAAAGGAATTGTAGTAGGCGTAGAATTCCTCCCGGTCGTACTGCGGCGGGTTGGAAATGAAGACATACCCGACTTTTTTCCTGGGGAAAAACTGCATGAAGCCTCCGGCACCGGGCATGTGCGCCGCATGGTGCATGGAATTGATCGTGCCGTCGATGGTCCATATCCGGAAGCAGATCCCCCGGTATTCCTTCTTCCTCGCAGGGGGTGATTCGATGGTCTCGCTCACCATCCTGCGAAACATCCGCTTCGATATCACCCTCCTTCCATGGAAGGAGCCCCCGTTCATGAACATGGTGAGGTAGTTCGCCAGGTCATTTATGGAGCAGGCGATCCCCGCCGCGCCCCTCGTGCTTGCCGGGGCGAGGGAGTCGCGCATCTCCAGGGGCTTCAATATGTTACGGGTCACGTATTCGCCGAGGGAAAGACCGCTCACCTCGAAGACGAGAAATCCCAGGAGATTGTACCCCTGGTTGCAGTAGTTGAATCGTGACCCCGCGGGGTATCTCTGCTGGGGCACCGTGAAGGGGTAGTCTTCCTCTTCGTATCGGGGGGTCGGATCCTCAACGAGTCCCGAAGTGTGCGTGAGAAGATGCCAGATGCTGATGGGCTCAGAACCGAGCTCCCTGTTCTCGAATTCCACATCGAGATACCTCCCGATGGGATCGTCCAGGGAAAGCATCCCGCGATCCGCGAGCTGCATGATCGAAATGGCCACGAATGTCTTGGTGAGGGACGCGATCATGAAGGGTGTATCGGGGGTGGTGCGGGCGGTCTCCCGGAAGATGACCCGGCCCTTCTCCACCACCACCGCCGCGGCGGAGGGAACCAGGGGTGGATAGGTCCTCACGCGTATCCAGCGCGAGAGCTCCGCCGACGCCTTTCCTATCAGCGCCTCGCGTTCCCGGGCCGCGGCGTTGTCGCGTTTCTCCGCTTCCCTTCGCGCCGCCTCCTCATCCGTCCTGTTTTTCTCCTCGGAAAAACAGGAAAAGGCGAGAACCGCCAGGGCCAGGAGCGCGACGGCGGTCCTTCCGCGATGATGGTAACGGCTGCCCTGTCTCATTGTTTCGTCCCGGGACCAAGAAGTCCGCAGCGGTAGAGCATACCCCGTCCCGGGATGATGTCAATGGAATTTCGTCTTTGCGTGGAAAAAGAAAGGCGGGTCCGGCTACTCCCGGACCATCTCGTAGTAGCCGTGGCGGAGGGCCAGGCCCGCGACCCTCCCCTCCTTCCACACGAAATTGTGGAGCATCCTACCCGTGGCGATGAGAAACCGGTTCGAGGTGAAGGTACGCAGGGGCATGAAGCCGCCGAAACCGTTGCTGTAAAGCCTCCCGCCGCGGAGGGACACCTGTACGGTATCGCCGGTAATGACGTTCCGGTAGGAACCCTCGTACCACTTCAGCTCCCCCGGGGACAGCGAGGGCCAGAGCGTGCAGAGGCTGTCATCACCGGATATTTTTCTCACGAGGTGGCGCAGCATTCCCGTGAGGCCCTGGCGCCATGCCATGAATGAATCGCCGAGATGGCCGGGAGGGTTGCAGAGGTAAATGAAGGCGATCTTTCTCTTCGGGAACGCCTGGAGGCCCGATGCCTGGTTGAACCACCGGCCCGCCTTGTAGTAGCTGTCGATCTGCCCACCGACGGTGATGACCTCCCAGCTCAGGGAGTAGTAGTAATCAACCCTCGCGTTCGGCAGCTCTATGGGCTGGGCCATCATCTCGTTGAAGGATTTCTCGCTCAGGATCACCCGGTCGCGATACACGCCGCGCTGGTTGAGCATCCCTGCGTACCTCGCGAGGTCCTGTATCGTGGAAACGATGCCGCCGGTGCCGTTGGCGTGCTCCGCCGTGCTGGAGCTCATCCCGAGGGGGACGAACACATGCTCCCGCATGTTCTCGGCGTAGGACACGCCCGTGGCGGCCTCGATGATGTGCATGAGGACCTCGTAGCCCTCGTTCGAGTAGGAATAGCAGTACCCGGCGGGATGGACCTGGCGGGGAAGGGAAATCCGCCGCCCCCCCATCTCATGGAGGGTGTGGTTGCTCCCGTAGGAGGGTATGCCCGACGTGTGGGCAAGGAGATGGCGCACGGTTACGGGTGACGAATGGAGCTCTTCGCGCTCGATGACCACCCCGGGAAGATACTTCGTGACCGGATCGTCCAGGGAGAGCACTTTCTTCTCCTGGAGACGGAGCGCCAGGACCGCGGTAAAGGTTTTGGAAAGCGAGGCAATCCCGAACCGGGTGGTGCTGTCGGCCCTCACGCCATGATGGAATACCAGCTGGTCACCCTGGACCACCCCCACCGCGGCGGAGGGAACGATCCCGCCGGGAACGTTGCCGTCGAGCCAGGCGGCGAACCTGTCGCCGTGGGTCCTGACCCGCTCCCCGGTCTCCCTGTCGAGGAGGGGCGATTCCACGCCGGCGGAGGATTCGGAGAATTTCAGCAGGGTTGTTGCCTTAACAATGCTCGCGTATCCGGCGAAAACCATAACGCACAGCAGGACAAGGGCGCCGGAATAAAGCGCGATCCGTCTCTTCATATCACTTCCTTCGGTCAGCAGGGTATTGTCTCGGCTTCGCGGCGAGGCGCTGCGAAACCGCACGGGAAGAATGTTACACCATTCTCCCATGCCGCCGCCTGTCAAGTAATTTTTTACGCCCGTTTGATTCAATGAGACGGGCTCCTGCTTGTAGAATCGGCCCCCTTCGCACCCTGAATTAAGGAGTTTTTGCATCCCTGGCTGACCGGGGGGCCTGTTCCCTGATTAAAATTGTGTTGCCACCACGCTCCCGGAGCCGTATACACGTCCGGAAGACCTTTCCGGACGGGCGTTGTGACCCTCGTTTGCCTGACCCGGAGAACTTCGCTATATTTACACAGGGGAAGAGGATTTCGCACGCTTCACGGCGGAACAGGCCATGGAAAACCAACGCTACGAGCTGGTAATCAACAGCGGAATCGAGAAGGGATACCGCAGCATGTATCTCGACCGGCGCGACTACCTCAAGGAGGTTTCACGCCTCGTGAAGGAGCCGAGGAGGGTCTTCATCGGCCTGGGGGATTTTCTCGAGATCGGCGATTACAGCACCCTGATCGATAACATCTTCTTCGATACCGAGGGCATCAAGATCGAGAACATCCTCGACGTCAACAACCGGCGGCTCTCCCTGGAGGGGGACGTCCCCTTCTCCTTCTTCAAGCTCGCGGTCTACTTTCCCGATTTTCTACTGAAAGACGTGCCCACGACCTGCATCTCCATCATCGGCGAGAAGTCCCGCCTCTTCCCCGGTGCCGAGACGCTGGTGAAATTCATGAAGCGCTACGACCCCCTCGTCCTGACGGCGATGCCCTACGAGATCGCCATCGAATTCGTAAAACGCTCGGGACTCGGCGAAAAGAACCTCATCGCCACGGAATACCGAAAGAAACCCGACAAGATCATGAAGGAGGTGTACGCGGGGGACATCAATCGCTTCATCTCGGGAGACAGGAAAAGCCTGGAAATCGAGAAGCTGATGCATGAAGAGGGACTGTCAGAGGACGACGTGGTCTACATGGGTCGTGGTGAAGCGGGGATCAAGACCTTTTCCCAGATAAACTCGATCGCCTTTAACGCCTTCGACAACATCATACCCCACGCCCGGATCACGCTGTACGGCTCATCCCTCATGTCGCTCCTCCCCCTCTTCAACTTCGACGGAATGCTTGACGAACTGCTCCTCTCAGAGGAATTCGACGAGTTCATGCCCTCGCTCACCGTCTATTCCGTCGAGCGGGGCAAGGTCAGCGAGCTCATCGACATGGAAATCACGCACCGGAGGATGCAGGGCAACATCATCGGCCAGCGCATCGAGCACTCCGGCGAGAGCTACAAGTCCGTCGAGCGTGAAATCGAGCTGGTTTTCGCGGGATCGTCGATCAACATCCGGCTGGTCAATGAGATGGTCAAGAAGCGCATGGAGGTGTACCGGAACCACCCCGCGGAGCTGGTGAAAAAAATATACGACATGGCCAAGGTCCGGTACCGCAACTTCTGCGGCGCCGGCGCGCCGGCGTCATGATCCCCGGCGGAAACGCCCCGCGAGGAGGCGCCCGTGCCGCACTGCGAATCCTGCCCCATTGAGGAAAAGCTCACCCAGTGCTGCGGCCGCTTCCCCATGACGGGGGAGCGCGCGCTTCTGAGACTGGAGGACGGCCGGGAGTTCCTGGCGTGCCCCCACCTGACCCCCGGCGGGCTCTGCGGCATTTACGCGGCGCGCCCCCAGGGCTGCCGGGATTTCCTGTGCGACGCTTCCGCGACCGCGGGGAACTCCCTCATCGGCGGCTACTGAGACCGCCCCGCCGCCCCCGCGAGGATCTCGCGATATTTCAGAAAGCAAGACCTGTCCGACAGGATCCCGACATGGTCGACATCAAAGCCGAACATGCCATCGGCGGCCCGGTACGCACGCTCGTCAAGAGCCCGCCCCGCCGCCACGGAGTCCCTTGTCCCGTAAAAAAGGTAGTGACCGGTCGCCGCGGGGATACGCGACGAGAGTATCCGGTTGATGAAGGGGCTCCCCGTGCCCACGTCATACCACACCGGGAGCCGCTTGGAGGGATAGCGGAGGGCGCGGTCGGCCGATTCAAAGCCGCTCCAGGGGGAGGCCAGGGTGACGAGGAGGACAGGTTCAATGCCGATGGCGCGAAGATCATGGCCGGTCAGGAGGTCGTGGGTCACCAGCCCCCCCATGCTGTGGGCGGTGATCACGATCTTCGAAAACCGGTAGCGCGCCGCGAGGTCGCGCAGGTTCTCGTAAAGTAGCCGCGACGCCAGGGACAGGCGTATCCCCGTCGGGTAGTAAAAGAACCATGCCTGATAGCGCTTCCCGTCGAGGCGCATCTGGAAATAGGCCCAGTCGCGGGGGCTCCCCTGGGCCCCGTGAACGAACAGGACCGGTACCGCCCGGGGATCGAAGGGCCGGGCGAAATATATCCTCGCCCCGAAGCCCCGCATGAAGAGGGAGGGGTTCCACCATCCCGTCTCCGCGTTCTCCACGCAGAAGCGCTCCTCGTAGAGCGCCGCGATCTCGCCATTGTCCTTCTGCCTCGGGAGATGGCGCGCGTCTACCCGGAAGCTGAGCGTTCCCGTGAGCTTCACCCGCTCCATCGCCGGAGGTCCCGCCGACACAAGGAGGTCAGGAACCACCCGGCACTCGCTGACCGCAATGACGGCGGGATCGCCGGTTCCGGGACGCCTGAATGCCCCGGAGAGCTCGCCGGCCCTGAACTCGCCGTCGGAATTCGCGTCGGTGAAGGAGCAGAGATAGTACCGTCCCGCTGGAAGATAGATCATGAAGGGGCCGGGTCCCGAACGAAGGACATAGTGCTCCAGGGCGCCACCGACGCCACCGTCGGGCACCGCGACGACCATGATGTCGCCGGGCCCCGCCTCAACCCTCCCCATGAGAACCGAGGAATTGTAGGCGGAGGGCTCTCCCCCCCCGGGGTCCGCTGCCACGCTCCTCACGTTGTCACGGGGGCCGATGGAGATATAGCCGCAGGATGCCGCCACGAGGGCGGCGACGAGGGCGGTCACGGTGACGGCGCCCCGGCCCCTACCGCGCCGTTCCCCCCGGCCCATCGATGAGTTCAGCGATGTCATCATACCTGTTATCCCTCGCCATTGTCGCCGCGCACCTCCCCTCGCCGTCCCTCAGGGACGGATCGGCGCCATGTTCCAAAAGAAAGACGGCGGTATCCCGGTACCCGTTCCTGGCCGCCTCCATGAGGGGGGTCATCCCCCGGCCATCCTTCCGGTTCGGGTCTGATCCCAGGCCCGACAGGAGCGGCACGAAATCGAGGTGGCGATTCCTGATCGCGTGGTGAAGGGGCGTCCGTCCCTCACGGTCCGCCATGGACATGTCGGCACCCCGACGCGCCATGGTTCGCACAAGCTCCGGGTTCCGCGCATCCACGGCCCTGTGGAGCGCCGGCGTGCCGTCGACATCCCTGGCGTTCGGGTCCGCCCCGGACCGAAGGAGATCGACGGCGAAATCAACGTATCCATCCCGGATGGCCCCCACAAGGAGGGGCGGGATGGCGCCTCCGTGACGGTCCGGATCGGCGCCCTTCGAGAGGAGAAGCTTCGCGCAGGTCACGTGGCGGCCACTGTAGGCATGGAGGACTGCGGTCATGCCGCGGGAATCAGCCTCGTCCACCCTTGCCCCCCGCGAGATGAGCTCCCTCACCATCTCCTCGTATCCCGCCGCCGCGGCGGTCATCAGGGGAGACACCCCTTCACCGGTTTTCGCGTTCGGGTCGGCGCCCCGGGAAAGGAGGAACCTTGCCGCGTCCTCATGCCCGCTTTCGACGGCCACCATGAGGGGGGTCTTCCCCCCGCCGTCCGGCACGTTGACGTCGGCTCCCTTGAGGACAAGGTATTCAATCAGGTTATCGTGTCCACCGCGGGCGGCATAGTGGCAGGCAGTCCATCCGTAGGCGTCTTTCACGTTCACCGCCACGAAACGCTCCTCCAGGACCCTCATCACGCCGATGATGTCTCCCCGGGACGCGGCGTCGTGGTAGTACGCCACGGGATCGTGATAGTAGCGCGCGAGGTCGTTATTGACGGTCCGGAGAGAAGGGGGAGAACAGCCGTGAATCGCCAGGGCTGCCAGGGCCGCGACAAGGACCGCCGGAGCAGTCATCCCCGCCCGGGCCCGTCTCCCCACCCGTCGATCACGCGCGCTCATATCCCCTTGACGGTTCCTCAGGCCGCGCCCAGTATTTCCAGGACCACGGCAAGGGTGAGGAGCAGGTCCGTGGCCAGTACCACGATGACGTTCAGGCCCAGGGCCGGCACAAGAAGGGGCGTATCCTCGGCGTGGCGAAGGGCCGTCACCGCCGCCTTCGCGGCAAGGGGCGCGGTCAGCAGGGCCAGGAGGGGCGTCCAGGAAAAATACCCCAGCGCCGGCAGGAGCGCGATCGACCCGTAGACCGCC
This sequence comes from uncultured Leptospirales bacterium, assembly GCA_964554685.1. Classification (GTDB taxonomy): domain Bacteria; phylum Spirochaetota; class UBA4802; order UBA4802; family UBA5550; genus RBG-16-49-21. Next base: position 13,111 of record CAZKPR010000014.1, on the reverse strand, counting down.
AGGAGACCCGCGACGTAGAGATACGCCGCCCTCCTCTTCCCGAGGAAGATGACAAGGTGGAACCGCCCCCCGGCCCTGTCCGCCTCCGCGTCGGGAAACTCGTTCAGGAAAAGGAGAAGGGAAGTAAGTATCCCCGGCGGCAGGGCTATAAGGAGCACCCGGGCAGGGAAGAGGGCGCAGGGATCGGCCCCGGGAGTCGCGGTCAGGGCCACGTAGGCGCCGATCACCACGAGGGAACCAAGGCTCAGGCCCGCGAAGAATTCGCCCAGTAGGATCCGGGCAAAATGACGCGTATAGAGCACGATGGAGGCCCCGCCGACGGCCATGATGACGAGGATGACCCAGTGGGACATGATCGCGAAATAGAGACCGATGAGAAAAGCCCAGAAGAGGGTCTGCCACGCCGCGGTGGAGACCGCCAGGGGAGTGGTCATCCCCGACTGTATCATCCCGGTACCGCCGCTGAAAGGCGTCTTCACGGTGTTGTCGTCAATGCCTGTTGTATGGTCCGAATACTCGTTGAAGAGGTTCACCGAAACGTGGGCCAGGACCACGCCGAGAATCAAGAGGAAGGCGTTGAGAGCAGTGAGACTCCCGGGCTGTTCCCCTCCCCTGATATCCAGCGCCGCCAGGGCAATCCCCAGGGCCGTCAGCAGGACGGCCAGGGCGAGAAAGTTGCTCCGTATCTGCACAAGCCAGATTTTGATCGTTTCACGCCGCGACATGGCATTATCCCCCGTTTTGGTTCACTTTTTGTGTATGCTTGCCACAAGCATCGTAATCCCCCCGGCGCTCCGCGCCACCCCCCCCTGGTAAGGGGGGGTTGGGGGGATCCCTCCCGCACTTACCCGAGGCCCGCCGAGCGCTATATGGACGTCCTGTCCGCGCTCGCCACTGCAACATCCTGTTGGGAGCCTCTCCCGCTGGGAGAGGGGGAGAAGCCCCGGAGCTCCACGCGAACTATTTCTTCTTCGAGAAGATGTCGAGAAAATCGATCGGTATCGGGAACAGGGTCGTGGAGTTGTTCTCCGTTGCCACCTCGGTCAGGGTCTGGAGGTAGCGGAGCTGGACCGCGATGGGATGCGCTTCCATCAGGGCCGCGGCGTCCACCATCTTCTGCGCCGCCTGGTACTCGCCCTCGGCGCCGATCACCTTCGCGCGGCGATACCGCTCCGCCTCTGCCTGCTTGGCGATGGCGCGCTGCATCTCCTGGGGAAGGTCCACGTTCTTCACCTCCACGGCCGAGACCTTGATGCCCCAGGGGTTGGTGTGGAGGTCCAGGAGCTTCTGGAGCTCCATGTTGATCCGCTCCCGGTCAGAGAGCAGGTCGTCCAGTTCCACCATGCCCAGGGTGCTCCTGAGGGTCGTCTGGGCGAGCTGCGACGTGGCGTAGAAAAAGTCGTCCACCTCGGTGATCGCCTTGTTCGGCTCCACGACGCGGAAGTAAACCACGGCGTTTACCTTCACCGACACGTTGTCCCTGGTGATGACGTCCTGGGGGGGCACGTCGAATGCCACGAGGCGCAGGTTCACCCGCACCCACCGGTCGATCATGGGGATGATGATAATGATCCCCGGGCCCTTGGCGCTCTTCAACAACCTCCCGAGCCTGAACACGACGGCGCGCTCATATTCCTTCACGATCTTGATCGAGCTGACGAGCAGGAGTATGCCCAGTATCACCAGCAGTCCTATCAGATTAAATCCCAGCATCGCATTGTTCCTCCTTTTGATGAGTAGTGCGCAGAGTGCGCCTATTTCTTTTTCACGGCAAGGAGCATCCCGGAAACTCCGGCAACGACGACCTCGTCCCCCTCCGCGAGGGCTTGGTCGGATGCGGCGTCCCATATCTCGCCGTGAACGCGTACTTTCCCCCTCCCCCGTTTATCGAAGCCGACGAGGACCGTTCCCTCCTCGCCGACAAGTCCCTCGACCCCCGTGGTCACCTGCGATTTGTGCACGCGGACCACGGCGCGGACCACGATGAAGATGAAACCGAGAAGAATGAGCGCCATCGCGATTATGGTCGTCATGGGTATGGAACCTCCCGTGAGCGGGGAATCGAAGAGAATCATTGAACCAAAGACAAAGGCGGCGATCCCCCCGATGGTGAGGAGACCGTAGCTCTGTATGTAGAGCTCGAGAACCAGGAGCGCCACGGCGACGAGGATGAGGGCAATCCCGGCGATGTTGACCGGGAGTATCCGCACCGCCATCAGGAATAGAAAAAGGGCAATCCCCCCGGCGACGCCGGGGAAAATCATTCCCGGGTTCTTGATCTCGAAGCCGATCCCCGCCGCGGCGATGAGAAGAAGGAAGAGAACGATCTGCGGGTCGGCGAAGAAATTGAGGAAGCGCTGCTTCCAGTCCATATCGATCGCCAGGGGAGCGTGCGACGCCGTCCTGATAACCACGGGCTTCCCCTTCACCAGGACCCTGCGGTTGTGGAGCTGTCTCATCAGGTCGTCCATGTCGTCGGCGATGAGATCGATGACGTTGTTCCGTTTCGCCTCGAGGTAGGTGCTCGTCACGGCGCGCTTAACCGCCTCCTCGGCCCACTGGACGTTGCGCCGCCGCTCCTGGGCGAGGCTCCGTGCGTAAGAGACCATCATGTTCAGCACCTTCTTTTCCATGGGCCCGGCGGGGTCCCCGCGTTCGTCCCGGGGGAGGAAATCGAGGGAGGGACCCACGGGATGCATGGCGCCGATCTCCGTGCCCGGAGCCATGACGGCCACGTGGGCGGCGAGCATGATGTAGGCGCCCGCCGAGGCCGCCTGGGCGCCCTTCGGGTAGGTGTAGACCACGACGGGGACGTCGGAGGTCATTATGGCCTTGTTGATGTCCCGCATGGAGTTGACCATGCCCCCCGGCGTGTCCATCTGTATCACGACGAACCCCGCGCCCGTCTTCGGGGCCTCCTCGATGCCCCGCACCAGGTAATCCGCGGATATCGGGTTGACGCTCCCCGAGAGGGTGAGGAGGATGTAGCGCTCCTCCGCGCCGAGGGGCGCCGCCAGGATACCCACCAGCGCCAGGATGATGAAGAATGTCCGTTTCATAGAAGCACCCCCGCTTCGGCGCGCACCGCGCCGCCGGCGCACCCGCGCCGGTCAAGGGCGTCGCGCAGCCGCTCGTAGATTCCGTCGAAGCCCCCGTTCGACATCACCAGGACGACCTGTTCCCCCTCCTCCGGAAGCGACCGGGCAAGGTAGTCCGCCATGTCGATGCCGCTTTCAAAAAGCCGCGCGCCGGGACGGAGCGCCCTGAGGTCATTCATAAGCCGGTCCACGTCGAGTTCCTCGCCTTCAGGGAGGGGCGACCCCTCGAAAGGTCTCCTGATGAGGATCTCGTCCGCCGCGCGAAAGGAGGCGGGAAGGCTCTCCTGGAACACGCTCCTCCGCGAGGTCGCCGAGCGGGGCTCGTAGAGGGCCCATAGCCGCGCGCCGGGATGGCGCTCCCGCATCGACTCGATGAGGCCCCGGATCGCCGTGGGATGGTGGGCGAAATCCTCGTAGACGCGGAGGTTGTCCCGCCGGAGTATAAGCTCCTGGCGCCGCTTCACGCCGAGGAAACTCTCCACGCCCCTCATGATCGCCCGGTCATCCACGCCGAGGCGCCGGGCCATGGCCATGGCGGCAAGGCAATTGTCATGGTTGAAGGTGCCGACAAGGGGGCACCGTACGGTCAGCGGCCCCTCCGGGGAATCCACGTTGAGGAGGGTGACGTCTCCATCGAACCCCGCGACGGAACAGCGGTAATCGGCTTTGTCCCCTCCATAGGATACGCACCGCGACAGGGACCCCGCGGCAATGGCGCCCAGGTTCCCGTACCGGGAGGAATAGACGAGCGACCCCGCCGAGGGAACCATGTTCACCAGGCGCCCGAACCATTTCTCGATCTCTCCCAGGTCGCGGTAAATGTCCGCGTGATCGAACTCAAGGGATGTCAGCACGAGATGCGAGGGACGGTAGTGTATGAATTTCGGGAACTTCTCGAAAAAGGCCGAATCGTATTCATCGGCCTCGAGGACGAAATAGCGCCCCGATCCGAGCCGGTAGTTCGAACCATAATTGCGCGCCACGCCGCCTATGAAAAACGAGGGCTCCATGCCCGCGGATTCCATGACGTGGGCCAGGAGGGCCGTCGTGGTGGTCTTGCCGTGGGTCCCCGCAACGGCCACCACCTCTTTCCCCCGGAGAAAGTGCTCCCGGAGCGCCCCGGCCAGGGAGAGATAGGGCAGCCCCGCGTTCAGCACGTGTTCCGCCTCGGGATTGCCCCTGCTCACGGCGTTGCCTATCACGACCAGGTCGGGTGAGCCGATCCTGCCGGGGTCGAAGCCCTCGTGGAGCGAAACGCCCCCCTCCCTCAATAGATCGCTCATGGGAGGGTAGACGTTCCGGTCGGAGCCGGACACGGCGGCGCCGCGCTCCCTGAACATCAGTGCAAGGGCCCCCATGGCGACGCCGCAGATGCCGATCATGTAAACGGAGCGGATCATTCCTTCGCGCAGTAACTCCCCCTGAGTATGTCGAGGGTGATCACCTCGTTGCGCCCCTCACGGACCGCGTAGGTCACGCGCACGCGCTGGCATATCTCCACGTCGCCGCGGTCGGCCACGGCGCCCCCGCGGGTCACCTTCGAGGCCTCCGTCCAGCGGAGTGCCGCCTCTTTCCGTCCTCTCTTCACTTCGATGGTATCACCCTGAGCGAAAATGACCAGCCCCTCGAGGCGCATTTCCTGGCCTGAATACGCGGCAACAGACGCCACTATCACACAGAAAACCGCCATGCAGATTAATTTTTTCATACGATACCACCCCCTTACGCTCATCGTCAGCGGCGCCGGGCCTCCCGCGCCGTACTTCAAGTATACCACACCGCGGAATTATTTTCAATACATATTACAGCCGACGCAACAATGTCCCGGATACTGCCATCGATCATCCGATTTTTACAATACATTTTCCCCCGCGGCATCATTTTTTCATGATGGATTTCAGGATTCTGCCGCACCCGGGCTCCCCTTCCCCTTCACCGACGTGAACCGGTTCAAATTTCAGACCCGGGGAAACTGTTAATTGACAAAAATGCGCCGGTTGACTATACTAGCAAGGTGGGTGCGAGTGCGGCCTCACGAATTCCGGGGGCACCGCGAAAGCGGTCGATTCCCCTGATCTTGCATGTGAGAAAACGACAATGATGAACAAAGGCATAGTCGCCGCCCTGCTGATCGTCTGGACGACGGGTTTGACGCTGCGCGGCGCGGAGTCGGTTCCCGTTCCCGATCACGCATGGGGCTCGAAAAAGGCGACCCTCACGAGCGCCCTCGGAACGGGGCAGTGGACCGAATTCAAGCCCTCGGACAGGCCGAAGTACCGCAACAAGATACTGAGCTATATCACCACCATCGACGCCGACCTGGCGAACAAGATCATGATCGTCCGGACGGAATCAACGCCCATGGTCGACTATCTCTTCGTTAACGACAAGCTCTACACGGTCATGGAGGACTGGGGCCAGGTGGATCCGGCGACTGAAAAAAGCATCCAGTCGCGCCTGGGCGCCAAATTCGGCCAGCCCGTCATCCAGAAAAACGCGAGCCTCCACATCTATTCATACCACAATGACGCCACGAAAGTGCTCTGCTACTTCACCCGGCTCCCCGAGGGCGCCTCGAACTGCAAGGTATACTATTACACGAAAAAGCTATTCCGGCTGCTGATAACGGAGTAATCCAGGGGGCACCCCTGCCGTACCGGCGGGCGCCATGGCAAGGCACATACAACTGGAGAACAGACCGGGGAAGATGACACGGCCAGGGACAGGGCTCGCAGCGCCACGAAGCTTCCCGAGTTCCCACCGGGGGAAGGCGAACCATCCGGCGGTTGCGCTGTTCCTCGCCCTGGCGATCTCCCTTGCCCTGAAGGGCGGCCTCGCCGCGGCGCCTTCCCCCGCAGCTCCCCTCGACGTCGACGGCGACATGACATGTCGGCACATCGGACCCCATCTTTCCTTTTACGTCGACGCCACGGGAGACGCGACAATCGGGGAGGTCGCGTCGCATCCGGAGCGATTCACACCGATCCCCGACCTCCGGGGGGATCCGACTTTCGGATACTCCCGGAGCGCATACTGGTTCATGTTCCGGACCCGGAACCGGGGCAAGGATCCGGTGAAGTGGATCCTCGAATTCACCTATCCCCTCATCGACCATATCGAGCTCCATGTCCCGCTGAACGGCGCCCACCGTGTCATGAAATCCGGCGACAGGCTCCCCTTCGCGGAACGGGGCCTGGAATACCGCACCATCGCCTTCCCCCTCACGGAGCCGCCGGGGGAACGCGCCTATTACCTCAGGATAGAGTCGAGCGGTTCCCTCACCGTGCCCCTCATGGCCTGGAATCCCGAGCGATTCAGGCGGAGGATGAACACCGAGAGCCTGGTCATGGGACTGAGCTACGGCATACTCCTCGCCATGGCGATCTATCATATATTCTTTTTCATCACCATCCGCGAGAAGACCTACTTTTACCTCCCCCTCCTTATATTCGCCGCGGGTTTCTTCTCCATTGTCCACAACGGCCTCGCCTTCCAGTATATCTGGCCCGACAGCCCCACCTGGGGGAACCTGGTCTATCCCTTCGTGCTCGCCCTGGCGAACCTGGCGGCGCTCCAGTTCGGCCGGGCCTTCCTCGGCACGCGGCAGCGATTCCCCCGGGGCGACTTCATCCTCCTCGGGGCCATGGCCGTGGCTCTCGCCATCATGCCCCTCGCCTTCGTTATCGACTACTACCACACGGTTCGCGCGGCCACCCTTCTCACGGCTGCAAGCGGCATCGTCCTCATCGGGGCCGGCGCCCTGGCGATGAAGCGGGGCTACCGCGAGTCGCGCTATTACCTCCTGGCCTGCCTGGCCTTTTTTCTCGGCGCCATACTTTCCGTGCTCAGGGCCTACGGCCTTCTCCCGGATAATTACGTCACCGAATGGTCGAACCACCTGGGCCTCACGGCCATGGCGATACTCTTCTCTTTCGGCGTATCGGACAAGATCAGCGTGATTCGGGAGGAGCGGGAGAAGGCGGTGGAGAGCCTGGCCGAATCGGAGAACCGGTACCGCACCCTGGTGGAGAACGCCCACGACGGCATCATGCTGATAGTGGAGGGACGCACGGTCTTCGCGAACGCGGCGCTTCACGATATCCTCGGCTACGAGCCGGGGACCCTGCTCACGGTGCCCCTCGACGATCTCCTCCCCGACACGCCCTTGGGGAAGGCCCTCGTGGGCAACCGGTACCGGCGGCGCGTCAGGGGGGGAGACGAGCCCACGCGCTACGAGGGGCAGATGATGCGAAGAGACGGCGCGGTCATCGACTGCCTCTTCTCGGCCTCCATGATAGACCTTCACGGGGAACGGGCCGTTATCTCCATCATATCAGACATCTCGTCCCTCAAGCGGGCCGAGCGCACCATCGCCACGCAGTACGAGGAAATCCAGTCGCAGCTCGCGAAACTCGAGGGCCTGAACCGCGAGCTCACCGGGGTGCAGACATCGCAGCGCGAGCTGAACGAGCGGCTGGCCGGTGAAAAGGAGCAGCTCACGGCGGTCCTGAAATCGATCGGCGACGCCGTGATCGCCACGGACGGCGCGGGTCGCGTTATACTGATGAACAGCGCCGCCGAGGTGCTCACGGGTAAGTCCCAGGACGATGCCCTGGGTACGGCGGTCACGGAGCTGATACGCCTACCCGAGGGGACCCTCCCCGTGGGCGACGGCACCGCCCCCACGGTGCCCGACGGCGACGATTCCCCCTTCATCACGGACATCCCCCTGACGATAGAGCGCGGGGACGGCACGGAAAGCGTCGTGGAAATCGCCGGCACGCCCCTGCGGGAGCCCGGGGGAGGCCGGCCCGGCTTGGTCCTCGCCGTGCGCGACATCACGGCGAAGACCAAGCTCGAGAAGGAGATTCTCAAGGTGAGCAAGATCGAGTCCCTGGGCCTCCTGGCCGGCGGCATCGCCCATGATTTCAACAACCTCCTCACCGCGGTGATCGGCAACCTCTCCCTTCTCCGCTCACTGTTCGATCCGGGAGACCGGGAGCGCCTGGGCATACTTGAGCGCGTGGAACAGGCGGCGCGAAGGGCCGCGAACCTGACGCGCCAGCTCCTCACCTTCTCCCGGGGCGGCGAGCCGGTGAAGAAGCGCGTGTCGGTCCAGGAACTGCTCCTCGACAACATCGGATTCCTGCTCTCCGGGAGCCCCGTCAAGGCGCGGTTCGACATCCAGCGGGGCCTCTGGAACGTGGAGGCCGACCCGGACCAGATATCCCAGGTGGTCCACAACCTGGTGATCAACGCCATGCAGGCGATGCCGGAGGGCGGTGAGCTCCTCGTCACGGCGGTCAACCTCGATGCGGCACCCTCGCTCCCCCTTGAGAAAGGACGCTACGTCCGCGTATCCTTCGCGGACCAGGGCCCCGGCATTCCCGTCCAGAACCTGGGACGCGTTTTCGATCCCTACTTTTCCACCAAGCCGAAGGGCACGGGCCTGGGTCTCTCGATATGCTACTCCATCGTGAAAAAACACGGGGGGTACATCGACGTGGAATCCGCCGAGGGCGCGGGGAGCACCTTCCATGTGTACCTCCCCGCCACGAAGGGAAAGGCGGCCCCGGAGCCCCCCTCGGCGCAGGTAACGGGGACGCGGCAGGGGCGGATCCTGGTGATGGACGACGAGGAACAGGTGCGCGAGGTGGCCACGGCGATGCTGACCCACCTGGGATACGAGGCGGAGAGCGTCGCCGACGGCGCCGATGCGGTGAAGCGGTTCCGCGTCGCCGCCGGGGAGGGAAGACCTTTCAGCGCCGTGATCATGGACCTCACGGTTCCGGGAGGCATGGGAGGACGCGAGGCCGTCCGCCTTCTTCTCAAGGAGGATCCATCCGCGATCGTCCTGGTATCGACGGGCTATTCCGGCGACCCCGTCATGGCCAGCTACCGCGAATTCGGCTTCAGCGGAGCCCTCGCCAAGCCCTACACCATCCAAGACCTCGCCGCCATCATGGAGGAAGCCCTGGGCGGGGGGGACCCCGGCAGGGGGTGACACCCCCGTCGACCCTACGGGGGCGAAGACGAAGCCATTATTTTGTCACCCCGGGGCCAAATTTTCTTGACACGCACCACCCCCGAACGCATAGTTGCCATCCCGGCGGGGATTCCCCTGCGCCGGCATCATCATGACAGGTTGTAACAAGTGGCACACATCAAATCGCAGATCAAGCGCAACAGGCAGAACGAAAAAAGAAGGGAAAAGAATTCCAGCGTCAAATCCTCCATCCGCACCGCGTCAAAGAAGGTGCTGAAGGCGGTCGAGGTCGACGCGAACCCCGAAGCCGCGGCGGAAACCTACGCCAGGCTCGTGAAGGTCATCGACAAGGCCGCGGGAACGGGCATCGTCCACAGGAACACCGCGGCGCGCAAAAAGTCCAGGCTGGCGAAAAAGGTGAACGCGCTCCGGGCGAAGGCTTCCGCCCCTGCCCAGGAACAGCAGCAGTGACGAAAACGGATATCGTCGACCGCCTCACGGGCCGCAGCGGCCTGATGAAGAAAGAGGTCGCCTTTATCATCGACAATTTCATCGACAGGATCAGGGAATCCGTGCTGCAGGGCGAGAGCGTGGAGATACGGGGCTTCGGGACCTTCTACCTCGCGGAGAAAAAAGCCCGGACCGTCGTATCCCCCATCGCCGGGAGAACAATCGATGTTCCCGCGAAGCGCGTCATCGCCTTCCGCCCCAGCAAATCGACCGAACGAATAGAAACCGAAAAGGGCGCTTAGCTCAGTTGGTAGAGCATCTGCCTTACAAGCAGAGGGTCACTGGTTCAAGTCCAGTAGCGCCCAATACCCTTACATTTTGTTGCGATGTGTTGCGATATATGGCAGTAAATTGCGTTGTATACACTCATTTCAGTGTAAAATAACCATCACGAAGGGCCTGTCCGTCAATTCTCAAGCCATTTATGTTGCGATATGTTGCGATCTGGAACACTAAGTGTTCCAAAGTGTTCCAAAAATCTAACGCGTTGTTAGATGCTTCCCTCCCCTACTCCCACACATACACCCCGGGCCGGACTTCCCTCTTCTTCGCGGGCCTATCTTTGGGCGCCTTGATCACGGGCTGATCCACGGGCCTGGCATCGCTTTCACTATGTTCACTGCGTGGCGGCTCCACATTCCTTATGCGGTATTCCAGGATCTCCGCCCTCCTATGAACCCGGACTTCATCATCCCTGGTCATGGTCCGTACCTTGTACTTAATCCTGTACACGTACCGGTTACCCCCGGCATGGGCACGCCACACGCTCAGGCCCGAGGACGGCGAGTAAAGAATATAGTCGTTCGATCCCAGGAAATTATAACTCCAGTCCTCAAACACTGCGGCGTTCGCCCGGGACCACGCGGCCTCATTCTCCGCCCCGGCCACGAAGAATTCCCGGTCCGCGATGGTCAGTGACGTGCATGACGTGACGAGTCCGCACGCAAGAAGGATCAGCATAATGTTTTTCATGTTTGCCTCCTGGTGATACTATAATACTACCTTACCAGGTATGACAGGTAGCGTCATACACGGATGTATAGGTCAGTTCCTGTCATACCTTCTCAGTTATCTTGAACGTGATGCGCGCCTCGGCCCCGACGACATTCCTCCATGCGCTGCGAGGGCCGGCATTCGATCCTCCGGGGGGGGTGGACGGATGCCGGCCTCCCTGCAGCCTCCCGGGGGGCCGGTCTGAATTCTTAAAATGATTGACACTTCAGAATCTTCAAAATAATAATATTTACAATTAAACCCAACATACAACACATTTTGACTATAATAATTGGATTAATAGTAAATGGTAAAAAGAATAGGTTCTGATTCATGTTATTAGATAATTGGATACATGGCAATGTGGGAAAATCGCTGGAGGAAAACATCTCTAAGGGTTGCCGGTTATCAATAATCACAGGTATCTTCTCAATTTATGGTTACTATGTCCTTAAAAACGATCTATCAAAAGTTACTTCATTACGACTGTTATTTAGCAACGGTCTTGATAAGTCCGACAACACGAACTTCAAAGCTGAGAGTCTTACTGGATTAAATCCCGACAGGAAATTCAGGAATGCACTTAATATTGCTAGCATTGCTAGAGATTGTGCTGATTGGATAAAGAACAAAGCCGACGTTCGGGCAGTCAAAACTGCCGTACCACAAAATCTCTATCATATCAACAAGAAAAACTCCGAATCAGTTGCAATACAGGGAAGTTCCACATTCACACCATCCGGGTTGGGCTATACACCCGCAACCCAATATGAGATGAACACACTATTTACTTCAACAGATGAAACTGAGAAGCTCCTCGAATGGTTTAATTCAATCTGGTCCAATGAAGAAATAATAGTTGATGTAAAGGAACATTTGCTTCGTCAGCTGAATGAAATATACACAAACAAATCACCGGAGCTTATATATTTCATTACCCTGTACAATATATTTAGAGACTATATAGGAGAACTTCAAGAGGACAAGATTATAAAGACTCGCACTGGAATCAAGGACACCCTTATATGGTCAAAACTCTACAGGTTTCAGCGCGATGGTGTACTCGGAGCCATTGACAAAATTGAACGTTACAATGGTTGCATAATAGCTGACAGCGTGGGTTTAGGTAAAACCTTTGAAGCGTTAGCTATCATCAAATATTATGAACTGCGAAACGACCGGGTACTTGTGTTATGCCCAATGAAGCTCAGAGAAAACTGGACAATTTATACAATCAATGATAAACGCAATCTTTTTGCGGGTGATCGTTTCAACTATGATGTTCTTAATCATACTGATCTAACCAGAGAGCACGGCAAGTCAGGAGAAATAAATCTTGAAACACTCAACTGGGGGAATTATGACCTCCTGGTAATCGATGAATCACACAACTTCAGGAACAACCCACCCCGCAAGGACGGGATGACCAGATATTCGAGGCTTATGAAGGATATCATCCGGTCAGGAGTAAAAACAAAGGTCCTGATGATTTCTGCTACTCCAGTCAATAACCGAATGAATGACCTCAAGAATCAGGTTGCATTCATTACCGAAGGAATTGACGACGCACTTTATAATGAGGGTATACATAGTATTGAACTGACCCTCAAGAAGGCCCAGACTCGCTTCAACCAGTGGCTTCGATTAAAAAGTTCCGAGCGAACAACAAGAGGACTTCTTGATACCCTCAATTTTGACTACTTCAAGCTTCTTGACCTTCTGACTATTGCAAGATCCCGGAAGCATATTGAGAAATACTACGACCTTACTGAAGTTGGTGACTTTCCAGAACGAGCAAAGCCAATCAATATCAAGTCAGACATTGACACGAAGAATTTCTTCCCGGAGCTCAGAGAAATAAATAGAGACATCAGGAAGTTAAACCTCAGTTCATATACACCATTAAAGTATGTGTTACCGGCGAAACTCCAAGAATATGGACGCAAGTATGACATGGTAGTTTCTGGCGGTTCAGTGTTCAAGCAGATTGACCGAGAGGAGAGCCTGATACATCTCATGCGCGTTAATCTCTTCAAGCGCATGGAAAGTTCTATCAATTCTTTTGCAGCAACCATTGAGTATCTCCTCAAGAATGTCCGGGACATCATACAGAGAATTGATTCACATGATGATTCAGAAGTAGAAGAAATGAATATAGAAGACATCGAGATAGTCGATGAGAATTTCGACCCTTATCTCATAGGAAGCAAAATCAAAGTCCTGATAAAAGATGTCGATCGTATTCTCTGGAAACAGGAACTCCAGGAAGATGAAGAACTTCTCGTAACTCTCCTCCGTGAAGCAAGGGAGATTAACTCAGATCGTGACGAAAAGCTTAAACGACTCAAACAGGTCATAACCGAAAAATGCACCAATCCGATCAACCCAGGCAATAAGAAAATAATAATTTTCACCGCCTTTGCCGACACCGCTGAATATCTGTATCAAAACATTGCATCCTGGAGCCTTGAAATCCATGGTCTTTATTCAGCAATCGTAACGGGAGGCACCGGCCACAACAAAA
>CAZKPR010000013.1:9010-37117 GCA_964554685.1 uncultured Leptospirales bacterium | reverse complement strand
TGGGGATGAACCTCGCGGGAATGATCCCCTTCATGGTCGTGTTCATCGTCCTCGGCGGGGTTAAAGTGCTCCTCGCGGCCTGGCTCCGGGAATCGCCGATGATGCCAGGGCGTCCTTGATATGCCGGCGCGATCGTTTTTTTACTTGATTACCGGGCGGGTTTAATGCTATCATTCCCGGTCGCCGGGGGCCTCCCCGGGGCATACGACAGCCGAGGAGGACCGCATGCGGGACAAAATCAGAAGCTATTTCCTCGGATCATACCGTGACGCGAGTTACGTGATCCGCAGGAAATCCGAAGTCGTGTTCGTCATCTGCGGGGTGACGCTCCTCATCCTCCCCGCGGTGATCGTCGTCAACCTCATCAGGGCCGCGGCGATCGAGGTGCAGCTCCCCGTCGTGGCGGGTTTTGCCTGCATCCTGGGGATCATCATCCTGCTGAAGAAGGGCCATTTCGCCGTATCCGCCCACCTGACCATGGTGATCTTCCTGGCGACACTCTGGAGCACGATGTTTTTCGACAACGATCCCGACGTCCTTGTCGTGCTCGGATCCATCGTGTTCATCCCCGCCATTCTCGCGTTCCTGCCCATCGCCGTCACGGAAAAGCGCCTGGCGATCGTGGGGTATACCGCGGCGAACGCGCTCATTTTTGGCGCCTATCTTTTGTACGCGGTCCCCAGGTTCGGGCTGTCCGGGAACGTGGCCCTGGACTACGCCTCGGATTCGATCATCGCGATAATCATCGCGGGACTCTTCGCCTACCTCATATGCGGCATCAATAACCGGGCCCTGGAGCGGGCGGTCCAGGAGTCGCGCAAGAACGAGGACCAGTACCGCGTCATAGCCGGTCTCCACCGCTCCATCGTGGGGACCTCGGAAAAGCTCTCGACCCATTCCCGGGAGCTCCACTCCCGGGCGGAATCCTTCTCCGCCGAGTCCCAGAACCAGGCCTCGGCCATCGAGGAGATCACGGCGACATCGGAGGAGGTTTCGGCTGCCGTGGACCTCGCCTCGGACAACGCCCTCCACCAGCGCGAGAGGATGCGCGCCCTCTCCGGGGAGATCGAGGCGCTCTCCGGCACGGTCATCGAGATCGCCGAGCGGATACTCCGTACCCGTGGCCTCACGGGCGACGTCTCCGACGTGGCCGACCGCGGGGGAAAAGTCCTGGGCGCCATGAGCGAAAGCCTCTCACGGGTCAACGAGAGCTCCGGCATGATGACGGGGATCATCGAGATGATCGGCGACATATCGGACAAGACGAACCTCCTCGCCCTGAACGCCGCCATCGAGGCGGCCCGGGCCGGCGAGGCGGGGCGGGGCTTCGCCGTGGTCGCCGACGAGATATCCAAGCTGGCGGACCAGACCGCCGCGAGCATCAAGGAGATCGACCGGCTCATCAAGGAGAACGTCGAGGAGATCGGCCGCGGCATGGCGAACGTGGAATCCACCGTGGGGACCATCAGGCATATCATCGACGGCGTCAACTCCATCGGCGCCGAGGTCGACGGGATCTCGCGGCAGATGGAAAAGCAGAAGGCGATCAACGACCGGGTCACCGGGGAGGCGACGTCGGTGATGTCGATGTCCGACGAGATCGCCCACTCCATGGAGGACCAGAAGCGCTCCATCTCCGAGATCGTCAGGTCGATCACGAGCCTGAACGAGGCGACCCAGGTCTACACCGAGGGGGCCCGGACCCTGTCGGAAGGGTCGAGGGACCTTGACGCCCTGGTGCGGGAGCTCCATGAGCGCGCGCGCTACGATGACGGGGAGTAGCGCTTTTTGCCCCGCTGTCTCGATTATCTTCTTGATTAATCACCACTCCTGGTCCAGTTGTGGCCTTCGCGGCCCGTGCCGCGAGGGATAACGCAATGGACATGACCGACCTCATCGCGGGCGATATCGCCATCGCCTTTTTTGACCTCGACGAGACCATCACCGACGGCGACACGGACTTTATCTGGGCCGCCTGGCGGTCCCGCCTGAGCCCCCGGGCCTGGGCGGAGCGCCTCTGGCTCGCCCGCCTCTACCGTGATTTCCGGAAGGGGCGCCTCGACATCGAGGAGTATATCCGTTGCCAGCGCTTCCGCATCGGCCGTCTCGGCCCTGACGAGTTTCGCGCCATGGGCGAGTCGTTTTTCCGTGAATCGGGCATGCGGCGGATCTATCCCGAGGCGGCCGGCGTGATCGGGGCCCTGGGGAAGAAGGGATGCCGGACTGTGCTCCTCACCGCCCAGCAGGACATGATCGCCGGCCCCTTCGCGCGCCACCTCGGGATGGACGACATGATCGCCAACCGCTTCGAGGTCCGCGAGGGCCGCTTCGCCGAAGCGGCGCGGCCCTACAGCTTCGGCGAGGGGAAGGTCCTCCTGGGGCGGAAGTACGCCGCGGACGCCGGGGTGTCCCTCGACCGGTGCGCCTTTTTCGGGGACAGTATTTACGATGCCCACTTCCTGGAGCTCGTGGGACGCCCTTTCGCGGTCAACCCGGACCCGATGCTGGAGAAGCGCGCGACGGAGAAGGGATGGCCGGTTCTCCGCTTCGCCCCCCGGGGCAACGCCTGATGAAGGCGCGGCTTCCCATCGCGGTCCTCTGCGAGGACATACGGAGCCTCCACAACGTGGGATCGATCTTCCGCACCTGCGACGGCGCGGGAGTCGGGCGTCTCTACCTGTGCGGCCACACGGGCCATCCCCCGCGAAACGAAATCGAGAAGACCGCCCTGGGAAGCGTGGCGAGCGTTCCCTGGGAGTACGTGCCGAACCAGTTCGAGGCGGTCCGCTCTCTCAGGAGCCGCGGTTACCGGATCATCGCCCTGGAACGGACGGAGGGGAGCGTGCCCTATGATATGGCGGAGTACGATTTTCCCGCCTGCCTTGTCCTGGGCAACGAGGTGCGGGGGATCACCCCGGAGATGCTCGCCCTCTGCGACATGGCCGTGGAGATACCCATGCGGGGGGCGAAGGGCTCCCTGAACGTGGCCGTGGCCTTCGGCATCGCGGCGTACCGCCTGGCCGGGGCGTGGGAGAGAGACTCCGGCGGGAGGACAGGATTGTGAACCATAGCGCCGTGCTCTTCGACATGGACGGGACGCTCCTGGACACCCTGCGGGACATCGCCGAATCGATGAACGCCGTCCTCGGGGCCAGGGGCCTCCCCCCGCACCCCGTGGACCGTTACCGGGATTTCGTGGGCGACGGCATGGAGACCCTGGCGCGGAGGGTCCTGCCCCCGGGACGGGATGACGACCGGACGATGCGCGACATGGTCGCCGGGATGCGGAGCGAATACGCAAGGCGATGGCACCGCCATTCCGCCCTGTATCCGGGCATGGACCGCCTCCTGGATGCGCTTCGTGAAAGGGGGATGCCCCTGGCGATCCTCTCGAACAAGCCCGATGACTTCACGAAGGAGATGGCGGCCCGCCTGCTCGGACGGTGGGAGTTCGCCGTCGTGGCGGGAATGAAGGACGGCGTGGCGAAAAAGCCGGACCCCGCGGGGGCCCTGGAGATCGCCCGGGAGATGGGGATCGAGCCGGGGGAATTCGTCTACCTTGGCGACACGGGAACCGACATGAAGACCGCGATGCGGGCGGGGATGTTTCCCGTCGGGGTCCTCTGGGGATTCCGTGGCGCGCAAGAGCTTCGGGAGAACGGAGCGAGGCGTCTCCTCGGGTCCCCCCTTGATCTTCTTGACGTGCTTGACCGTGGGGGCGGGTAAAAACTTGACGGGCCCGGTGTTTTAGAATATATTAAAATACCGGACAGCGGGAACAGGATTCCCGCCAACCGCGGGTTCCACGGCCTCTTTGCCTTGACCCGCGTCAATGACGGGAGGGCCGGGCGCCGGTATGATTGATATGGGTGGCCTCGTCTTTTCTGTTTGACAGGTACCCGCCGCGGTGATAAAGAATGAGCCGGTTCCGGAGGAGGATTCCGATGTGGGAATATACCGATAAAGTGAAAGAACTCTACATGAACCCGAAGAACGTGGGCAGGATCGAGAACGCCAACGGCTTCGCCGAGGTGGGGAGCATCGTCTGCGGCGACGCCATGAAGCTCTACCTCAAGATCGACGAGAAGGGAATCATCCGGGACGCGAAGTTCGAGACCTTCGGCTGCGGCAGCGCCATTGCCTCCTCATCGGCGCTCACGGAAATGATCATCGGGAAGAGCGTCGAGGAGGCAGAGAAGATCACCAACCGGGACATCGCCGATTACCTGGGGGGCCTCCCCGAGGAAAAAATGCACTGCTCGGTGATGGGCAACGAGGCCCTGGAGAAGGCCCTGGCCAACTGGCGCGGCGAGGAGACGACGGACCACGTCGACACGGAAGGCGAGATAGTCTGCCACTGTTTCGGCGTGACCGACGCCCTGATACGGAGCGTCGTGAGGGAGAACAACCTGAAGACCGTGGAGGACGTGACCAACTTCACCAAGGCGGGGGGGGCCTGCGGGTCCTGCATTCCGAAGATCGAGGACATCCTCCGCGAGATGGAGGCGGAGGGCGCGCGCGACGAGGGGGCCCCGGCGGCGAAGAAGCCCCTGAGCAACATCACCCGCATGAGGATGGTGGAGGAGACGATCACCAACGTGATACGGCCGATACTCCAGAGGGACGGCGGAGACATCGAACTCATCGACATCGAGGGCCGGAATGTCCACGTGGGTCTGCGCGGGCAGTGCGTAAACTGCCCGGTCTCCGATGTTACCATGAAGAACCTCGTGGAGGCGAAGCTGCGGGAATTCGTAGAGGAGGATATCGTGGTCCATGAAGTCAGGTAATGGAGCGGAAATGCGTGATATGAAAAGAGTGATCTACATGGATAACAACGCCACGACCATGGTGGCGCCCGAGGTCCTGGATGCCATGCTGCCCTTTCTCGGGGGCACCTACGGCAACCCCTCCAGCATGCACACCTTCGGGGGCGCCGTGGCGAGGGACGTCGAGAAGGCCAGGATGAGTGTGGCGAAGTTTCTCGGCGCCGACCACGAGTACGAGATCGTCTTCACCGCCACGGGGACCGAGAGCGACAACATGGCGATACTGGGCTCCCTTGCCTATTACCGGGAAAAGCGCCACGTCATCACCTCGCGGGTCGAACACCCGGCGGTGCTCTCGCTCTGCAAGAAGCTCGAAAAGGACGGGTACCGCGTCACCTACGTGCCCGTTGACGGGGCGGGCAACCTCGACATGGATATCCTGAAGGGCTCCGTGGACGAGGATACGGCCATCGTCTCAATCATGTACGCGAACAATGAAACCGGGGTTGTCTTCCCCGTTGATGAGATCGGCCGGTTTCTCCGGGAGCGGGGAGTGCCCTTCCACGTGGACGCGGTCCAGGCCGCGGGGAAGATCCCCATCGACGTGAACGGTATCCAGTGCGACCTTCTTTCCATATCAGGCCACAAGTTCCACGCGCCGAAGGGGATCGGCGCCCTTTACGTCAGGAGGGGTACGAGGATACGGCCCCTCCTTTTCGGCGGCCACCAGGAAAAGGGGCGCAGGCCCGGCACGGAAAACGTCCCCGGGATCGTCGCCCTGGGCAGGGCCGCGGAGCTCGCCGGGGCCCACCTCGGGGTGTACGACGGGCGCGTCCGGGCGCTCAGGGACCGCCTGGAGAACGGCATCCTGGGCCTGTTCAAGAACTCCCACGTCAACGGCGACCGGACGAAGCGGGTGCCGAACACGTCGAATGTCGGCTTCGAGTATATCGAGGGGGAGGCGATCCTTCTCTATCTCGACGAGAACGGTATCGCCGCCTCGTCCGGCTCCGCATGCTCCTCGGGCTCCCTGGAGCCCTCCCATGTCCTCAGGGCCATGGGGGTCCCCTTCACCTCGGCCCACGGCTCCATACGCTTCAGCCTGAGCCGCTTCAACACGGACCAGGACGTGGACCATCTGCTCTCGGTCCTCCCCGACGTGGTGAACCGTCTCCTCGACATCTCGCCCTACTGGGACAGCGAGAAGGGCGAGCCGAAGCCGGTGAACCTGTAGCCATTTTCCGGTTGAATTATTATCCTTCCCGGTGAAAATGTGTCCATGATCATCAAGCGAATCGCCAGGGCCCTCGGGGTCCTTCTCCTCATCTGCCTCGGGTTTGTCGCCTTTGTCGCCGGGAGCGTCGTTTTCAGCGGGAGGATCGCCGAGCCGGAGCGCGCCGACGCCGCGATCGTCCTGGGCGCGGCGACCTGGGGCGACGAGCCCTCGCCGGTCTTTCGCGAACGGATACGGCACGCCATCTGGCTCCATGACAACGGGTACGTGAAAAAAATAATCTTTACCGGCGCGCCGGACAGCCCGAAGGAGCCTCCCGAGTCGGTCGTGGCCAGGCGGTATGCCCTTTCCCGGGGGGTGCCGGGGGGGGACATCCTGATAGAGGTTGCGTCACGCACCACGGCTGAGAACCTCTTCCATGCCAGGGAGGTGGGGCGAAGAAACGGCCTGGACACCTACCTGATCGTGAGCGATCCGCTCCACATGAAGCGCTCCATGATATTCGCCCGGGACCTCGGCATGGAGGCCCGTCGCGCCCCCACTCCCACGAGCCGGTATCGCAGTATCGGAAGCAGCATCCGTTTTCTCGGCAGGGAGATGTATTTTTACGCCAACTATCTCCTTCGGGGGACCCTGATGACCGGACCGGTCAGGGGAGAACTCCGCGGGTGACCATGGCGCCACCCCGGCGGAAGCATCTCCTCCCGGGGCGATTCCCGGCAGGGACTCTTTCCGGGGATCATTTTCCTCGAACCAATTTTCGCGGGTCCGGTCAAAGGGATACGGGGCGGCAACCCCGATACATTCAGAAAAGCCCCAGGGCGCGTTACGGGAGGAAGAAATGAAATCAACTTTGAGCATATTCATGGCACGGGTTCTGCCCGCGGTGATCTGCGTTGTTCTTGTCGCGGCGCTGGTCTCATGCAAAAAGGCGGAGAAAGCGCAGATGGAGGAAGCGGAGGCCCCGATGGCGATGGAGAGCGAGGTCGCGATGGACAAGGCCGCGGTCCAGGACGTCATGCCGGGATCTCCCGAGGGCGGCGCGGCGAAGGCGGAGAGAAGGGGCGGCCCCGGTCTCATCGGACATTTCATCACCCCGGCGGACCTTGCGTCGGGGCGCCTCCTGGAGTACCGGGTCGAGCTCTCCTACGAGAGCGAGGATCTCATGAAATCCCGCCGGGAGCTCCTCGAGGCCACGGCCCGGCATGGCCACGTGAAGGAAAGCACCTCCTCGATGGAGGGCAAGCGTGCCTCCGTGACCTCCGAGATCAAGGTTCGGTCGGAGCGGCTCTATGACGCCCTGCGCGATATCGACCGGGTCGGCACCCTCAAGTCGGAGCGGATCACCGTGACCGACCATACCGAGGGTATGGTGCTCCAGGAGCGTGCCGCGCGCCGTGAACAGCTGCGCATCACGCGCCGCGGCGCCGCGTCGGCCGGGACGTCTCCGACGGCAAAGAACTGGAGGGACATCGAAAATGCCCTCGAGGAGAGCGAGAACCGACTTGACGCCTCGGAGCAGGAGAAGTGGCGGATCAGGGACCGGGTGGCGTGGGCGTCGGTGCGCGTTGAAATCGCCGGTCCCGACCTTCCCGAGCGCGTCGTGGTGCCGCCCTTCGGCGACGCCCTGGTGGACCTCGCGAATATACTGCTCGGCCTGGCCTATGGACTCGTCTACCTGGTTCCCCTGGGGGTCCTCGCGGGGGTCGTCGTCTGGAACAGGAAGCGGATCGCGGCGCTCTTCCGGGGAAGGAAGAGGGAGGAATAGGGCCGCGCGCCTCCGCCGGCGGGCTTCGCGGCCCGGCGGCGGGGGAATTAATCTGATATCTTCGAATGATTGTTCCGATATTAAGAGCAGGCGCCCGGAAACGGGAGGTTGCCATGCTGAGGAAAAAAACCGTCATGCATATCATGAGCGCCTCCTCCAGGATACTCTTCTCCTTCGAGGACGCTGAGATCATCCGGTTCATGCTCGACGGCGCGACGGAAACCCAGGCCGACCGCTGCTACCGCGCCTTCATCCGCGAACTGCTCCGCCAGTGCGCCCGCTGATCTCCCCGGGCCTGCGCGTCATCCAAAAAGCCTTGCCAAAATCTCCCCGCGGGGCCATGGTGTGCCATCGACACCGAGGAGTGAACGTCAATGACGCAGTACACTGTCCCACCTCCGATCGACGGCCCCGGCGATATTATCGCGGCGGCGTCGGGATACCAGCGGAGCAGGCTGATCCTGACCGGTTTCGAGCTCGACGTGTGGAGCGCCATCGGCGGCGAGTCGCTGTCGGGACCGGAGGTGGCGTCCCGCATCGGCGCGGACACCCGGGGAACCGAGCGGCTCTGCAACGCCCTTTGCGCCATCGGCCTGCTGCGCAAGAGCGACGGCCGGTACGCCAATACCGATCTCTCCGCCCGCTACCTCGTGAAGGGCTCGAAGGACTATCTTTCCCGGATCGGCCACATGCTGAATCTGTACCGCACCTGGGGCACCCTCACCGAGGCGGTGAGAAAGGGCGGGTCGGTTGCGGCGCGGGAGTATGACGCCTTCTCCCTCGCCCATTTCATCGAGGCGATGCATCATCGCGCGAGGGAAACCGCCGATGAGCTCGTGTCCCGCGTCGATCTCCGGGGCGTAGCACGGATCCTCGACGTGGGGGGCGGTTCCGGCGTCTATTCCATGGCCTTTGTCCGGAGAAACCCGGATATCCGGGCCGTGGTGTTCGACCTCCCGGACGTGATCCCCCTGACGAGGCGCTATATCGGCGAGAGCGGCCTCGAAGACCGTATCGGTGTCATGGCGGGAGATTATAACCGCGATGATTTCGGAGGCGGCTACGATCTTGTCTTCCTCTCCGCCATCGTGCACATCAACTCCCCTGAAGGGAACCGGCGGCTTCTGCGGCGTGCCTTCGAGTCCCTGAATCCCGGCGGAAGGATCGTGATACAGGACCATATCATAAACGAGGAGAGGACCTCGCCGCCCCGTGGTGTGATCTTCGCTATCAACATGCTGGTGAACACCCCCGGGGGCGACAGCTACACGGAAAGCGAGATGCGGGACTGGCTCCGCGACGCCGGGTGCGGGAAGATCGAGAGGATCGCCACGGGGATGGAGAACGATCTCATGGTGGGGTGGCGCGGGTGAGTGCCGGCGGCATGACGATCCCCCTGGTGACCTTTGCCACGGTCGCCCTTACCGTGGCGGCCTCGGTGGCGGCGTTCAGGTTCGCCGCGTTCCGCGAGAGGTTTCTCTTCCGGGTGGGGGCGATACTCCGGAAAAAGGAACTGCATCGTCTCGTGACGCCCCTTTTCCTTCACGGTGGCTGGGTCCATCTCGCCTTCAACATGTTCAGCTTCTATTCATTCTCGGCCCACATGGAGGCGGTTTTCGGACCCACCATGATCGCGGCGGTCTATTTTCCTTCGGGAATCATCGGGAACCTCCTCGCCCTGGCGTCCAAGAGGAAAAGACCGGAGTATTCCGCCCTGGGGGCCTCGGGCGCCGTGGCGGGGATCATTTTCGCGTCGATCTTCATGCTCCCCGGAGGGAGCGTCTATGTCTTCCCCCTCCCCGTGGCCATACCCGCCTGGGCCTTCGCGCTGCTGTTCATGGCCGTTTCCCTCTACGGCACAGGGCGCGGCGGCGACGGCATCGGCCACGAGGCCCATCTGGGGGGCGCGCTGTCCGGGATCGCCTGCGCGATCATTCATGATTACTCGATCGTACAGCGCGAGCCCCTCCTCCTCGCGGCGCTGGTGATTCCCGCGGCGGCGTTTCTCGTCTGGTTTATCGCCAGGCGCTGACGGGAACACAGGCGCCTCGTCGTTGGCGTGGGGCAGGGAAGTTTTATTTGCCCGGGGATTGCGCCTGTCTTTTATGCCGCGGGAATGTGATGGACCAGGCGGTTCCTCCCGCGCGATCGATGGCCCAGGAGCCCTGGATCTGCTTCGCCAGGAGCATCACCAGCTCGATCCCGAGGGTCTGGGACTGCGCGGCGCTGAAACCCTCGGGCATGCCCACGCCGTCATCGGCGACCATGAGAGACGCCGTATCGTTCTCGCAGCATTTCAGGGAAACCATGACGCGTCCCGGCGCGCTTCCCGCGGGGAAGGCGTATTTAAGGGAGTTGGTGATCAGCTCGTTCACGATAAGGCCGCAGGGGATCGCCTGGTCGACGGCGAGGCGTATCTCGTCGATGTCAAGGCGGAACTCGGGCCGCCGGTCGATCGACGCGTAATTGTCGAATATTTCCTCGGAGATGGTCCTGATGTAGGACGCGAAGTCGATTTCCGAGATGTCGCTCGAGCGGTAGAGGCTTTCGTGAACGAGGGCCATGGCCCTGATCCTGTTGATGGAGTCGTTGAATATCCTCGTCGTATCGTCGCTTTCGATATTTCTCGCCTGGAGACTCAGGAGGCTTACGATGATCTGGAAATTGTTTTTGACCCGGTGGTGTACCTCCCGGAGGAGGACCTCCTTTTCCCTGAGCGAGGCCTGGATCCGCTCCTCCGCCTGCTTTCTCTCGGTGATGTCCTGTGAGAGCCCCAGGGCGCCGATGACGGTGCCCGCGGAATTCCTGATGGGGGAGAGACGCGCCTCGATCCATATGTCGCCGGAGGGGAATGATTCGAGCACTTCCGAGTAAAAGGTCTTTCCGCTCCGAATGACCTCGCGGACCGCCTCAACGTGACGCTGGGCCAGGTGCGGGGGGAAGAGCTCGCTGATATTCTTTCCCTCCAGGTCTCCCGGTTTCGCGTTGAACATGCCCGCCGCCGCCCTGTTGATGTAGCGCACGGTTCCCGCACCGTCCACGAAATAGATCATCTCGGGGGAGGCCTCGGCGAGCATGCGGTACTGCTCCTCGCTCTCGGTGAGGGCGGCCTCGGCGCGGCGGCGCTCGGCGATTTCGTTTTCCAGGTTGAGGTTCGTCTCCGTAAGCTCCTCGGCAATGGACTCGAGCTCCAGCGCCGAGGAGCGGGCCTCGGCAAGGGCGCCGCGGTACTGACGCACCATGAACCAGATGAGGGCCGAGATGGCGAAGTAGACGGCGGTCACGATGATGAGGCGGTTCGGCAGGGCCGTGGCGGTATACCGCAGCTGCGCGAGGTGCCCGAAGAACTGGGCGCTCCCGATTCCCACATAGGCCGCGACGCAGAAGAAGAGAACTATCCACTGCGCCCTCTGGCCGATCAGGACCGCGGCGAGGATCACGGCCAGGACGTAGAGGATCATGGCCGGCGCCCCTGCCCCGCCGATGTAGTTTCCGTAGACGGCGGTCAGGAAGATGATCATCGGGGCAATAATTCCCGCCGGGCGCCATCTTCCCCGGGAGGAGAGCCACCAGGCGAAGGAAAAGATACCCGCCAGGAAGGCGGCAATCAGCAACGAGTCGAGGGGAACCGTACCGGCGAGCCACCCGGCAAGGAAGAAGAGCGAGGCTCCGACGCAGGTGGTGGCGCTGATGATGCTGACGATCCTGGTCAGGTATTCATTGCGCGACTCGTCGAAATCGGCCGACCTCGGCGCCGTCAGTGCGATCCAGGAGTGACGGATGCGTTTTCTCACCAGCGCCTCCTTCCGTGAGAATATCCGGCTGTATCGGCCGGTCTCACGCGGTCTCCTCTATCAGTTTCTGGAGTTCCCGGGACTTGCCGCTGATCGTCTCGGTAAAGGCGAGTATCCGCTTGCCCAGGACGGCGATCTCCTCGGCGATCTCCGAGAGCCGTTCCACGGCCAGGGCGCTGCTTTCCATGGATTGCATCTGGTCGACGGTGGCGGCGGCGATGCCTCCCGAAAGGGAATTTATTCTCTCCGCCTGGAGGATAACGTCCTGGAAGGCGTCGGCCTGGCTGGCGATGAGGTTCTCGACCTGGTCCATGCGTCCGATGATGGCGTCAAGTACCGCGAAGATCGACTCGATGGATTCCCTGGTCACGTCGGCCCGCCGCATCCCTTCGTTGATGTCGCTCAGGATCTTGGTGATCTGGGCCGATATCTCCTGCGAATTGTCTGATGTCGCCGTGGCCAGTTTGCCGATCTCGTCCGCCACGACGGCGAAGCCCCTTCCGTGGTCCCCGGCCCGCGCCGCCTCGATCGAGGCGTTCAGCGAAAGCAGGTTGATGCGGTCAGATATGTCGTTGATGAGTTCCACGAAGTTCTTGATGGCGGCGCCCCCCTCGTTGATCACGCGCATGGTGGCGGTCATCTCCACGAGGTTACGCTCGGTCTCACCCTTGGATTCCGCGACGCCCGATATCTCCCTGAGCACGCCGTGGATCGTCCCCGTGGCGCTCCCCTGGGTCCGGTTGAATATCTCGATCATGTCAGTGGTCTTTTTCCCCTCGCCGGCCTGGTTTTCCGCCGATTCGCTGATGGCGGCAATGGAATCCGTCAGGTCCTTGAACACGGCCTTCATGCCGGAACTGCTCGCCGCCTGCTCGTCCGACAGGGAGGAGAAAGTGCGCTCGATTTCGGTAAGCTCGTTGCTCACGGAAACGAGGTCTCCCGACGCGATGTCCACGCCGTTGATGATGCCCGTCAGGTATTCGGCCCTTCGCGCGGATACGGCGGCGGCTTCATTGAGGCTCCGGTTAAGGACGCCCACCTGGCGATAGAGCTTCAGGATGCGGTTGGAAAGAATGCCCGCAACGCCCAGCATGAAGAACAGGGTCCCGTAGGTGGTGAGGCGCGCCCCGGTTATGACCTGCCTGTCGATGAGGACGTCGTGCACCGCCGAGGCGATCATGATGAAGACGGCGATGATCATCAGGGCCCCGTCCGGACCGGTCTTCCTGACCCTCCCGGGGAACGAAAGGGGCCGCGCCATGGCCGCCTGCGCCAGGGGACCGGGGAGAAGGGCCGCAATCCTGTTCCATGCGGCCCTCGGAACGGTGGGTTCATCCTTCCCGTCGGTCATCGCGTCGTTACCCCCGCGGCGAGCGAAGGGTTTCGCCGCGAAGTAGAATGTTTCCCTGGTGATGAGGTAGACGAGATACATCACAGGGACGAGCCACGTGGCCTGGGCGTAGGGAAGTATGGCGTTCCACGTGTTGATGTCCGATGACGCGATGGGGACGGCGGCCAGGATCACGGCACAGGGGAGGTAGAGGTAGAGGGCGCCCCTGAAAAGCTTTTCCGTGACGGTATGCCGCGGCGGGAAGAAATAGTGCATGAAGAGCGCCAGGAACGGCATCATGAGGAAGAGCGTCACGTATTCAATGCGTTTAAGGGTAAGAAAATCATCGGAGAGCAGGTACTTCGTCTGGGTCCGGAGGAAAAAATAGAGTGAAAGCGAAACGGCCGCGAGGGCGTAGAAGAGGTACTCCCTGTTTTCCCTCCTTTGAAGAAACAGAAGCCCGTAGTAGAGACCCACGATAAGATAGATGCACGCGATGGCAATGGCGACGGTTTCACGGATGTTCTGCTCCCCGATGAGGGCGTCCATGTTGCCGATCTTCAGGTCCGTTCCCTCGATATTGCCGAAGAGATAATCCGTTGATCTTGAGGAGAGTACCATGATCCTGTGCGCGTTCCCGGGCTGGAGAAGCCGATCCGGGATGGGGTAGATCCGCGACCTGTCGTAATAGAGCTTTCGCGTGTCGCCGGGAGTGCCTGTCGAACCGATGAGGGTGCCGTCAAGATAGATCCTGTCGGGCCCCGTGATGGTGTTGATGAAGAGGCAAAGGGGCCTGTCGGGCATTCGCGAGAGTTCGATGGAGAATTCCGTGAGGAGGTGGGAGTCTCCGCTCTTTTTCAGGAAGTGGCCCGCCGGGGCCGGCGCCAGGGCGGTGATCGCTTCACCCGCGTCGATGCGGTAGCTTCCGGGGTCCCGCTGCAACGCGAGGTATTCGCCGTCGTCAAGGACGTTCATGAATACCGGTCCCGACAGGTCGACGCTTCCCTTGTCGTCGATGAGATCCTGGTCGATACGGATGGTCGCGTTTCTGAGCCGCCGGATTCCCCGGCGACAGGTGAGGTAGAGGGCCGGCGTGACGTTGGCCGGTACTTCACCCGGGGCGACCGTGAGTTCCAGGTCGTTGGATTCTTTCCATAACCCGTCCGGGATGTCGTAGCGGTACTCGAACTCGGAAAGGGGCTGAACGCGAAGGGGCGTGCCGTTAAAGGAGAACATCGCCCGTGTATTGGTTTTCAGGTAGATGCTCCAGGGGCTGTCCCCGCGTGGTTTCCGAAGCATGGTCAGCGCCTCAACGGGGCCGCTTTCCCGCAGGGCGGTGTTCCTGAGGAGGCTGTACACCTCGGTGGATATCCCGGGTGAGACGGTCCAGCCATCGTGAACCTCACGCCAGCAATCGGCGCCAGCGGCGAATGCTTCACCATTCAGGGGAATTAGTAACAGGAAAGCTAGAGCAAGTGACGGTACGTGGCGTATTGTTCCCATGCCTGAGATTGACCCCGGATCGGGATGCGCATTGGCGTGGGAAGAGGATAGGGCGATGCCGCCCTTTTGTCAAGCATTTGCGGCATGGCCGGATTGTAATGGGTATAATTGTGGATTAATTATAGCCGAGGATGGCGGTATTACCGGGTGACAAGGTATTGAACGAGCTTCTCAAGAAGTATCTCCTCGTTCACTGGTTTACTTCTGAAGCCGTCGCTTCCAGCCTCCCGCGCCCCGGTTTCGTTTTCCTCGAAGGCAAGGGCTGAAACGGCGATGACCGGTATGTGTGCGAGTTCACTCTCTCGCCTGAGCCTCCGCGTTGCCTCAAGGCCGTCCATGACGGGCCTCGTAATATCCATGAATATGAGATCGGGTCGCTTCGAAATGGCGATCTCGATCGCGGCAGCGCCGTCGGCGGCCTCCAGGACCGCGGGGTGATGGCGTTCCAATCGCTCCCTCATGAGGAGTCGGTTGAGCCCGCCGTCGTCCGCGACGAGGACCGTGACCTTTTGCAGAGAAGGGGCAGGGTATCAGGCTATTGGTCCGCCGGGACCTTCAGGAGCATGTGAAATGACGGGAACTTCCGGTATCAGTACCGTGAAGACGCTCCCTTTGCCGACTTCGCTTTCAAGAGAGATGATTCCTCCCATCATCTCGACGAGCCGCCTGGCGATCGACAGCCCGAGACCGCTCCCCCCGTAGCGGGCGTGGTCCTGTCCCTTCATCTGGCTGAAAGAATCGAATATCGATTCCCGTTCTGATTCAGGGATCCCTATCCCGGTATCGGCGACCGACAGCACGATATCCGTGGTGTCCCCACCTGGTCTAAGGGAGGATGAGATGTGGAGCGAGATCGATCCTTCCTCGGTGAATTTGATCGCGTTGCCGACGAGATTGGTGAGAACCTGCCTGATGCGGATTTCATCCAGTTCCACCGCCCGGGGGAGGGAGGGGTCAGCATGCATGGAGATCGATAGTTTTTTTTCGGCGATACTTGAGGCGAACTGCCGCACGATGTCTCGGGAGATATCAGCGAGATCGACGTGTCCGGGCCTGAATTCGAGACGTCCCGCCTCGATGGCCGACAGGTCGAGGATGTCGTTGATCAGCCCGAGGAGGGTTTTCCCGCTCGACTCGATGGCGTCGAGAAATTCGCGCTGGCGCGGTTCTTCGATCCTTGCGCGGAGCAGTTCGGTAAAACCGAGGATTGAATTCATCGGCGTGCGAATGTCGTGGGTCATGTTGGCAAGGAATTCGCTCTTTGTTCTGTTCGCCGATTCGGCCTCCTCGAGGGCCCCGCGCAGCATCTCTTCACTTTCCTTCAGTGATCGGTTGGTGCGATCGAGCTCCCTGTTGGCGGTCAGGACCTCCTCGCTTTCCCGCTCCAGGTGAAGCAGGAGAAACCCCAGAATGTAGAAGAATAGCGATGAAAAGAGGGCAAGCATGGTCGCCGACTGCATGATGCCCGAATTGAAGGTCGTATCGAAAGACCCGGGTTCCAGGAAGGCCAGGAGAGCCCGGGTGAAGAACGTGACGCCCGCGATGACGTTGCATAGCAGTATCAGGTTCAGTGCCCGTCGCCGGCGGGACACCCCGATGCGCATGATGGCGTGTATCACGAAAAGGTGCTGAAGTCCGTATATCAGTCCCACGAAGATGACCCGCTCCGGACTGTCATCAACAAACGGCGAGACCGCGGCGACGGTGGCGATCGGGGCAAGGACGATAACCCGGCTGATTCCACGCCCGAAAAAACGGCACACCACGACATAGCTGAGGGAAAATGCCGCGGAGTACGCCGTCACGGCGAGATGCATGGAGAACAGGTCGGGAATCAGGCCGCGGGCGGCGATAAGAATGCTTGCCGCGGCGTGGAGCAACGGAATTACCGCCAGCAATCCTTTTCCCCTGCGAAGAACTCCCCAGAGGGTATAGAGCAGCGAAACTCCCATGAGGCTTGTCATGAAGGTGATTAGGATGTAGATCGTCTTGATGTCGAGTCGCACTGTAGTTTTTACCCCGGGGCGCAGCGGTCATCTGCGTCCCCTCTCCTCGCGAAACTCCTTCGGCGTCAGGCCCGTGAACTCCTTGAATACCGAATTGAATACCGATTTCGATTTAAAGCCCGCCATCTGCGATATTTCGAGTATTGACCTGGCTTCGTGGTCACTGCTCGTGAGGAGGCGCTTGGCCTCATCCACGCGGTAGGAGTTGACGAAATGATAGAAGCGGGTGTTCAGCTTCATGTTCAGCACCTGGGATATGTGGTGCGGAGCAATAGAGAGGTCGCGCGCCATGCTGTTGAGCGTCATCTCGTCGTCGAGATACGCGCGACTCGATTCCATGTAGTCGCGAATGGCCGCGGAATAGGCATTCGCGGCATCGTCACTCAGGCTTGATTTCCTGTATTTTTCGGCTTCCTTCAGATTTCCGATAGCCTCGAAGACGTCGTAGGGGATGTTCTGTTTAACCGTCTTTATGAATCTGTCGATGGCCCTGTCGAAGCGTTCACGGGTGATCGGCTTGAGAAGGTAATCAACGGCACCGATATCAAAGGCCCTGGCCGCGTATCCCTCGTGGGCGGTGGTGAAAATGACGAAGGGCGGTTCCTCGAGACGTTCGAGAAACTCCATGCCCGTCATTCCCGGCATCTGA
This sequence comes from uncultured Leptospirales bacterium, assembly GCA_964554685.1. Lineage (GTDB taxonomy): Bacteria > Spirochaetota > UBA4802 > UBA4802 > UBA5550 > RBG-16-49-21. The sequence goes on along the minus strand of CAZKPR010000013.1, from coordinate 20,064 downwards.
ATATCCAGCAGGATGAGGTCGATGGCATCCGCGCCTCGTGCCTTTTCGCTTTTAATGACATCAAGGGCCCGGGGGCCGTTTCCCGCGCGGGCGACAAGGAGAAGCTCCTCACGCATCGACACCCACTCGGCGATGAGTTCACGTGACCATTTGTCATCCTCAACTATCAGGACCCGATAGGCTTTTTTCTGGGCCATGGTAAACCCTGTGTTCCACCTGAGTACGCCGTGTCAAGAATACTACCAGTATCCAACGATCTTGTGAAAAATCAACCCGAAATAATTTATGAACAATATTTCATAAGAATCAAGAAAATTGGGAAAATAATTGAAATTTATATAAAATTGTATAAATTCATTTTTTAAAAAATTAAATTTTTTTTAAACCCCAACCTTTGTTTTTATTTGTATTTCCCAATTGGCTCGGTCGACATCTGGCATGCGTAGTTGGTATACTGGCGAGTGTGGAAAACCGTGATGACACCAAGTTTTGACCAGGGAAGGGATTCATGAAATTCATAGTGCCTTTCGTGCTATCTATTTTTCTTTTTTCGGCTCAATTGTTTGCCAGGGAAGCGGGCTCAAAGGGCGCGCCTGATGAGAAGTCCCCATTCAAGATAACATGGATCGACCTCGCCTTCAATAATTACGTTCCTATTCCGGGGACCCGATTCGCCGATTTTTCAAAAGTGAATTTCGGCGGTTCCGTGGGGCTGAACTTCATGGCGGGCAACATCAGGCCGCTCTGGCTTTTCGTGAACATTATGGCGAAGGGCAACGTGTCGAATACAAGGCGCATGGACCGGCTGATTGACATGGGGATCGGCGCAGGTCTCGGGTGGCGCGTTGACCTGGTCAAAGACCGGTTTTTTTTCACCCCGCGCCTTTCCTACGGGTACATGCTCCATGCGTTCTATGGTAGCTATTTTAACGACCAGCGGATATACCTTATTTCAGCCAAGTCGAACAAAAAAAGACATCACCTGTTTTCAGACCAGTATCTCCAGCTCGGATTGGAATTCGCCGTTGCTGTCTCACCCCGGTCGAACAGTCCCAGGTGCGAGCTTTTCCTCGCCCCCGAGTTCACACACTTCATAGAGAAACACAGGCAGGGACTCGAGGTTGGTTATCGCCTCGGCTTCAGGATCAATCTCGAGGGAGCCGCGCATGCTACGAAGGATGAGGGGGCGCCACCTCCCGCCGTTCTGGCGGGGAGGGCCATCGATGCGGAAACGCGCAGAGTGCTTCCCCTTACAGCGCCCCTCCTGGCCGGCGGGGTTTCCCGGAAGACCGGCACCGTCGGCAATGAGACCTTCGCCTACACGGTCAATGCGGGGCGGGACTACACCATCAAGGTCGACCTGGAGGGATACGACCCTGCCGCCATGGAGGTGAAGGGAGCGGATATTAAGTCGGGCACGAGGATGTCGGTGACGATTCCCCTGAAGCGAACAAGGGTCTGGGGGATTTTTGGACACATCTTCGAAAAAGAAAGCAATGATCCACTGAATAACGTGGAGGTTCTCGTGACGGAGAAGGCCACGGGATCGAAAACGGAAATGAAAAGCGACGGAAACGGAGATTTCCGCATGGAGCTGAAGCCCGCCGCCGATTACGACGTGGTGCTGAAAAAGAGGAGATATTTCACCGTGCGGGGCGATTTCTCCACCAGGGGCAGGGCTCCGGGATGGTTTGACGTCAACAAGTTCATGCGGACCGAATTCCAGAAGGTGGTCGTCGGCGCCGCGCTTGAATTCGGCAGCATTTACTATGATTCCGGCAGCTGGCAGATTCGTCCCGATGTCACTCCCGAGCTTGACAAGATCGTACAGTTCCTTAACGACAACCCGGAGATCATCGTGGAACTGGGCGCGCACACCGACTCCATGGGCGACGCCGGGCAGAACATGGAGCTGTCGCAGAAGCGGGCGGAGAGCGCCGTGGCGTACCTGGTCAGGAAGGGAATACCCGCATCGAGGATCACCGCGAAGGGATACGGCGAAACGAAAATCAAGAACCGCTGCGTTGACGGGGTGGCCTGCTCGCCCGGGGAACACCAGGAAAACCGGCGGACCGAAATAACGGTCACAAAAATCACACGATAAAAGTGGGGCATATTCAGGATGCCTGAGGAGCGAACCATGAACACGAAATGGATGAAGAAGCTTTCCATATATCTCGTTACGATCGTCTCGGCCGTTGTTTTCACAGGCTGCAGCGGGATGCTCGATGTCCCGCGTGCACTTCCCCTGCTGCAAAACATCCTGGTACTCTTCGGTCTGGGCGGCCCGGGGGTGACCGCGAAATCGGTGAGCGGGGCCTATTTTGTTTCCGAAAACAACGGCATTCTGGACATCAGCGTTGTGCTGAACTCGAGGCCCTCTGAGGATGTTGTTTTCACGACCGCAAGCAGCGATGAAACCGAGGCAACCCTGTCAACCACGGAACTCACCTTCACGCCTTCGAACTGGAACATCCCGCAGATCATACAGATAACGGGTGAGGATGATTTCATCGTGGACGGCAATCAGGATATCTTTCTTATCTTCGGTTCCGTGGTGAGCGCGGACACGGACTACAGCGGCATGGCCGTCCCGGCCCTTCCCGTACTCGTCCTTGACGACGAAACCTACAGCATCGTCGTGTCGCCACTGTCGCTTGAAACGACGGAAGCAGCGGGCGATTCCCATACCGCGACCTTTTACGTCGGGCTGAGCACCCAGCCGGCCTTCGACGTGGTCATCCCCGGCATCGCGAGCACGGATGAGTCCGAGGGTGCGGTCGACCGGGGAACCCTGACCTTCACCCCGGAGGACTGGGACGTGCCGCAGGCCGTCACGGTCACCGCCGTGGATGATGGCATCGAGGACGGCCACCAGGCGTACTATATCCAGATAGGCGACAGCGAAAGCCTCGATGTGAGTTACAACGGGATAACACTGGGCCCCGTGTCCGTTACCAACCTGGACGCCCAGGCGTCGATAGTCGTAACCCCCCTCGTGCTTGAGCTCGTGGAAGGGGGAGGCGGCGAGTGGGGTGAATCGGACGGCACGTTTACCGTGGTCCTCGGCACCGCTCCTTCCGGCGATGTCACCATACCCGTGGCGAGCGAGGACGAATCCCGCGCCACGGTGAACAGGTCCTCGCTCACCTTCACGACGTCGAACTGGGACACCCCGCAGACCGTCACCGTATCGGCGGTCGACAACGGGGTGGAGGATCCCTCCACACCGGTCATGATCGAACTCGGCACCGCGACGGGGGGCGGATACGACGGCAAGGAACCCTCCGACGTGCGGGTCTACATCGAAGATAACGACGGGGCGGGAATACGCGTGTCGCGGATGAGCAGGGAAACCACCGAGGCGGGCCAGAACGCCACGTTCAGGGTCAGGCTGAACAAGCAGCCGGCCGCGGGGACCACGGTGACGATCCCCATCAACGACACCTACGACATAAAGAATTACCTTAATAAAGAAGGGAGTGTCGACAAATTGAGCCTCACCTTCAACGACGCAAACTGGGCAGCGGAACAGATCGTCACCGTGACCCCCGAGAGGGATTACGTCGAGGACGGCGACGTCCAGTACATCCTCGGCCTTCTCAACGTGGTAAGCGGCGATCCGGATTACCACGGAAAGAAACCGCGAAACGTGACGGTGAACAACTTCGACGCCGATGTGGCAGGCTTCGTGGTGACGGCAAACGGCACGACCACCGAGATGGGCGCGTCGAACCAGAGTTTCAACGGGTTCGCCACGGACGACATGGGGAACCTCGGGTACCAGTACGCGAACTTCGAGATCAGCCTGAGGTCAAAACCCCTCTCCGCGGTCACCCTCAATCTTACGAGCAGTTCCACCCATAATGACGGGACCCTGAACGTTCCTTCGCTGACCTTTACCCCTTCAAACTGGAACGTGCCCCAGACGGTCCGGGTGACCGGGGCTTCTGACGGGACCAACGAGGGTAATCTAACCTATGTGGTCAGCTTCAACATATCGACGGCGGACCTCGTTTACGGCAATGTCGGTCACACCTATGTGGGCAAGCCCTCGTTCAACATCCGGAGCTGCGATAATGACCAGTCCACGTTGATAGTGGACTGCGCCTGCACCGGAGCGAACACCTCCTCCACGACCGAATCGGGGGGCCAGGCGTCGTTCTACCTGATAACGCAATCGGCGCCCGGATCGGCTGTGAACGTTAACTTTGACGTGGACGACGCTACCGAAGGGGCCCCGCCAGCGGACGGCACTGTCTTCATTAACGCCTCCAACTACAACAGGCTCGATTCTTCCGGTTCAAACAGGGTCGTGGTAACCGGCGTGGATGACGTCATCTTCGACGGTACCGTGACATATCACCTGGATCCGGAAGAATCAACCGGCGGCCTGACGTACGAGATTCCCGGAACCTACACTCTCACCAACTCTGATAACGAGCAGAGATACGTGACCTCGGTGACAGGGCACACCTCGGAGGACGGCGATACGGCCACTATCAATGTCAGGCTCGGCGCACAACCTTCCCATAACGTCGTGATGGCCGTGGCCTGCACCGACGCCACGGAATGCCAGGGCGTGACCCCGACCGAACTCACATTCACGGACGTAAATTGGAATAGTAACCAGGAGGTGACCGTGACGGGAGAGGATGACACGATAGCCGATGGGAACGTGAGCAGCAATGTGAGCTTCACCGTGACAAGCTCGGACGGGGTTTTCAGCGGACAGAATTTCAATGTTGCGGTAATAAATGATGATAACGAACCCCCCGCGAAGGCGGTCTGGGTCACCTCGGTAGACCGCAACGGCGAAATGGCGCCGGGAGTTTCAACGGCTGATGCCTATTGCAATGGATCCGATCCTGCCAAGCCCACGGGACTTGGTTCCGTCACCTACAAGGCCCTCATGGTCGATGGCGATGAGCGTGTCGCCACGACTACCGGCACTGATGATACGGGACAGACGGGATGGGTGCTGAAGCCGAATCATCACTACTATCTGCGCACGGGCGCTTCCGGTAATGCGTGGACCACAAGGCTTTTCATCGCCGATGCGTATGGGCTCATACCATTCCCAATGGAGCGCCCGTTCAGCGCGAGTGGAAGTTACTGGACCGGTATGAATGTTGACATGACGACCGCGGCGACGTACGGTGACAATTGCTCCAGGTGGAACCTTACCAACAGCGAGGTCGATCCGTTCGAGCCATATTTCGCCTCATATGGGGCCGGCGGGGCAGTTGACTCCCTTTCGGTATGTTCAGGTACTGCAGATTGCAACGAGGAGAAAAGAATCATCTGCGTACAGCAGTAGTTGACGAATCATTGAGGGGTGATAACGAAATCTGGACCTTTCCTTATCAAGGAAAGGTCCAGATAATTATTACCTTATCTCCGTTAGAGAAGAGGGTCTTAATGAGGATGATCGGCGGGGATTACCGGGCGACCTCGTTGATAAGCCTTCCGAGCTCAGCGTCGTGGGCCTGGACCGCCTTCTGGTTTGCCTCGTAACTGCGCTGGACCTCTATCATGTCCACGAGTTCACGGACCATGTTCACGTTCGATTTTTCCAGGAATCCCTGTACCACCTTCAGGTTCCCCGGCGGAAGCGGGGGGCCGGAGAACTCGGTTTCCCTCCAGAGGGAATCTCCCTCCTTCTTCAATTCCCTTATATGCTCGAAATCAACGAGCTTGAGCCGGTCGACAACCACGGGCTGGCTCCAGTCGTTGTTCGCCATGCTCGCGAGCTCGTCGGGGCCGATGGCGGCATTGGCGATCACCTCGCCGCGCTCGTTTACTATGAAGTTATTCTGCTGGACCCTAATGATGCCATTTTCTCCCATGACGGGATACCCGTTGTGGGTCATCAGGACCCCCTCCTGGTTGATGGTAAAAGAGCCGTTCCGTGTGTAGCGTTCGCCCCGTTCCGTCTGGACCGTCATGAATCCCTGACCCTCCAGGGCCAGGTCAAAATTATTCTCCGTGCGCTGCAGTGATCCCTGGTCAAAGTCGGTGTAGACCTCGTTTACCTCGACGCCTGTTCCCAGTTTCCCGACATAGGGCATGGAATCGTAGGAGCCTGCCGGGGTTATCCCGAGACCGCTTTCGCGCAGTCGCCGTATCAGCATGTCCGGAAAGGCCTTGAAAAGGGTGAGGTCTTTCTTGAAGCCGGTTTTGTCGACATTCGCAAGGTTGTTGGAAACGGTGTCGAGCCGTGCCTGCTGGGCGATCATTCCGCTCGCGCCGGTGTAGATACCACGAATCATGGCAGCCCCCTTTATGTCATATACAGTATCGGCAGTGTGGAAATTGGAAATTATTAAAATTCTTAATGAGTGTTTATATATCTAATCTTTCCATTGTCGTGGAATAGCCCCAGATGAATTTCCATGTGAGCATGTTGCCTGTTGTCATTTTAATTATTGTATAGTCCTTATAACGATAGTTATCGGTTGATAATGCTTCCTTTCCATTCAGGTATTTTTTAACCGCAATGGCGAGAATTAGCGAAACAGACATTTTTAGAAGTTTCTTTAAATCAAGAAAAAACTCATATTCGTCAGGCCTCACCTGGAGATGAAAAACATGCCATTCCTCTGGCCTGCGTCTGCCTTGATATCGTACCACGATGCCGATAGTATCCGGGTCAGACATATCATTCATGATCCGCTTGAAGAGCGTGCGTATGAGCGCTGAACGTGAAACACCCTTCGCGCGGGCTGCGGCAGTTATACTGACCAGTGTGGAAGCGTGAAGGTTGAGCGTGGTTTCCATGGGGCTGTATCTCCTGTGTGTCATGTGGCAAGGCTTTAACGGATACAATCGATTAATAATGAAATTTTTCTTGAAACATTCGTTATCCTCATGGTGTTGTCATATCACACAATGAGGAAGCCTTGATGGATGCGCCGGTATTTCTAACCTTTGCCCTTTACCTGATTGTATTGATCGGGGTCGGATTATATTTTTACCGGCGGTCTTCACATGTGGATGATTATTTTCTCGGGGGCAGGAAACTCGGTCGTTGGGTGACCGCGATATCTGCCCAGGCAAGCGACATGAGCGGATGGCTCCTCATGGGCCTGCCGGGCGCCGTCTACCTGGGCGGCCCGGCGGCGGTCTGGATCGCCATAGGGCTTTTCGCGGGGACGCTGTGCAACTGGGGTTTTGTCGCCCGGCGGCTCCGCGTCTACACCGAGACAACCGATGCCCTGACGCTTTCCATTTTCTTTGAGGCCAGGTTCCGCGATCCCACGGGCCTGCTGCGCACCCTGACCGCCCTCATCACCCTCGTGTTCTTTACCATTTATATATCTTCCGGGCTGGTGGCGTCCGGGAAGCTCTTCGAATCGGTTTTCGCGATTGATTATACCTGGGCGGTGACCGCCGGCGTCTCGGTGATCGTGCTCTACACGTTCCTCGGGGGTTTTCTTGCGGTGTCCTGGACCGACCTTATCCAGGGATCGATCATGGTTTTTGCTATCGTGACCGTGCCCCTTTTCGCCTTCGGCGACGCCGGGGGTATTGGCGGCATAACGAGCGCCATGGACGCGGCTAAGATTCCCGGGGGCATTCTGCCATCAGGCGGGATGCCCCTTCTCGCCATCATCTCATCCGTGGCATGGGGCCTCGGATATTTCGGGCAGCCCCACATCCTTGCGCGATTCATGGGCATCGAGAGCCCTTCGGGGATACCGAGGTCAAGACGCATCGCCCTGGCCTGGGTTTTCGTTTCCCTTCTGGGCGCCGTGGCAGTCGGTTTTGTCGCCATGCCACTTTTCCCGGGACTTGCAGGCGGCGAGGAGGAAAAGGTGTTCATCCACCTTGTCGACCGCCTCTTCAATCCATGGATCGCCGGGGTGCTTCTCTCGGCCATCCTCGCCGCTGTCATGTCCACCATCGATTCACAGCTCCTGGTCTGTTCATCGAACATCACGGAAGACATCTATTTGAAGGCGATCAGAAAGAACGCCACGGACCGTGAGCAGATGCGGGTCGGTCGATTGAGCGTCATCGCCATATCCCTCGTGGCCTACCTTTTCGCTCTCAATCCCAATGCCACGGTCCTCGGCGTGGTGGCGTACGCATGGGGAGGGTTCGGGGCGGCCTTCGGTCCCGTGGTGCTCTTCGCGCTCTTTTCACGAAAGACCACGTGGCGCGCGGCCCTCGCGGGGATGGTGACGGGAACCACCGTCCTCGTGCTCTGGAAGCACCTCGGCCTGGGCGCATACTGCTACGAGCTGGCGCCGGGGTTCGCTGCCAATGCCCTTGCCATTTTACTGGTGAATCTCCGTTATCCCCAGGAGAACGAAGACGTGCTCGCGGAGTTCGACGGGGTTGCGGATGCGTCGGGAATGACTACGCCGAACCACCCTTGACGCGCCGGATTTCGGCCCCCAGGGATGTGAGCTTTTCGTCGAGGCGCTCGTAGCCCCGGTCGCAGTGATAGATGCGCCGGATTTCCGTTTCCCCCTCCGCCGCCAGGGAGGCGACCACCAGTGCCGCGCCGGCGCGAAGGTCCGACATCATGACCGGCGCCGAAGAGAGTCTCTTCACGCCCCGTACGATGACCACGTTGCCCTCGATCGTGATGTCGGCCCCCATGCGGCGGAGCTCCGCCACGTGGGTGAACCGGTTCTCGAATATTGTTTCGATAATCACGTTAATCCCCGGTATGGTGGTTGCGAGGGCCATCGCGGGGGCCTGGAGGTCCGTGGGAAACCCGGGGTAGGGAAGCGTCTTAATGATCGCGCCCCGCGGTGCCTCCGTGGGAGCCACGGAGGCCCAGTCCTTCCCCGTGTTGACCTGGAACCCCATTTCAGAAAGGGTCTCCAGGCATGCACCGATATGCGCGGGTTCGATCCCTGTGGTCCGGACCTCCCCACGGGTGGCAGCGCCGGCAATCAGGTAGGTTCCCGCCTCTATCCTGTCCGGCATGATCGTATGCGTGACCGGCTCGAGCCGCTCCACTCCCTCTATCTCGATCCGTTCGGTCCCCAGGCCCGTTATTCTGGCGCCCATTTTCATGAGGAAATTGCCCAGGTCGACCACGTCGGGCTCCATGGCGCAGTTGTCGAGTATGGTCCTTCCCCTGGTCAGCACCGCGGCCATGAGCAGGTTCGCCGTGGCCCCGACGGAAACGTTCCTCATCTTGAATTCAGCGCCCCTGAGCGAAGCGGCGCGGGCCTTGATGTAGCCGTGTTCAAGGTCGATGGTTGCTCCCATGGCCTCGAAGCCCGAGAGATGAATGTCGACGGGCCTCTCGCCGATAGCGCAGCCTCCGGGAAGCGAGACATCGGCCTCCCCCGCCCGGGCCAGCAGTGGACCCATCACGTAGACCGAGGCCCGCATGGTCTTCACGAGGTCGTAGGGGACCTCGGCGTTGCGAATGGACCCGATCCTGATGCGAAGCGTGTTTTCCCCGGTGTTAAAGTCGTACCGCGCGCCGAGGCATTCGATGACCTGCAGTATCGTGCGGATATCCTTCAGGTCGGGAACATTTTTCAGGACGGTTTCCCCGTCCGCAAGAAGACTTGCCACGATGATGGGGAGGGCGGCGTTTTTCGCTCCTGAAATCCTTACGTCCCCGGAGAGTTTCCTCCCTCCTGTTATTGCATACATGTCCATGGATGATCGCGCTCCTCGGATATTCGGATAATTGATACAGGTGTAGCAGGACCCCGCGCCGTGACAAGAGATTTTTTCGAATTACTCCGTCAGTAGGGAATGTAAATGATCTGTCCGGGCCTTATGGAATTGGGGTTTTTCAGGCGATTATAGCGGATGATATGCGATGTTTTTTTTTATAGCGCCGGGCAATCCCCCCGAGGGTTTCTCCGGCCCTGACGCGGTGCGGGATGACCCTGGTGATCCCTGACCGGTAGAGCCCTTCGGGGTTTTTCTCCATCTTTTTCTTGGCTTCGAGGGGAACCAGGAGCCTGTAGCGGGGCATGGTCGGGGGCGTGATGAGCGTCTTGAGCTCCGGGTTGAGCTTCCTGATGGTCTCAACTTTTTCGCCCCCGAGACGCGCCACGTCGCGCAGGTCGGCGGGTCGCTCGAGGGTTATCCGCCCGGTTTCAGCCTTTTCGGGGGGGGTGATATCCTCATGGATGCCGAAGAGGCGTTGATTTTTGTAGATGAGCACAAGTGCGATGAATTTCGGAACGTATTCGCTGGTCTCCTGCCTCAGGAGGCCCCTTTCGATCAACCTCCAGTAGTCCCCGGTGCCGGCGCTTTCCATGGTCCTTTTCAGATAGCCCGCGCCGCCGTTATAGGCAGCCAGGGCCAGGTCCCAGCGACCGAATAGCGAGTGCATTGTCCGGAGGTGGCGTATCGCCGCCGCCGTTGATTTTTCAACGTCCCGGCGCTCGTCTATCCAGCGATCGGTCCTGAGCCCCAGGGGGCCGGCGGTATTATCCATTATCTGCCAGAGTCCCACGGCCTTGCTTGTTGAAACGGCATAGGGATCAAAGCAGCTCTCGAGGAGCGGCAGGAGGATAAGTTCTTCGGGGATATCGCTGTTTTCCCTGAATACCTTCCTGATCGTTTCCTCGTAGAGGTGCGATCGCTCAATCGCGCGCACCAGGTAGGGGCGCTTGCTTGTCAGGTAAAGATAGATGTGTCGCCGGACCTCGCGATTTCGACAGATGGAGAGATCCCGGGACGATTCGAAGATATCCCTGCCCCCGATTTGCGGAAGGAAGAGGATGTCTCGGTCCGGATTGAAGGCCTCCGCTTTTTCAAGCCCCTCCGCGGTGAACTCCCTGTCCGTAAAGAGGTTGATAAGGCCCCAGGAGAGGAGCGACGTGTAGGTCCCCATCAGGAACCCGCAGAGGGCGACGATGACGATAAGAGCTTTCAGTGATTTCATATTTCTCAACATCATGAGTTAATTTGTGGACACAAACCGTGGGTACGTTATGATGGCAAGTACAATTTAAAAAAATTTTTTTTGCGGGAGAGCCATGGGAAAAAGCCCTTTTCTCCGTTTCGTAATTGCAAAAAAATAATGTTCCGTTACTCTTGTGCAATAACGCGATGGAAGAGGA